>JAWSVD010000372.1:0-14054 GCA_033852095.1 Granulosicoccaceae bacterium | reverse complement strand
ACGACTTGCAGGAGCTGGATACTGCGTTTGATTAGGGTTTTGGCTGCGCGGTAAGTCGTGCGGTACCCCTTGTTCCGTGGCGCGGCTTTCTGCCTGACGGGGAGCTCCGGGCCGCGTTCGGTTCCCACGAGTTCCGTGCACACGTCTGAGTGGGAGACCGCCCGCGGCCCGACCTGCGCGGCCCGGACAGTCCCGTTCGACCGAATGTTTGGGCTCTCTCTCCTGCCCTGTCAGTAACGCGACATCCTTCACGCCGTGGCGCGGCATTCGGCCCGCGGGGCGTGCCTCCCACGGGACTGCGCTCTCAACGTGGGACGCCGACCCCGCTCGACCGAATGTTTGAGCGCTCACGTGGCCTGCAAGCAATACTGCATCCATTACAACGTGGCGCGGAGTTCGGCTCGCGGGCGGGTCCGGGCCGCGTAGGTTCCCACGAGGGGATTGCGAAATTAGCGGCTTGCTTTGAAGCTGACTGTTAAGCGGGCGCCGCCAAGGGAGGCAGAGTCGCCGATGCGTAGGGTGGCGCCGTGCCATTGGGCTAGGCGCTGGGCGATGGCGAGGCCCATGCCGTGGCCTTTGTGGACGGGCTCGCCGGCGGGCTTGGCGCGGTAGAAGGGTTCCATGACGTACGTGCGCTCGGCTACGGGGATGCCGTGGCCGTCGTCTTCTATCAGTACATTCACCTCCCCTTGATCAACTTGCACTGAGAGGGATACACGGGCCTGCGCGTGCTGGCGCGCGTTGCGCAGCAGGTTGTTGATCAGCATGTCGAGGTAACGCGTGTCGGCTTGTATTGTCGCGCTTGCCGGTGCCGCCTCGAAGCGCACTTCCGGCTTATCGCTGTAACTCGCGGCCAACTGCGCCAGGTGCTGATTGAGGTCGACGGCTGCGAGCGATACCTTCGGTCGGTTGTCCTCCATGCGCGCGTAGTCGAGCAGCGTCGAGACCAGGGATTCCATTTCGTCCAGGTCTTGCTCGACGCGCAGTGCGTATTTCTTTCGCTCGCTCGCGCTGCGGCTGTCCGCGAGCATTTCCACCCCAAAGCGCAAGCGCGCGAGCGGAGTTTTAAGATCGTGGGAGACGGCGCGGCTGAGCAGTCGGTTGTCGGCCATCAGGCCCTCGATGCGGTCCGCCATGTGATCGAAGTCCGCTTCGATGGCGGCGATGTACGAGCCGCCGGAGCTGCGCAATCGCTGCGAGAGATCACCCTTGCCAAAGGCTTGCGTGGCTTTTCGCAAGGCCGCGAGGCGGCGGATCAAGGGCCCCAGCCAGAGCAAGACCATGCCCAGCAGGCCACCGTAAAAACACAGGGTGAGCAGGATGCGCAGGCCGTTGGCTGTGGCCGGCGCCTCCACCGGCAGCCCGCCGATGATCAGCAGTTGATCAGAGCCTGGGATGGCCATGTAGACAGACAGCGCATGCGCGTCGGGCAGACCGTCCGCTTGCAGCAACAGCGGCTGCCCGCCCTGCAATGTCACCGCCAGCTCGGGCGGCAGCGGCATGTCCGACACGGAGACGGCGCTCAACTCAAGGCCGGTGCTCTGCAGCATGGCCGCGAGTGCGGCGTCTAGATCAGGGGCGGCGCCCAATGATTGCACCAGCGGCCGGGCGATGGCATGGTAGCTCGCCGCGTCGCTAGAGTCAGTATCACCCTCCATCGCCTGGTAGAGTTCGTTCAGCAACAAGCCAAGCCCCAGCACACCCGCCAAGACCACAAACAGCAGCGAAGCACTGAGGCGGTTAAAGCGCATTTACCAGGCATCCGCGGCGAACAGATAACCTTTGCCGCGCACGGTTTTGATGCGGTAGGGCTGCCCGGCGTTGTCCTTGAGCTTTTTGCGCAGGCGTGAGATGCGCACGTCGATGGTGCGGCTAAAGCCGTCGTAATCGTAGCCGCAAAGCTGCTCCAGTAGGGAGGCGCGGTCGAGGATTTCACCGGCCGATTGTGCCAGCACCCAGAGCAGGTCGAACTCGTTGGCGGAGAGTTCGATCAGCTCGCCCGACAAGTGCACCGAGCGAGATTCCGCGTCGATGTGCAGCCCGCCAATCACGCACTGCTGCGCATCGATCGCCGGCCTGTGATCGCGCCGCAGCAGCGCTTGAATGCGCGCCAGCAACACCCGCGGCCGCACCGGCTTGGGCAGGTAATCGTCGGCGCCGTATTCCAAGCCCAGCACTTCGTCACTCTCTTCGGTGCAGGCGGTGAGCATCAAGATGGGCTTGGCGTAGAATACCCGCACGGCCTTGCACACTTCCAAGCCACTCATGCCCGGCAGCATCACGTCCAATACCACCAGGTCCGGTTGATCCGCTTCGATCAGCTCGACGGCGGTGTCGCCTCGGTTGGCGACGCTGACTTGAAAGCCATTGTCGAGCAGGTAGTCGGCGACCCACTGCGCTAGGGAGGCGTCATCTTCTACCACCAAAACATGCGACTGCTCGGCCATTAAAACAATCTCCAGCTGCTCTTGTTCTTGCGCCTGCTGCGGTACACCCAAGAGACCTCCATGGTGCGCTCCGCAATGATGCGCCCGTCTTCGCGCAGCACTTGAAAAACGGCATTTTTATCCGCGGCGAAGGCGTGGCGGTAGCCCCCTCTGCCGCCGCCCAGCCAGCAGTGCAGTGGTTTTTCCACGCTTTCCTCGACCAGGCAATAGTTGTGCTGCGCGGGCAAATCCCATCTGAAGACGATGGTCTGGTAGCAGCTTTGCCCTGCATGCAGGGCGATGCAACGCGCGGGCTTGAGCTCAAAAACAAGCTCCTGCGCAACGGCAAATGGCGCCGACAGAGCAGCACCAAGAATCATCAGACAGGCGATCGGCTTATGTCTCATCACATCAAAAAACGTAGCTGAGAGAAGTGTTGAGACCTGTGTAGTTGTCGCGGTCAAACAAGGGGCTATCAGTGACTTCATCCGAATAAATTGTGTGCATAAACGCCGAGCGCCAGACCAGATTCTGCGAGACGGGCAAGGTGGCACCGACCTCAATGGAAACGGCGGTGCCGTGTTTTGCTGTGTAGGCGGGAAAGCGCGCCGTGGCTTCTTCGTCGGTGACACCCAAGTAGTAGTTCAAGGTGCGCTCACTGGCGTAGTCCAAGCTTGCGATGCTGTGGAAGTTCCAGTTCCGCACCTGCCAATTACGACCCAATCGCGCACTGGCCGACACACCGTTGTTGTCGTGGATATCACTGACCAAACGGCCCTGGAGCACATAAGGCCCCGCGTAACGGGTCAGGCGAAAACCCGCGCCATTGTACAAGGAATCTCGATCCAGCAGAGCCTCATCCGGGTTATCACTGTCGTCGCCCGTGGTGTAGCTGCCGTCCAGGCTGGTCGCGATCAAGTCCAGCTTCCAGGCGTCGTTAGCACCGAGCTGATAGCCGAGATTTAAGCCGTCGTAGGTGCCGTGCGCCAACTCGATAAAGAAGCCCTTATAAAAATAAGCGCCCGCCAACTCAAGACCGAAACCGCTGTTGTTGTTCGAATCGCCATTCAATTGCGCAAGGGGATTGTGGTCGTAGGCAAGGCTGACGCCCACCTCAAAATACCCGCCCTGCTCTTGCCCGCCGTCACCGCTGCGCACATCGTGAGCGATATCTGCAGCGCGCGCACTGGCGATCACGGCTATCAACACGGGGAACAGCCACAACAGGCTGATTAGCATTTTCTTTAACATCTGTCACTCTCTTCTAAGGCGCCGCCAAAAGCGCTCGGCATGTTCCATGACTGCATTAAACGGCAGCGGGGGATCGTAGGCCGTAACCAAGTGTAACGCCTAGTGACGGTACCGCGCGGCGGCCTGTAGGCGCTAATATGTTACTACGCAAATAAATCCCCCCTTTAGGTGCTGATATCTGAGACAATTCGGCGGATTAATTCCGCGTTGAGATGACGTCCAGCGATGCAGCTATTTCGTTTATTAGATCAGTTTGTCAAGGCCCCCCGCGACACGGGTGCGATTGTCCCGTCCTCGCAAGCGCTTGCAAAAACCCTGCTCAAAGAAGCACAGATCGAACGCTGGAAAACAGTGGTTGAATTTGGCCCTGGCACCGGGGTGTTCACTGAGCATTTGGTCAATCTGGTGCCCGCAGACGCTGTCTTTTTCGCCATGGAGATCAACCCCTTCTTGGCGCGTCAGGCCCGGTTGCGCTGCCCGCTGGCGCAAATCCACACCGCCTCTGCGACCGATATTGTCGATTACCTCGGGCGCCACGGCCTGCGCCACTGCGACTGCATTGTCTCGTCTCTGCCCTGGGGCTCTCTCAAGCCCGATCTGCAGGACGCCATTTTTGCGGCGATTCTGGACGCACTGCCCCCGGGTGGCAAGTTTGTCACCTTCACCTACGCGGGCGTGCCCTTGATGCCCGCCGGCCGCGCTTTTAAACAGCGCTTGGACGATAATTTCAGCGATGTGCACACCTCGCCGATCGTGTGGCGCAATTTCCCCCCGGCCATGGTGTACAGCTGCACGCGTTGATCAGCTGAATGACCTGAATTGATCTGCCTGAGTGCCGCTACACTCTGGTATTACTCATCCGATTTCTGATTTAACCATGACCACAACGCTTTTTGTCCTGCACCACGAAGAACACCTGCAAAACTGGCAGTTCTGCGCGCTTCGGGATTCAATTGCAAATAGCGCAATAGAAATCCACCTCGTGCAACTGCCCGGCAAGGACATAGCTCCTAGTAACTTGGGCAGTCGGCTGGTGCGCTGGGCAGACAACAAGCTGTTTGGCGGGCAGAACACCGCAATAAAATCGACCCTTCTCAGCCAGCTGACCGCCGAACGCAGCAGCGCCACCGACGCCGCCAGCATTGCTGCAGGGCTAAAAAGCCACACGGACGGCGGACAAGCGCTGATCCTGAACCTCAGTGAATGGCAACAGGACTTGGCAATAGCGACTGCCGCCGGCGTGCCGGTGCTGACTCCACAACTGTCGGCCGCAGCCGACTGGCGTGACACGCCGCCCGGGCTCTGGGAGGCGCTGGAACACCAGCTCGCCATTGGCTCTCGGCTGCAGGTGAACTTGCCCGGTGAGCTGGCGCCGCGGGTCACTGGCCGCGGTTATTCCCGCGCGGACGACGCGTCCCCGCTGCGCAACCAACACGAGGCCGCCTGGCGCTGCGCTGCGATGTTAGTGCGGCAACTCCAGCTACTGGCCACACAAGCGCCCAACTGGGGCGAGCTGCCCACAGACGAGCTGAGCGCCAATCGCGGCCTGCCCAATTTATGCCAAGCGCTACAACAAGTACCGCTGCACTACGCCAAGCGCTTGCTGGCAAGCCGCCGCGCTCGAGCCCAGAAGCTGCTTGACCAGTGGATCATTCTCTACAAGCGCGGCACGGCCGGTGAACTGGCGACCGAGCTGCCCAGCTTCGAGCGCCTGCTGCCGCCGCGCGACGTGTTCTGGGCCGACCCCTTCCCGGTGCACCGCGACGGCCGCGAATGGATCTTCATCGAAGAGGCCACCTTTGAGCCGCGTCGCGGCCATCTGTCGGTAATCGAGATCGACGCTGCAGGCGAAGTGATCGATCACCAGGTGATCCTGAAGACGCCTTATCATTTGTCCTACCCCAATGTGTTTGAGCACGACGGCGAGTGGTACATGGTGCCTGAGAGCGGTGAAGACAAAACCGTGCAGCTCTACCGCTGCACCGGCTGGCCCGGGCAGTGGGAAAAGGTGATGAACCTGATGGAAGGCGCCGCCTGTTACGACAGCACCTTTGTGCAGCACGACGGCCGCTGGTGGATGTTCGTCAACATGCAGGCCTACCCCGGTCAGGGCCCCGACGACGAGCTGCACCTGTTCTACGCCGACGAGCTACTGACCACCGACTGGACACCGCACCCGCTGAACCCGATCATCAGCGACGTGCGCTGCGCGCGCCAGGCCGGGCCCATCTTCAAGCGCGACGGCGTCATCTACCGCCCCTCGCAACACGGCGGCGGTTGTTACGGCAATGGCACGCACATCAACCGCGTCGACGAGCTGAGCACCAAGGCCTTCGCCGAGACCCGCCTGGAGACCCATTATCCCGACTGGTGCGAGCAGATCACCGCCACACACCACCTGGCTGAATCCGGCGGTTTGACCGTTGCCGACGCGGTCTACCGGCGCCCGCCGGAGGTCTGAGCCTGCGCACAGCCGAGCGGTCGCACCTGCTCGGCTGCCCGCCGCAGCTCTATCACGCCCCTTCAAAAGCACAGCAGCACGATGCCCGGCGCGGTAGCATCGGCTGCAGCACTTGAGCCGGATCGGCAAATAAACGATAGTTGCAGGCCAAAACCGCCACCGCACGTCGATTGAACATGTCAGAACAACAGCCCGCCCGCGACAACCTCTACGCCCAGCCCTTGGGCGAAGTGCCGGATTTCAGCTTCGACAGCGCCGTGGTGGACGTCTTCGACGACATGATCAACCGCTCCGTGCCCGGCTACGCCAGCATCGTCAGCCTGAGCGGCCACCTCGCCGCGCGCCACGCGCAGGACGGCACGCGGCTCTACGAGCTGGGCTGCTCCACCGGGGCATCGCTGTTCTCCATGCGCCGCCACGTCAGCGCCAACAGCTGCACCCTGGTCGGGGTGGATAATTCCACGGCGATGATCGACGCCTGCCGCGAGAACCTCCGCAAAGCCGGCGGCAGCGCCGCGGTGGAGCTGCACTGTTTGGATTTTTTTGATATCGAGATCAGCAATGCCTCGGTGGTGGTGCTGAATTTCACCCTGCAGTTTGTGCCGCAGGCGCAGCGGGACGAGCTGATCGACCGGATCTACCGCGGGCTCAAGCCCGGCGGCGTGCTGGTGCTGTCGGAGAAGATCTGTTTTGACGACCCCCGCCAGCAAGCGCTGCACACCGATATGCACCACGCCTTCAAACGCCAGCAGGGTTACAGCGACTTGGAGATCGCACAGAAGCGCAGCGCCATTGAAAAAGTGATGCAACCCGAGACCTTGGACGCGCACAAGACCAGATTGCGCAGCGCCGGTTTCGACAACGCCGAAGTGTGGTTTCAGTGTTTCAACTTTTTATCACTGGTGGCGCTGCGATGATCAATTGGGAAGCACTGTTGGCGGACGCGCGCGAGAGCGAACTGCAACAGTGGATTACACAGCTACAGTCAAGCGGCGAAGCCATGCGGCGTTTCGAGCGACACGGCGACTTGCCGCGTTGGCAGGCGGCAATCGATCAACTGCCCAGCCCCGAGCAGCCCACCGTGGCGCTGAACTGTGACGCCCCGCGCAGTGAATTTGCGCAGAGCGCGAGCGAGCTGGACGCCCTGCGCACTGCCCTGCAGGGGCTGCACCCCTGGCGCAAAGGCCCCTTCGATCTAGGTGGTGTGCAGATCGACACCGAATGGCGCTCAGACTTTAAATGGCAGCGCATCGCGCCGCACCTGCACGCACTGGATAACCGCCAAGTGCTGGACGTGGGCAGCGGCAACGGCTACTTCTGCTGGCGCCTCGCCGGGGCCGGCGCCAGCTTGGCGCTGGGCATCGAGCCCGCCGTATTGTTCAACCTGCAATTCGACGCCTGCCGCCGCCTGTTGGGCCAGCGCAGCGCGCACCAGTTGCCGCTGGGCATAGAGGCCGTGCCGCGCGATCTGCGCTGCTTTGATACCGTGCTGTCCATGGGGGTGTTGTACCACCGCCGCGAGCCCATGGACCACCTGCAACACCTGCAACAGTGCCTGCGACCGGGCGGCCAGCTGCTGCTGGAGACGCTCGTGGTGCCCGGGGGCGTGGACACGGTCCTGATGCCCGAAGACCGCTACGCGCGCATGCGCAACGTGTGGTTCCTGCCCAGCGCCAAGGCCCTGTGCCGCTGGCTGCAGCGACTCGGCTACAAAGACGTGCAGTGTGTGGACATCAACCAGACCAGTGTGGATGAACAGCGCAGCACCGACTGGATGCGATTTGAGTCCCTGTCGCAGTGCCTGGACAGCGCGGATGCAAGTAAGACCGTCGAGGGGCTGCCCGCGCCACTGCGCGCGGTTATCAGTGCTGTGGCACCGTGATACCGCAGCAGCCTGCTCAGAAACTAAGCGCCCAGCGAGGGGGATCCGATTTGAGGCAAATTTGACACTGATTTGAGGCGAATAGTCCCTCTATTTAACAAAAATCAGGAGCTAATTTGAGCAAACTCGGGGCGTCCGCAGCGGTGGATAGTTTTTGAACAGGCTGTTATGCCACTATAGTGGTAGACTGCTCCCCCGGTGCCTAAGGGCAATATGACAACCCTCTCTGTGAGGATGTTTCTGATCAGATACAAGGTGCTGTTGCGTACCTTCGGTATCGCTCGGAAACTCTTCCGCTGGAAGGCACAGGAACACAGCAGACAATGAGCGACATTCCGCTTGAAAACGGCACGATCCACCGCCTCGATGGTGCGCTGCGCATCTATTACGACGGCTACTGGATTCGATATTACAACCCGCCCGAGGAGACCCCCTCGAACCAGCGGGAGCTGATTGTCAGCCTGACCAAACGCGCCTTCCACCACACCGAGCGCGGCATCAATACACCGGGCTACCGCCTGGAAGACGCACGCCGCGCCTACAAAAAAGAGACCGACCCAGACCGCCAGCGGGTCAACGCCGCCATGCTCGCTGGGGCGCTGTTCAACCGCGCCACCGACATCTTCACCAGCATCGTCGACCTGGACAACAAGGGCGTGCACATCTCACGCAAGAACGAGCTGATGCGCAACTGCGGTGATTGTTTTCGCGAGGCGCTGGACATCGGCAAACAGGTGCGACACTTCAGCGGCGAAGAAGGCATCGACGAGCTCTGGGGCGAGCCCTTCAAAGCGTTCACCATGACCATCGCCAACTTCTACCAGCAGCGCTACATCAAGATCGCGCAGACCATGCGCGACATCGATGCGATCGTGGCGGAGATGATCGTGATCTTCGGCAGCATGCCAACCTTTGCGGGCATTGAATCGATCTTGTTGAACTTCGCCGCCGCCTCGCGCGCCGATTGCGAGACCAACAAAAGCGACGGTATCATCTTCGAAGTCTGGCCCACCTGCATCGCTGCGGGCGAGCAGCTGACCCACTTCCGCCCCGCCGTCGATGCGATCGCCAACCCCACTCTTGAGCCACACCTGAACTGGGCGCTGCAGCTGATCAAACAGGGCCGCGACCTAATCAGTTACGTCTCGGGCGCGCGGGTGCCGATGCCGGTCAGCAGCAAACACTACCTGCAGGAGTTGCGGCGCTTTTCGCTGGAGAGCGGCCCGCACCTAAAATCCGCCAACTGATACAAGCCCGATCACACCATGGCTGAGGCACGCCTGACGGGCGACGGATCCTACACTCTGTTCCACCCCCAGAGCGGCGAGTGTTTCCATTCGCACAAGGGCGCGCTGACCGAATCCGAATACGTGTTTATCTGGGCCAGCAAACTGGACGAGCGGCTGGCGCAGGCCAAGGCCCAAGAACAGGCGCTGACCGTGCTGGAGATGGGCCTGGGCACGGGGTTGAACTACCTGCTGACCGCACGTGCAGCCCTGGCGGCCGGCGTGCCGCTGGAATACCACGCGCTGGAAATTGCCCTGCTGCAGCCTGCCGCCCTCGAGCTGCTGCACTACGAACTCATTCCCGATCTGGCGCCGCTGCTGATCGAATTCAGCGCCCAGCTGGCGTGCTGGCAAGGCCTCAGTCCTGGCCTGCACCGCACCGACACCCAGGCGGGATCCCTGAAGCTGTACCTGGGGGACGCGCGCGAGGTGGTATTGCCTGAGCGCTATTTCGAACTCTGCTATTTTGACGCCTTCAGCCCCGCCAGCGCCCCCGAACTGTGGCAACAGGCGCAGCTGCAGCGCTACTTTGATTGCCTGCGACCGGGCGGCAGCTGGGTCAGTTATTGCGCGCAGGGCGCGGTGCGGCGCTCATTGCTGGCCTGCGACTTCGACGTTGACCGACTGCTCGGCCCGCCGGGCAAGCGCGAGATGCTGCGCGCCAATCGCCGCCCCGACTGAGCCCCACCTTTATCTTCCCACTGGGCGAAACACACGCGGCACCACACTCTGTAGCGCCCCTGCTCAGCACGGCCCTCGCCACACTCCCGCGTATAACAAGCACCACAAAAGTTACCGCTCCGATACAGTCAGGCCCGCCGCGCCATTACAGTGGCAGATAGCGTCAACCTTCGCGCCTCGCCAACTATACTCAAGGAGTACTCCCTTAAGACGAAGTCCACCGCCATGCTCATACCGCGATCCCCACGCGCCCCGTCGCTCATCACTGGCCTCGTGTGCCTGACCCTATCGACCCAGTTGGCGGCGACAGAGACCCAGCGCAACTGCGCCATCGGTCTGAGCAACGACCACTTCATCGTCTCGGCGGGCTATCAGGGGTCGGTGCTGGACGTGCTCGCCAACGACAGCGGCGAACTGGACGAGCTCACCCTGGTCACCGTGGGGCAGAACACCGCCGCGGGCGGCACGGTGAGCGTGATCGGCGGCAAGATCAGCTACAACCCGCCCAGCCATTTCAGCGGCGAGGACAGCTTCAGCTACCAGGTCTCAGAGAACGATTGGCGCAGCAGCCACACCAGCGTGCCGATCACGCTGGCAGATGCGGGCGCCCTGAGCGGCACCACCGCCACCGGATTGCCGGTGATCGCCGCGCCGCCGCTCACCGCCGATACCGATTGGCTGGCGGGCGTGGGCGCCGCCAACGGCAGTGTCTTTGCCCGGCAAATGAAATTGGAGACTGATTACACCGGCTGTTATCAGGATTCGGATCCGAAATTCTCCGTGCGCATCCAGTGGTCGCTGAGCAAACAGAGCGGCGCGACCAACCCTGGCAGTGAATTCGAAGCTTCACTGTCACCGATTGGCAACCACCCCACGGCGGCCGCCGCGAGCCAGTCCTACGCTTGGCCCGCGTCCACAGTTCGGCAGCTGTTTTTGGACATCAGCGATTTATCCGGCAGTCAGCTGCCCTTTTTCAAAGCGGGATTTTTTGCCCAGGCGCGTGACAGCTACGGCGATTACACCTGGCGCTCAGAGAGCGTCGAGGCAAACGGCTCGATCACCACCCAACACTGTGAACTGTGCAGCCGCGAGGCGACCGTGACGATCACCGTGGACAAGGACAACGACGGTGACGGCGTGTCCGACAGCCTGGACGTGGACGACGACAACGACGGCATCCCGGACATGGTGGAGGGCCAGAAGGACAGCGACGGTGACGGCATCCCCAACCACCAGGATCTGGACAGCGACAACGACGGCCTGCTGGATGTGGTCGAGGCCGGCGGCATCAGCGACAGCGGCGACGGCCGGCTCAATGCCGCACAGGATATGGACGGCGACGGCTGGAACGACCAGGCGCAGAGTACGATGGAACCCGAGCGCGACTCGGACGGTGACGGCGTGCCCGATTTCTTGGACCTGGACAGTGACAACGACGGCGTGCCCGACGTGGTGGAGCAGGGCTGGCCGGACACCGCGCCGCGCGACGGGCGCATCGACGGCTACCGCGACGCCAACGGCGACGGCTTGCACGACCTGAACATCGCCACCGGTGCAGCCCTGGACACGGACGGCGACGGCATCGCCAACACCTTAGATCTGGACGCGGACGGCGACGGCGTCGAGGACTCCCTGGAGAACGAACTGGACAGCCTGGACAGCAACCACGACGGCCGCTTGGACGATCTGGACGACAGCAACGGCAACGACATCCCCGACCTGGTGGACGCTGCATGGACCGGCGGCGCCGACCTGAACAGCAACGGCATCGACGACCGCTTCGACGCGCGCATGCAATTGACCCGCGACCAGGACGGGGACGCGATCGCCGATGTGCACGACCCGGACGCCGACGGTGACGGCTGGCTCGACACCATCGGCCAGTTCACCGCGGTGGACGCGGACGGTGACGGTAACGCAGACTTTCTGCAGGCGAGCTACTCCGGTCGCCGCGTGGTGCCCGACGCCGACGACAGCGGCAACAGTAGCCGCAGCTCAGCCATCGCCGGCATCGACGGATACGGCGGCTGCACCCTCGCCCGCGGCGCCGGCTTTGACCCGGTGTTGATCTTGATGGCTCTCTTCTCCGCGCTGTACCTGTTCAGACGCCGCAGCACGGGAGAGGCCCACTGACATGCGCGCCCGCTACACGCTACTCCCCATTCTGGCTGCGGTCATCGCCCTACCCCTGCAAAGCCACGCCGCCGAAACAGTGTTTTTCCCACAGCTGTACGCGGGTATTGCTCTGGGCAAATCAACGCTGGCGCCGCAGAGCAACACCGCCCTGAGCGACGACAGCGACAGCGGCTTCAAGCTGCTGCTCGGCTACGATCTGGGCGAGCGCAGCTCGGTGGAGCTGCACTTCGCTGATCTGGGCGCCGCACGCTTCGCCGACAACAGCACGCTGAGCTACAGCACCTTCGGTGTGGAGTATGTCTATCAGGCTTATGCCAACTACGGCTTGAGCGGCCTGGAGCGGCGCGAGGGATTCATGGCCTTCACCAAGATCGGCCTGGGCCTGCTCGACACCGACGGCGAGGGCATTGATATCGAGCGCGACCACGACTGGCACCTCAGCCTGGGTGCAGGCGTCGGAATCGACTTGATGGAGCGCACCCGCCTGCGCCTGGAATTCAACGCCTACGACACGGATGCGCACCTGCTGACGCTCGGTATCGTGCGCCGCATCGGCGTGGCGCCCTCATGGCCGTTTGGCAACAAAGTGCCCGCGCCTGTTCCTACCCCTGTGCTACAAGCCCCTGCACCGGCAGCGCCCAAGGCGGTGCAACCACCGCCCAGCGACGTGGACGCGGACGGTGTGGATGACCGCCGCGATCTGTGCCCCGCGACCCCGCCAAAACGGCGCGTGGATGAGTCCGGCTGCGTCTTTGGCGGCATCTTAGAAGGGGTGCAATTTGAGCTCGCCTCGGCCGCTCTGACCCTGCCTGCGCGGGCCCGTCTGGACGCTGTGATCCAGGACATGCAGCGCTACCCCAAACTGCGGGTACAGATCACCGCGCACACCGACAACCAGGGCAGCGGCCAATACAATTTGCAATTGTCTATCAAGCGAGCGCGCTCTGTTGCCGAATATCTTATAGAGCACGGCATAAGTCCCGATCGTTTGCGTGCAGTTGGCGCCGGTGAAAGCCAGCCCATCTACCGCAACGACAACCGCTCCGGCCGGCAGGGCAATCGCCGGGTGGAATTTAAGGTGCTCAATTACTGATAGCAAGATCGTTATCCCGGTACAACACAGGTAAGTGGACAAGGAACTGATGAGCAAAGCCGCGCACAAACTCTACCTCATGCGACACGGCCCGACCGAATGGAACAGCGCCAACCGCATCCAGGGCCGCACCGACGTCCCGCTCAGCGACTACGGCCGCCAGGTGGTCTTGGCGCGGCAGCTGCCGATCGACCCCGGCTCCGCGCATTGGTACACCAGCCCCTTGCGCCGCGCACGCGAGACAGCGCGACTGCTGGCCCTGGGCGCAGACATCGACCCAGCCCTGACCGAGATCAGTTACGGCAGCTGGGAAGGGCAGTTTGTCTACGACCCGGTGCTGCTGCAGCAGCGCCGCAGCCGCGGCTGGGACTGCCGCCCACCGGGCGGCGAGACCCGCCGCGAGGCCTTCGCCCGCATCGAAACCTGGCTGCTGAACCGCAGCTTGGCCGGCATATCCAGTGACATAGGCGCGGTGGTGCACGGCGGCCTGATCAAAACCATCTACGCCCACGTGACCGGCTGGGATCTCTGCGGCGAATCGCCCGTGTGTTTTGGCTGGGAGCAATTGCATTGTTTTTCACTGGACCGCAACGGCCATTTTGTGCCCGGGGATTACAGCTGCGCGAGCATGGGCGAAGACGCCCACTGGCGCTTCAGCAAAGTCGCCTGAGCTCAGCGCGCCCATCCGTGGCGCGCGGCCCTGCTACGGGCACATTATATTCTCTTCACTGCCCCTGGATTTAGACCCATCTCAGCCCCGTCTCGCGCTAGAATAGCGCCTTTGGTTTTTGCCAATTCTAGATTTTCAATTTCAAAATGCATGTCCTGAGGCCCTAGG
>JAWSVD010000371.1:0-4089 GCA_033852095.1 Granulosicoccaceae bacterium | reverse complement strand
AACGAGGGCGCGGGTGGGCCTTTTTGGTTACTTTTTAGCAAAAAGTGACACGCCCGTGGGGGCGCGACCCCACATAGAAATCACAGAAAGAGGCCGCTCCACGAAATCTAGCCAGCGCCAGCTATTTTAGCCCTTGGAATTGGGTTCTACCCTAGAAGGAGCCGTTCACAGTAACGTTAGTCTGCGAACCCTGAGGTTGGCATAGTCGTGCGGCGGCAAACCCTAACATCGCTTGTAAGCATAAATGCCCACCCACATTGACCGAGACACGGTTAAAGGTTCTCGCCGGCCGATGTTCCCAGCGAGGACGCGGATGTTGCTGGCATCGAAGCCACTGCTCTGACAGGCTCCGAGCAACCAAATGAAACCAACCCTCAGGTAGGCATCCCCTCAAACCGCGGCACACCCTCAGCAGAAACATCCCACCCCGGCTGATCCTTGGTATAAACCACCACCTGCGGCTTAAACCAAGCATCGTTGTCCAAACAGCCCGCAGTCACCGACACCATGCCCTCGCGCGCCGAATTGCGCCCAAACAAACGCGAGCCACAGCTGGGGCAAAAGGAGCGAAAGCTGGTATTGCCGCTATCAGCCACGGCCCCATACTCGCTGACTTCACCGCTGATGGAGACCTGCTCCGTCTTGAAAAAAGCCAAAGACATGTGGCCCGTGCCGGAGGACTTTTTACAATCCACGCAGTGGCACTGCGCCATGCGCAGGGGCTCGCCGCTGATCTCGTAAGTAACGTTGCCGCACAGGCAGCTGCCTTGAGTGAGGTTGTCTGACATGCTGTGGATCTCCTAACTTGTGATGAGTGAAACGAATTTGTGTCGGGGCGCCTTCGTGCTCAGCGCCCTCGACAATCAAGTTAAAACCAAGCGAGCTTAAACAGCAATTACTTGCTGAGGTGACGTGCAAGTTGATCCTGCAGTGCCGCGGGCAGTTGCTCCAGCACCAGGGAATTGTTCTCGGCGTTGAAGCGGATGCCGTGGTCGATCAGGTGAGAGGAAAAGCTGATGCTGATGTCCTTGTCTCGGCCGGCAAAGCGCACATAATCCTTCAGTGATTTGGCGTCAGGGTTGGGCGGCGGCTGCATCGATTGATCGTGCTCGTAGACAAAATTGGCAAATGCTTCGGGCTGATCCGGGTTCAGTTGGCCGGAGAGTTCCTTGATGTCAGCTTCCTCACCACTGCGCGCCTTGTCCAAGCAGTAGTTGACCACTTCCTTGCGTGTGTCGGCCGCTTGCTCGTCCTCGAGCAGCTCTGCGTAACCCTCGACCACTTCCAAAAATTTACCCGTCTCGGCTGCTTTGTCCTGCTCGTCGATCAGCTGGAAAGCGGTCTCAAAACTGTTGGTCAGTTCAGGCACGCCGCGCGCTGTCACCATGGTCAGCGCCAGCGCCTCAGGGTCCTTTGCCCAGCTGCTGACCTGCACATTGGCCGCGTACTTCAATTGGCCGGTGTCCACAGTGGCCACGGGGCGCAGCTCGCCTTTGGCGTCTACTTCCCAGTTCTCGCGTTCTTGCAGCCAATAAACCCACAGAAAACGCTGCTCAAACATGACCTGCGTGGCCACCATCAGGTGTCCTTTGAAGGTGTCGTCCCAGGGGCGCAAGCTCTCTTCAAAGGCCTCAGCTACGGCCCAGCTGAGAGCGTCGAAATCACCGCTCTCGTCGTGCCAGGCGCGCAGCGCGCAAGGCAGTGGTTTGCCAGCGGCTTCGGATTCAGGATCGATACGACCCAGGCGCTTTTGCTGGGTGCTGCGCAGCTTGCTCTGCAGCATGTCCAGCAGTGCCATGGTGGAGGCCTGGCTGCCGACGTCAGCCTCGGGCTTGTGCAGTTGAATCGGGGTCTCTGCGCCCTCGCGGAGCAGGGTGTAGATGTGGCAATTGATCATCACTAGTCTCGGGTTGAGCGGCAGGCTAAAGCCGTAGTGTAACTGGCTGAGCGCGAAAGTGGGCAGGCTTGTTGGCTGTCAAAAGCACGACGCCGGCGCTACGCCGTGCTACATATAAAGAGACCTGTCGGCACGCCGTGGCCGAACAACCTCAAGGGGTAGCACAGCCAACCATGAACGATAAAATTAACAACCCTTATCCGGCCGATTCGCTGGGCATGGACGCGGAGGAAATGCGGCGTCTGGGCTACCAGATGGTTGACCGCGTCGTCGATCGGCTGCAGCACAAGCAGCAGCTGCCTGCCTTGAAATGCAGTTCCCGGGCTGAGCTTGAACAACTGCTCGGCGGCGAGCTGCCCGAGCAGCCCATGGACGCGGATGAGTCGCTGCAGCTTTTGGCAGATGTGGCGCTGGCCAACCAACAAAACGGCGATCACCCGCGCTATTTTGCGCGGGTTGCTGGGCCGAGCTCCTTCGCCGCGGTTCTGGGGGAGTGGATGGGCACCGGCTTTAACGCGGTGGCTATCTCCTGGGGCGGGGCCTCGGGGCCGACCACCGTCGAGCTGGTGGTGATCGAATGGATACGCCAGCTGCTCGGCATGCCCGCTGGCACTGAAGGCGTGTTACTCAGCGGCGGCTCAATGGCCAATACCACCGCCTTCGCCGTGGCCAGGCACCAGCGCGGCAACGGTCAGGTCTACCTCAGTGATCAAGCCCACAGCTCGCTGCCACGCAGCCTGCGCGAGCTCGGCTTTGCACCCGAACAGATCCACATGATTCCCAGCGACGACGAGCTGCGCATGCCAATGCCGGCACTGCTTGCCGCGGTGCAAGTGGACATAGCAGCAGGCCTGCGCCCGATGATGGTGATCGCCACGGCGGGTACCACCAACACCGGCACAGTCGACCCCCTGCACGCCATCGCCGATCTCTGCCAAGAGCACAGCATCTGGCTGCACATCGACGGCGCCTACGGTGCACCGGCTGCTCTTACCGAGCAGGGGCGCGCCTATCTCAGCGGCATGGAACGCGCGGATTCCCTGGTGATGGACCCGCACAAGTGGTTCTTCCAGCCCTACGACGTGGGCTGCTTGCTGGTGCGTCACTCGGGCGCAATGCAAGCCTGCTTCGACATGAACCCCGAGTACCTCAAAGACGTGCAGGCCGAGGGCGACGAAGTTGATCTGCGCAACCGCAGCCTGGAGCTCTCGCGCCGCGCGCGAGGCCTCAAGCTGTGGATGAGCCTGCGCACCTACGGGGTGGCGAAGTTTCGCGAGGGCGTCGCCCAAGGTATCGCCTTGGCCGATTACGCCGAACACTACTTGCGCCAGTCCCCCGAGCGCTGGGAGATCGTTTCCCCCGCGCAAATAGGCGTGGTGTGCTTCGCCCTGCGCGATGCCGCCGAAGGCGAACACGAGCAACGCGCCAAGCAGATCACCGACAGCGGCTTCGCCTGCGTCAGTTCCACTCGCCTGCACGACCGCAGCGTGTTGCGGCTGTGCATTTTGAATCCGCTCACCACGGAGTGGGATATTCGGGAGACGATTGATCGATTGGGGGCTGATTAGGGAGGCTTTGCCTCGTAGGATCACCTGTGGGTTCGGTTGGGCCGCGTTGGGTCGATTTGTTATGCTGGCTGCAATGATTTAGCGGTAAACATAGTGAGTTCTATCCCGGGAATACCCGGGACGCGCAGTTCCGGGGGGTGACTGACTTTTTACCTAGGCGGCCCCCAAAAAAAATAAGCAAAAATTTTCCCCACACCCTTGTTTCGCCTGCGGCGAAACCGCTGCGTTGCTCGGTCCTGCGGGGAAGCCGGGCAACTCGCTTCGCTCAAACAACCCGTCTCCTGATCCCGCTGGCCCTGCGCTACTCACTCAAGGGCGCCGAGGGGAGGGATCCTACTGATAGAATTTCGCGGTTCGGAAGCTATAGGGCTTCGAGTTGTATCGTAGAAGAATATCGAATGACAACCAATGGTTGATGATCTAAACGAATCCACGGATTCGTTTCTAACCCCCTTGTGGCCTCGAATGAGTAGCGCAGGGTTGTTGGGAAAGAGCAGGGCAAGTGTTTGAGCGAAGCGAGTTTTTGACCACCGCTCCCGGCCGGACCCCAGCAAGCTGAGCAACGCAGTGGTCTTGCGAAGCAAGACGAGGACGCGAGCGTGCTTTTTTGGTTACTTTTTGGGC
>JAWSVD010000370.1:0-4073 GCA_033852095.1 Granulosicoccaceae bacterium | reverse complement strand
GTGACCATGGATCAAATGTTGTCCAACTTCAGAGATTACAGACGTGGCACCGGCGCGCTGGAGGATAACCAAAGCGCCTATGTGTATTTGTTTTCGGGCAACAGCAGCTCCGACAATCAAGTGGGGCTGGCCTACATCGGCGTGGCCTGCCGCACGGATGGCTACGACGTGAGCGTCTCCACCCCGTACCAGCGCAATTACCTGCTGGCAGCGCACGAAATGGCGCATAATTTAGGGGCGAAACACGACATCGACACCAGCTGTGAAGCTGACCATACCAAAATCATGGCACCGTATTTTACCCAGGACACGCAGCACCGCTTCAGCAGCTGCAGCAAAGCGGCAATCTTGCAGCGGGTCACGGCCCAGTGTTTTGAGGACGCCATCGATTTGCAGGCGATGATGACAATTGTCAATGACAGCTCGGTGAGCGCCGCTATCCGCAACAACGATCTTTCCAGGCCCACGACCGCGGCGCTGGAGCTGCGCGTGGAGAACGCCGAGCTGCTCGACCTGCCCGATAACTGCGAAGCCGAGAGCTCGGACACGGTGCGCTGCGATGTAGGGACATTGCAAGCTGGTGAAGTCAAAATACAACAGATAGACACGCGGCATGGCCAGAGCAGCACCCGCGTCGCCTCTGTACAGGTCTCGGCGTCCTCCGATGTCGATGTCTGCGGCGCGAACAACAGCCAGGCGGTCGCCTTTGAGCAGGGTGAACAGCTGGAGTGGTCTCTCAGTGATTGGCAGGCCGGCTCAGGTTGTCGCACGGGTTATTCCTTGCTCTCTGAGAATACAAGCGCGGCGGGGAGCGAGAGTGGCGGAGGAGGCGCTATTGCCTGGGGCTTGCTGTTACCCCTGGTAGCAACTGTCGGCGTGTCCCTGCGACAGAGACACGCCACATCAGCCTGAGCGGAGCAAGCTGATGCGACGTGAATATCAGTTTGCGGCGCTGCTGCTTGTGCCGCTGGCCCTGTTAGCGCTCTTCTTCTCTCTACGTGCTCCCTCGGCCGATCATTGCATCGGCGAAGCCAGTCGATTGCAGCTGTGCGCCCTGAGTGGCATGGCCAAGCCAGCGGTCGATGATCATCCTGTATTTGAGCACCCATATTTTGATTTGAGCCGTGGCGCGGTGCAGTTGCATGCAGCGCGCAATGAAGTCGTGGCCAGCCAGTGGCTGTTGCGCGGTGCTGACCGTGCGGGCCTGAGCTTAGAGCTGTCAGCGTTTCAATCCCAGAGTGGGCCCCTGGCCGTGCAGCCGGTGGTGTCTCAATACCTGGCGCACTTTCATCGGGTGGATCGCGGCGGCTACAGCTGGGGCCCTGAAAGCGAGGTCAAGCGCTGGCCCGCTGCCTACCCGGATGCGCTGGTGCCCAAGCAACACGCTTGCAGTGGCAAACAGCTGTACGCCGGCTTGCCCGCCTCAGAGCTCGAGCAAGAGAGCAGCTTGCTGTGGTTCGATATCTACGTGCCCGACACCTTGGCCGCAGGGCACTACTGGGCGCAGCTGACAGTGCGGGACGGGGGCGCCACACGCTTCAGTACGCGGATTGAATTGCAGGTGTGGGATGCAATCCTGCCACATGACAATACCATCGACGCCATCGGCGAGGTCTATCGCAGTTACCGCCTCGAAGGCGTGGGCGAGGGCGCGGACACAGACGCCTGGTCTGCCATGTCGCAGTGTTACCAGCAGTTAGCCCATGCTCACCGTGCGACATTTTTAGAGCGTGATACAAAAGCCCCGGCATCAGAGGTGCAGCGAGAGCGCTACCTAAAAAGTTACGGATCTGCCTTGGATGGTAGCTTGTTCAGCGCTGAACATGGCTACAGTGGACCGGGCTTAAACACACCCGTGTCCGTTTGGCGCACGCCCTGGCCGCAGCCCTACGACATGGAGTTGCAGGGCCCGCTGAGTTACAGCGAATTGCGCGGCTACGAAACCTTGGCGCGCGAGTGGCGGGATTTTGCTGCGGAGAATGATTGGCTCGGCACGCGCTGGTTTGCCTATGTGTTTGATGAAGTCGACGGCCCCGAGCACAGTGACAAGGCTTACCTGAGCATGGTGCACCAACAGATGGCGCGGGTGCAGGAGGCGATTGACGCGGGCTCAGGCNNGCGATGCCATCGCATTGCTCTGGACCAGTCACAGCAACCCCGCGGACTGGGCTGCAGACCTGGCACTTGACCTGCGCGGCAAGGTGCGGCTGTGGGCGCCCAACGCCCACGCCGCAGATCCCGTCTTTCTGGCCGAGCAGCGCAGCCGGGGTGATCGTAATTGGTTCTACCACAGCGGCCACCCGGCGGTGGGGGTGCACAGCATCAACGCCAGCGGCATCGAGTTGCGGACCTGGGGTGTGATCGCCGCGCGCTATGGCATTGATGGGGTGCTGATGTGGGCGGTCAATCTGGGCAACGATGATAAGCCTTTCGCTGACCCCAGCTACAAACCAGACGATGACCGCTTTGGCAACGGGGTGCTGGTGTACCCGGGCAATCAGCTGCCCAAAATCGGTTTCGCCGCATCCCCAGGCGCTATCCCCTCGGCGCGCTTGAAGGCTTGGCGCCGTGGCCTGCAGGATTTTGAACTGATCGAACTTGCCCGGCAAAACGCCCCCGCAGAGACCGAGGCGCTGGTGCGCGGCATCATGCCCCGCGCGTTGGCGGAAGGAGAGGGCCGTGCCGCATGGTCCAGTGATCCGGCGGCATGGATCGAATTTAAACGCGCGTTGTTGGCGTTGGCGTCTGAATAGTTGAAGCTACGTCAGCTGTAGTCCGATCGTTGTGCAGCGATATCCGGGTTTGCGGCATACACGATCTCGCGCCACCTCCGGCGCCTGAGCCGTGATGGGTGGTTGATTGCAGGGCATGCCGCCGATGCGCCTGGGGCCTATCTGCCCTACCGGGCTGGTGCGGGATGTCTGATCAATCGCATTTCTATCACGGCGGCTCCTGCTGTATCGAAACCGTAGGGCGTATAAGCGGAGCGCATCCGCGTTTCTCGGAGCGTGTCGCGAGCTACGCCGCTGAAACCCACTGCGATGTGTTGTAGCTCGTGGGCTGGATGGCGTGGCAAATTTGATCTCAGGTCATGTTCCGAGCCCAAACAGCGATGGGCAGTTGATTGAGGGGTATGCCGCCGATGCGCCTGGGGCTTATCTGCCCTACAGGGCTGGTGCCGGCCGGCGGGTCAATCGCATTTCCATCACGGCAGGCGCTGTATCGAATCTGTAGGGCGAATAAGCGAAGCGCATCCGCGTTGCACAGAGCGTGTTGCGAGCCACGCTGCCGGCACCCCTCTGTGACGCGTTGTTGTTTGCGGCCCAGATTGGCGTGCAGCGGAATCTGGGTTGCGGAGCAAGCCAGAGGCTTTGCTGCTTTGTTTTATGTTTTCTGGCTGCGTGATATGGTGGATCACGTAAAAAATGCAGTTAAACGTAAAATATGCAGGAAATCACAGAGGCGGGGCGGCAGGCAGTGCTTTTGGTCTGGGCCACTGACGCCGATTTGCTGGAAATAGTCTCGCTGTCCATGCGTGTCAGCTTGATGGCTGTGTTTATCGCGGCCCTCATCGGATTGCCGCTGGGCGCGGCATTGGCGGTGAGCAAATTTCGCGGCCGCGGCTTGTTGATCGTGCTGATCAATGCCTTGATGGGGCTGCCGCCGGTGGTTGTGGGTCTGCTGGTGTACCTGTGTATATCGGCCTCTGGGCCGCTCGGCGCCTGGCAGCTGCTCTACACTCCGATGGCCATGGTGATCGCGCAGTCCGTGCTGGTCACGCCGATCGTGGCGGCGCTGTCGCAGCAAACTCTCGCGGATTTGCACGAGGAATACCGCCAGCAATTTACCCTCTTCGGTCTCGGCGCTGTCGCGCGTTTGAAGACGCTCTTGTGGGACGGCCGCTACAGTTTGGTGACAGCATTATTGGCCGGCTTTGGTCGCGCCATCGCCGAGGTGGGGGCGGTGATCATCGTCGGTGGCAACATCAACCATGTCACACGGGTGATGACCACCACCATTGCGTTGGAAACATCCCGGGGAAACCTCGCGCTGGCACTCGCACTGGGCATTGT
>JAWSVD010000041.1:0-3417 GCA_033852095.1 Granulosicoccaceae bacterium | reverse complement strand
CCGTATGCCAGATGGCAAGCCCTGCTACCGCCATCATCTGCTCTGACCATATATTGCCCTTTGGCATCTACCGCGGCCTAGCTGATCTCGGCCTCACCCCAGGTAAAGACCTCGCGGTGATCGGGGTGGGGACGCGTCTGTCATCACTGTTAACACCCAAACTCACCCACTACCGTTTCAATCTCTTCGAATTGGGCCAGCGGCTGGCAACAGCACTCATTGAGACAATGCCGCGATTTCATGGTGAATCGACCGTGGCCACAATCCGTGAAACGGTGCCATTTTCCTTGATTGAGGGGGAGAGTGACGGCTTAAAGCTCTAGATCACGGTGCTCCTGGACTGAAGTGTCAGAGCAATGAGGAGGATCAACGGCAGTTTGCCTGACGACTTTTGAAGAAGCCGAGTGCATAGAAAAAAGCAACGAACTCTACATGATGGGAAATGTTGCAATGTCAGAAGCGCCCCCCCCAATTTCTCGGAAGCGACCCCCGATTTCTCGACCCCTAATTTCTTGATGAAGCTGAGCGATGACCAGATAGAGACACTGTCTGAAACCGAACTGGGCGAAGCTTTGATTGGCCGCGGCCTCGATCTGGCCCTGTACCCTGACAAGCAAGCGAAGGTGCGCAAGGCGCAGAGTCTATAGACTGATTTGCTCTGGATGGGGAAGAGAGCGAGCGCTCGTGACCTGTTGACTGAGTCTATTTGAGCCGCAGTGCTCAACTTTCCCTTCACTTCGTGTGGAAGCGCGGCCAAGCTCGGCCCGCTGTTTATACCTTAGACAGCGTGTTCACTGCACGCGGTGGCTGCCTAGAGTTTCCCGCTGGCTACCCACTGTGTCAGCGCGTTGATGCGAAACTCCGCCCCGCGTTCTGGGGCATCGGGTATCAGCTGCGCCAGTATCAACGAGCCAACTGACAGCGCCGCACCGGTTAAAAAAACCGTGGCAGGCGAGATCAACCAAAGAGCCCCGTACACAACCGGCAGTACGACTGCTGCTATGTGGTTGATGGTAAAAGCGACACTGGCGGTGGGCGCGATTTCACGCGGGTCAGCGATCTTCTGAAAGTAGGTCTTGATGGCGATTGCCATGCTGAAAAACAAGTGATCGATGACATACAGCAAGACGGCTACCCAGGGGGATTCGACAAAGGCGTAGGCACTGAAAATACAAATCAGGCCCACATACTCCAGGGTGAGCGCACGGCGTTCGCCCCAGTGGACAATCAATTTGCCGATGCGCGGCGCGGCCCACATATTAATGGCGCCGTTGACAAAAAACATGGCGGCAATGGCCGCGGCATCAAAACCGAATTTTTCCACCATTAAAAATCCGGCGAAAACGACGAATATTTGCCGTCTGGCGCCTGCCATGAACGTCAATGCGTAAAACAAACCGTAGCGTTTGCGCAGGATGGGCTTTTTGATTTGCTCTGCCTGTTCGGGGAATACGGGGAACTTCAGGTAGGCGAATGCCGCGATGGCAACGGTGATGAGGCCGCCCAGCAGGTACACCGTCTCCATCGACAGCTTGAAGAACTCCAGCGCGACATACACAGCGCTGTAGGCGAGCAACGAAGCGCCGGAGCCAACCGCTATCAAGCGGCCCATGTTGTGCGCGGCGTCGCGCTTGTCCAGCCATTGCAATGACAGGGATTGGTTGACCGCTTCGAAGTAGTGAAAGCCGAAAGACATGAGCACAGTGCTCAGGTACAGCCCGATGACACTCGGGAAGTAGCCGGTAATGGCAACGCCTATGCCCATGACCATCATCGCCACCAGTGCCACCCTTTGCTCACGGAATCAGATCAGCAAAAAAACCACAGTAAAGGAGAGAAATCCGGGCACTTCTCGCAGGCTTTGCAGGGTGCCTATTTCGGCTCCGGTAAAGGCAGCGCGGTCGATACTGAAGTTATTCAGCAGGGCCTGCCAGACACTGAAAGACAGCGGCATGGCCACTGCCATCAGCGCCAATAACGTAAAACGCTGTTGCCAGCGGGAGCTGGGATTGGGGGTCTGTTTAACCATTAAAGCGTGCTCATTGAAACCGGTGACGCTACTATACAAAACCGTTCGCTTTGTCGTATAGCGTCATAAATGCCAATGAATAACGAGAATGAGACAAAGGCCTGCTTGGGCCATGCGGTTGGCTGGCCAGCAGCCGTTGTGAAGGCGCGCCCCTTGGCGGGTGCCTCTAGGCCTGTTGTGTTTCGCTCGCACGATCAACTGGCGGGTGAATCCGCCGATGCCCATCACCACGATTGGCACCAGCTGCTCTACGCCTGCGAGGGCGTGATGCGGGTGCAGACAGTGCAAGGTGTCTGGGTGGTGCCGCCCAGCCGTGCCGTGTGGATCCCTGCATTCACGGTGCACGAAGTTCACCCCATACGGCGTGTATCCTTGCGCAATATCTACCTTGATCCACAAGTTTTTGACGGCCTGGCTGACGGCTGTTGCGTGGTGGATGTTCCGGCACTGCTGCGCGAATTGGTGTTGCGCGTGTGTGCGCTTTCAAGAGACTACGACGAGCAGGGTGCCGACAATCGCTTGGTGCAGGTGCTGGTGGATCAACTGATGGCGGTGGAGCAAGTCGCGTTTCACCTGCCGCGCCCCCGTGATGCACGCTTGCAGCAGCTGTGTGACGTGCTGCTGGCTGATCCGGCCGATCCGCGTACCCTCGCCGAGTGGGCGCAGACCTTGTCCTGCAGCTCACGTACCTTGTCCCGCCTGTTTCAAGGGCAAACAGGTCAGAGTTTTGGCCAGTGGCGGCAACAGGCGAGGTTGCTCGCAGCGCTGGTGATGCTGGCGCAGGGGCGGCCCGTTGTGGCGGTGGCCCTGAGCCTGGGCTACGACAGCCAAAGCGCGTTCATCACCATGTTTCGGCGTGCCACCGGCACCACGCCGGCGCGGTATTTCGCGCACGATTAGATCAGCGGATACATTACCAGGCGTGCGCGGGGAAGTACGCTGCAAGGTGGTCGATGAGGGCCCGCACCACGGGGGAGAGGTGTTTACGTGAGGAGTAGAGCGCGTAGATGCTCAAATCGTCCGGCTTCCAGTCGGGCAGCACGGCGCTGAGCTGGTCCTGTTCAATGCAGCGGTTTGCCAGATAACAGGGCAGCAGTGCAATGCCAGCGTCGCACATGGCGGCGTGCAGTAAAGTGGTTGCTTCATTCGCGGTCAGTCGGCAGTGAACGGCCACCGGCTCCACCGCCTTTTTGCGCGACAAATGCCAGACATGGCGCTCAAAATTCTTGTATCCAAGGCAGCTGTGCTGCGCCAAGTCGCCAGGTTTTTGTATGCGTGAGTTGTTGTGCAAATAATGCGGTGAAGCCACCAGCACGGAGTCACACACGGCGATGGGTTTTCCGATCAGTGCAGGGTCCGGGTTGGTGGCGATGCGGATGGCGAGATCA
>JAWSVD010000040.1:299-1765 GCA_033852095.1 Granulosicoccaceae bacterium | reverse complement strand
CCGTATGCCAGATGGCAAGCCCCGCTACCGCCATCATCTGCTCTGACCATATATTGCCCTTTGGCATCTACCGCGGCCTAGCTGATCTCGGCCTCACCCCAGGTAAAGACCTCGCGGTGATCGGGGTGGGGACGCGTCTGTCATCACTGTTGACACCCAAACTCACCCACTACCGTTTCAATCTCTTCGAATTGGGCCAGCGGCTGGCTACTGCATTGCTCGAGACCATGCCGCGTTTTCAGGGTGAATCGCTCAGCGCGGCCACCCGAGAGACGGTGCCATTCTCCTTGATCGAAGGCGAGAGTGATGGTGCAGCACTCTAGATCACGGCGCTCCTGAAAGGATAATCTGAGCAGTGAGGTGAATCTATGACTTCATGTCGATCAGCAATTCCATAAAGAAGAAGGGTGTGAAAATCGATAAGCTTTTTTCGATATCCCATCTATATTGGTTATCTGATTCGATCTAGTACTGCCGATCTAACGGGACTTGACAAAGCCAATTTCATATAAGGTTGTCGTATGAAAAATGCATTGGGATTTATAATTCTGTGCGCGTCAATTGTAAGTGTCGAAAGTTCTGAAGTAATCGTAGTGACAAGTAACATGGCGCCCTATAATTACGAGGAAGATGGTGTTATCAAAGGGACATCGACAGGTATTGTAAAAATGGTTTTGGATAGGGCCAATATTGATCACAGCATTTACATTCAACCTTGGGCAAGGTCTTACGACATGGCCCTTAGGGGGGAGAATGTGCTGATCTATTCATTGGTGAGAACGCCCGAACGAGAGGATAAATTCAATTGGATAGGGAAGCTCGATGATTCAAGTTCGATATCATTCTACAAACTCTCTGACAGGAGCGAAATCGTAGTCAATGACCTTGAAGACGCGAAAAAATATACCATTGGTGTTATTCGAGAAACGATGGGGCATCAATTGTTACGCAGCAAAGGTTTTGAAGAAGGGATTAATTTATTTCCTGTAACAAGAAGTGAGCAGGGTCTTAACATGCTACTTTCTCATCGAATTGATTTGGTGGTGTATCTAGAAAGTAATTTCTCCTCTGAGATAAAATTATTTGGTGCAAACTCCCGCTTGTTCGAAATGACTCACCCTATATATGAGACAGCTTCGTATATGGCATTTAGTCGAGATTCTTTTAAAGAGCTTGTGGAAAAATCCATTGAAAGTTACAACCAACTGGTTACCGAAGGTGTAATCGATACTTTCCAATGAGTTGTTTTTCATTGCTGGCAGCGAAGCTAGATTACGAAATTCAGGTTGAAGTTTCTCGGGTCAGAGCAGCCACACAGCGGCAACTGCATGGCTACCCATGGTCGTCGGTCACGTCGTTCACGTCGGTCATAGACACCCATACATTGATAACTGAATTAACATCCAGTAGTGTAGTAATCGGATTAACTTCAGGAAGAAGGGGTGCCCCCTGCGTCAGAATAGTTG
>JAWSVD010000040.1:0-258 GCA_033852095.1 Granulosicoccaceae bacterium | reverse complement strand
CCAAGGCGAGAAAGGAAGGGCGTTTGATGCCGGATTCAAACAATACACCCGAGGGCTGGAGCTCTCGTGACAAGTTTGCCGCTGTACTTGAAACCGCCACGATGAGCCAGGCAGAGGTGGCGGAGTACAGCCGCAGCAAGGGCATCCATACGTCGCAGGTTTATGCTTGGCGGGAGGCGTGTATGCAGGCGAATGACTGGGAGCGTGAGAGCAATGCACAGCTCAAGTCCGCCACCAAGGCAGCGGACAAAAAGGCCA
>JAWSVD010000039.1:49890-54020 GCA_033852095.1 Granulosicoccaceae bacterium | reverse complement strand
CCTTTATCGGCATGCTACCGGGTCTTGGCCCGATGTCGATCATCGCCATCATGATCCCCGTCGCCATCACTTTGGGCGACCCATCGGCCGCACTGATCCTGCTGGCGGGTGTCTACTACGGCGCTATCTTCGGCGGCTCTACCTCCTCTATCCTGATCAACGCCCCCGGCGTTGCCAGCACGGTCGCCACCTCCTTTGATGGCTACCCCATGGCGCGCTCCGGCAAGGCCGGCAAGGCACTCACCATCGCCGCCATCTCCAGCTTCACCGGCGGCACTGTCGGTGCCATCCTGCTGTTGTTCTTCGCCCCGGCCATGGCCAAGGTGGCGCTGCTGTTTCACTCGGCCGAATATTTCGCGCTGATGGTGGTGGGCCTGTCGGCCATCGCCGCCTTCGCCGGCAGCGGCCAGGTGTCCAAGGCACTGATGATGACCGTGCTCGGCCTGATGATGGCCACCGTGGGCGAGAGCGCCCAATTCAGCGCCGCCCGCTTTACCGCCGGCGTGATGGACTTGCAATCGGGTTTTAGCTTCATCACCCTGGCCATGGCCTTGTTCGCCCTGCCCGAGGCGCTGTATCTGGTGCTGGACCCCAACCGCAGCAAGACCGGCGACGGTGACAGCGGCGAGATCAAAGACCTGCGCATCACCCGCGCCGAGGCCAAATCAATCGCCCCGGTGCTGGCACGCCAGTCGGTGCAGGGCTTTTTGATCGGCGTCATGCCCGGTGCCGGTGCCACCATTGCATCCTTCCTGGGTTACGCCGTGGAGCGCAACATCGCCAAGGGCGAGGAGCAAGCCGAGTTCGGCAAGGGATCCATCAAAGGCCTGGCCGCTCCCGAGTGCGCCAACAACGCCGCCTGCACTGGCTCCTTTGTGCCACTGCTCACGCTCGGCATACCCGGTTCCGGCACCACGGCTATTTTGCTCGGCGCGCTGATCGCGCTGAATGTCTCCCCCGGCCCGCGGCTGATGATCGACAACCCAGAGATTTTCTGGGCCGTGATCGTCTCCATGTACATGGGTAACTTCGTGCTGTTGATCCTCAACTTGCCGCTGATCCCCTACATCGCCAAGCTGCTCGCTATCCCGCGTAACTACCTGATCCCCTTTATCCTGTTCTTCACCCTGATGGGCAGCTACATCGGCCAGAACAACGCCACCGAACTGTTGATCCTGGTGGGCATGGGCGTCTGCGCCACGGTGTTGCGCTTTGCCAACTTCCCGCTGCCGCCGCTGTTAATCGGCTTTATCCTCGGGCAGATGCTGGAGGATAACTTCTCCCGCGCCACCAACCTCACCGACGGCGTGAGCTTCATGTGGGAACGCCCCATGACCTTGGGTCTGTTGCTGCTGGCGGCTGGATTGATTATCGTGCCGAGCGCGCGGGCCAAGATGGCGATGCGCAAGCGCAAAGGAGTTGCACTGGGTGACTGAGCCTAAGAGCATCCGTGTCTTCGCCACCACTGGGGCGTTAGGCATGGGCTTTCTCGACGATTCGCTGGCACGCGCCATCGAGATGAAGCCGGACGTTATCGCCTGCGACGCGGGATCCACCGATTCAGGCCCCCACTATTTGGGGGCCGCCGCGCCGAAAATGTCCGAGCAGGCCATTCGCCGCGACATGGGGCGATTACTGCAGGCGCGGGACGCTCTCGGCGTGCCGTTGATCATTGGCTCTTGCGGCACCAGCGGCACCGACGCCGGAGTGAACTGGATGGCCAGCATCACCCGGGCATTGGCCAGTGAGCAAGGGCTGAGCTTCAAGCTCGGCCTGGCCTACTGTGAACAGCCAAGCGCCAAGGTGGCGCAGTGGATGGACAAGGGCAAGGTGCAAGCCTTGCCCGGCGCACCCGAGACCAGCAGCGCAGACGCCGCGGGTTGTAGCCACATCGTGGCCATGATGGGCGCCGAGGCAATGCAACACCTCTTAGAACAAGGCTGTGATGTGATCCTCGCCGGTCGCACCACCGACACCGCGCTGTTTGCTGCGCTGCCGCTGCTGCGCGGCCTGCCGCCTGGGCCTGTGTGGCACTGCGCCAAAACCATCGAATGCGGCGCCGTATGCTCCACCAAAATGCGTGCGGACGGCCTGATGGCGGATATCGACGCGCACGGTTTCGAGGTGGAGCCCACCGCACTGGACGCGGGCTGCACCCCGTTGGGCGTGGCCTCTCATACCCTCTATGAGAACGCTGACCCCATCTACATCACCGAGCCCTCAGGTGTGCTGGACACGGGCGCTGCGCAGTACGAAGCGCTGAATGATCGCCGCACCCGCGTCACCGGCTCCGCCTTCGAGCACAAGCCCTACAGCATCAAGCTCGAAGGGGCGGCACCGCTGGGCTACCAGACCGTCGCCATCGGCGGCATCCGCGACCCCTATATATTGCGCCAGCTCGACAGCTGGACCGATGAGATGATGGCCGCCTTTGAAAAGCGGGTGGCGGAGCTGACCCCCTACACACTGGGTGTAGAGGTACGCATCGACATCAGCTACTACGGCCGCGACGCCGTGATGTTATCCGGCGAGACCCAAGCCAATGACATTGGTCACGAGAACGGCATCTTGATCGTTGTCACCGCCCCCGAGCAAAGCACCGCCAACACCGTGGCCCGTTTTGTCAGCCACGCCGCCTCGCACTGGCCCATCCCCGAGTGGAAAGGCTTTATCAGCGGCATCGCCTTCCCCTTCTCCCCGCCGGAGATCGACCGCGGCATGGCCTATCGCTTTGTGCTGCACCACGTGGTCACCGACATCACCCCCCTGGAGCTGTTCCGCTTCCAAACGGAGGACATCGCGCATGGCTGAGGTAATTCAAGCGACCACCCTGGGCGAATTGGCAAGCCTAGTGCGCAGCAAAAACGCCGGGCCGTTTTGGGTCACCTTCGACGTGATGTTCGACACGGACAGCGATTTCCAGCGTGTGGTGGCGAGCCAAGTGATCAACAAAGCATGGGTAGCCGCCACCTGGGAAATCCCACTGCAAGACATCGTTCTGGTGGAACTGCCCGCCGCCCGCGCGATCAAATTCTCCTTCCCGCGCCAGCGTGTGCAAGGTGATCCGGGGGAGTCGGATCAGTACAGCGGGCAGCAGTACGCGCCGTTGTTGGGGCTGGTGATTCGGTGAGGCATTAGAATCAGTGCAGATGTCGGGACATTATTCCGGCTAAAGCCGCCCGTGGCTGGGCCGAACCTACAGGTGGCTTGCGATGCCGGATGGTCGTAACTCGACCAGCACGGCCATTCTGACCGCTTAATATGCAGGTACGGACCGGATACCTCCCCTGTAGGTTCGGCTTCAGCCGGAATTCGGTGCCTCAAAAGCCAAATCCATCCCCTCCCTACCAGAATCACCGATCCAACCTCCGGTGCGCAGCCCGAGAGTCCGAGCGAACCAACGTGAACTGTATCAAGCAGCTAACTCCAAACCATCGAACCAAAACTATACCGTACTAGATGCCGCAGAATAATATTACCGAACCCTGCGCTGCTACAAAACCAGGCAAGCTCTAATTCTCCCCTGCAATAAACTGATAGAGAACCCAATATGGGAGTCTCTGTTATCTCTTACAACCAACTACGCAAAGGCCGACACAGTGAATCGGGACGCTGCTACCACGTCATCACGCGCTTGCGCGGTAAAGATGAACTGTTCCATGACTTTGTCCTATCAACGCTGTTTGCGAAAACCCTGCACGGTGTTGCGACAGAGCGGGATATCGGATTACTTTGCTGGGTTTTAATGCCCGATCACTTTCATGCGCTGATACAGCTCAAAGACAGGCAAACGATCGGTGACTGCATCATGCGCATTAAAGGTCGAAGCGCTCGTGTACTGAACCAAAAACTGAATCGCACAGGGCCACTGTGGCAAAAGACTTTCTACGAACGAGCGCTAAGACGTGAAGACGACACCCAAACCGTCGCCCGTTACATTGTCGCCAATCCGATACGCGCAGGACTGGTGAAACGCGCGGGGGATTATCCGTTTTGGGATGCGGTTTGGTTGTGAACAATTGGCGACCTAGGACCCATCGAATTCCGACTGAAGCCGCCCGCGGCCCGGCCGAACCTACACCTGTGTGGATCACCGCCCCTGTAGGTTCTGCTTTAGCTGGACAGTAATG
>JAWSVD010000039.1:0-49794 GCA_033852095.1 Granulosicoccaceae bacterium | reverse complement strand
GTGTACTGCCATCTATACGCGGGTGGTGTGGGGCCTTTGTTTCGGCCGCCCTGCTGCATTTGCTCCCAGCCATGAGCGACAAAGCCGACCGATCTGGAGAGGCAGAACAGGCCTCTGGCCAAGGGTGCGGCGAAGCCGAGTTCGGCGTAGATGACGGCGGTGGCGCCGTCGATGTTCATGGGGACGGGTTTGCCTTTCTTCTCGTTGAGCTGGCGTTGCAGCTCCCGCGCGATGGTGGCGTAATGGCCCTGAACCAGCCCGGCCTCGCGGGCATCATCCACCAGCTGCAATAAACGCGGCGAGCGTGGGTCCTCCGGCTTGTGAAAGCGGTGACCAAAGCCCGGCACATAGGGGCTGCGCTCTGTCTGCCACTGTGCCACCTGCTCTTGCACGGCCTGCTCTAAGGCCTGCCCACTCTGCACCGCAGCGTGTATCAACCCATACAGCTCCACCGCCTGCTCACCGGCTCCGCCGTGCACGTCGTCCAGCATGTTGACCGCCGAGGCCATGGCGCCGTTAAGCCCCAGGCCGCAGCTGACCGCCATGCGCGCGGTGGCCACAGAAGGCGCCTGCGGGCCGTGGTCCACCGCCGCCACCAACGCTGCTTCCAGCAACTTGGCCTGCGCCTCACTGGGCATGTCGCCGCGGGTCATCAGCCAGATCATCTGCGCAAAGCTGATCTCGCCAATCAGATCTTGTATCGGGTAGCCACGTAAACGAATCTGCCCCGGCGCCATGTCGATGATCTCTGTCTGCCACCACTGGCTGACGTCGTTGTCCTGTGTGTTCATATGACCCCCTGCGCTTGCAGTGATTCGATGCCCTCTGCCGATAAGCCAAGCTCGGTCAGAAGTTCTTGCGTGTGTTGGCCCAGCAACGGCGGCGGCTGCGCCACGTGTGCCGCCTGCCCGTCCACCTTGAATCCAGTGGTGGCCACACTGATGTCGCGTCCGACCCCGGGTACGTCACTGTAGCTGTGCAGGAAGCCGCGCTCAGCCACCTGTGGCTGCTCGAGCACCGCGGGCACACTGAGCACCTCACCCGCCGGCACCCCCAGTGCGTTCAGCTCATCTACCCATTGCGCCGCTGGCCGCGTCTGCAGCACCTGCTCCAGCTCTGATCTGAGCGCTAAACGGTGCAACTTGCGGCTATCGCGGTCGGCGTATTCGGGCCGATCACACAGCGACTCCAGCCCCAGATGCCGCGCCAACAACTGCCACTGCTCTTCTTTGTTGGCGGCGATGTTGATGGGGTTGTCTTGGGTGGCAAAGGTGCCAGAGGGGGCAGAGGTGGTGTTCTCATTGCCATTGGGCTGCGGGTCCACCCCTGCAATCAGGTGATTGGAGACGGCCCAGCCCATGGTGGCCAATACCGACTCCAGCATGGAGACATCCAGGAAACAGCCGCGCGGACGCGCGTTGAGCGCGGCGGCGATGGCAAAGCCAGCGGTCAAACCACCCACCGTATCAGCCACCGGATAACCGGCACGCAGCGGCGCACTCTGCGCGTCGCCAGTGATCGACATCAGACCCGAACAGCCCTGGATGATCTGATCGTAGGCCGGACGTCCTTGCCACGGACCCTCCTGACCAAAGCCCGAGATCGCGCAGTAGATCAGCGTGGGTTTGCGCGCCCGCAACGTCGCGTGATCCAGCCCCAGCCGCGCCATTACACCGGGGCGGAAATTCTCGATCAGCACGTCGGCGGTGTCCAGCAATCGCAGGAACAGCGCCTTGCCCTCGGCGTGTTTGAGATTGAGGGTGATGGACTTTTTACCGGCGTTTTGTGCCAGGAATGACACCCCCATGTTCGCCTCGCTGAGCTCACTGTCGGCCCCGAGCTGGCGCGCCAGATCACCGCCACCGCACGCCTCGACTTTGATCACCTCGGCACCCATGTGTGCCAGCTGATGACCACAAAACGGGCCGGCCAAGACGTTGCTCAGGTCCAAGACACGGATACCCGAAAGGCTTTCTTGCAGCATAAACCACCCTTTGTGGCGCATATTCGTTCTACCTGATAGAATCTTACGCGCTATTACAGAACAATGATCTGATCTTACATCAAACAGAGGGACGGTACATGCCGGAAGCGAAAGGTGTTGAAGCGGTAGAGCGCGCATTGAGCCTACTGGATTGTTTTGAACAGGATTCCCCTGCGCTCAGCTTGGCCGAGTTGTCGCAGCGCAGCGGCCTGTACAAAAGCACCATCTTGCGCATGATCGTCTCGCTCTCTCGCTTTGCTTATATAGAGCGCGGGGCCGACGACCTGTACCGACTGGGCCCTAGCACTTGGCGCTTGGGCAGTGTGTTCAGCCATGAGTTCGCGCTGGCGGACGTACTGCGACCCGAGCTCGTGCGGCTCTCTACCCAATGCCGAGAGACCGCGTCATTCTATGTGCGTGCGGGCGAGCGGCGCGTGTGCCTGTACCGCAGTGAGCCCGTGCGTTCTATACGCCACTCTTTGGCCGAGGGCGTTATGCTGCCGCTGGGTATTGGCGCCAGCGGGCGAATATTGCAAGCCTATAGCGAAAACCAAGACGACACCGCACAACTGCGCCAGCAGGGTTACGCGGTGTCTCTGGGCGAGCGCGACCCAGAGGTAGCGGCAGTGGCGGTGCCCTTGTGGATGGCCAGCGGAGAGTTTGTAGGCGCTCTCGCCCTCTCGGGCCTGATCAACCGATTTGATGAGGCACAGCAACAAGCCTTATTGGCGGCACTATTGGAAAGCCAAGAGCGTTTGAGCAGTGTGAAAATGAAAATGCCACGGGCCGGATGAACCAGTGGTTGAGCCCTGCTCTGGACTCTCTCTGATGCCGCGCAAGGCATGTGCATAGAGCTCATTTCATTCACTAGGAATGCACCTGCAGAGCCAAGTTCGGTACTAGGAGTTGCAACTATGACGCTCGGGCGCGGGCTACTCGCGACTGGCAGGCCCACAGAACTGCGGCCCAGCACACATCAGCTGTGTTTGAGCAAGCTACGATAGACCGACAGTGTGCTCTTTGCGATCTCCACGCCTTTGAAGCGCGTATTTGCCTCCCACTTACAGGCTTTCTCAGAGAGCTCCGGATCCAACTGGAAAGCGTCCAGAATGCCCTGCGCGATATCGTCGATATTCTCTGGATTGACGAGCTGACCTGTCTCGCCGGCTTTGATCATATAGGGTATGCCGCAAATATTGGAGGCCACTACCGGCACACCCGCCGCGAGACTTTCGCCAATGCTCAGAGGAGCTGTCTCCTGCAGTGAACTGAGCGCCATGATATGCGCCTTGCTGAGCTGCTCTTGCATGCCATCAACCGACAAAACGCCCAGGAACTCCAGGTGTTGCTTTAACTCAAGCCGCTCGACTTCTGCAATACAGGCATTGCTGTACTCTGTGTCTCGCAGGCTGCCGGCCACCTTCAGCAGCACATCGGGTATCTCATGCCGGACAATATCAAGTGCTCGGATCAGCCCGATCAAGTTCTTCCGCGCGGTGACCACCCCCGCAAAAAGTATCGTGTGGGGCTGAAGATCCCGATCGATTTCAAAGAAACTGTGGTGTACGGGGTTTTCAATCGGCCAGCGCTTGCCCGCAAAAGCAGACCCCATCACCGTTTCAATGTAGGGACTGATCACGATGAGGTTTTTGATCTTTGCGCGTTTTCGCTGCTCTCTGAAGCGCACGATCGGCCACAGCAATTTGCGCAGCAGGGCATTGCCCCCTCGGTACAACATGTCTTGTTCAATCACACCGTGCAAGGTGACAAGCACCGGGCAGCTCAATTTCTGAGACCATTCGGGCGCGCCTTGAACGTGCACAACGTCGTAATTCCCATTCGCGGCAAATTCGCTCACCAAGGTAGCGGTTCGGCTGTGGGAGATACGCTCCCACATGCTCTCTTTTTCAGCGGGAAGATAAGTGACCTTGATACCGTTCAGCTGGGCGACACTTCCCGATCCTGTCCTGCAATCTGGCACCAAGACATCGACGGTTAGGCCCGGATACTCTTGCAAATGTTTGCACAGATAATAGGCAACACCTGCGACGCCGCCCACCACTTCTTCCTCGCGCGAAGGAAATGGCGTAACCATCAGTACGCGCAGCGCGGGTTCATCGTGGTGTGTTGCAACTTGCATATCGTCAGCCGATTCGGTGTAAAGGTTGGAGAACTTATTCTAGAGACTACTGCAAAAATTCAATGTCTGTAATTGTCATAAACACCTACGATTTCCTCCACAGTTCCCTGAGAGCCATACTAGCCATAATGTAAAAACGTGTACGCCTCAGGATGAAGCTTGGAGTCAAGCCATATCAAAAACGCGCATAGCCACATATTCATAAGCGCTTTTATTTGAACGAACAATACCGAGTCACATCGCGCCACGCTGAATACCAACAACAAACCGCTGCATGCCATTACACTAAACAGAGGATTCGAAACGGTGCTGATGGTGAGCGATGACAAAGGACTCCAGAGCGGACGCCTTAGACTGGAAGAAGAGACTGAAGTGTTCGAGCGATAGGCTTGGCTGCAACCCAAAGATTGCACATCCGCAATGTATTATGCAGGTGCTTCACAGCTTATGCAAGCGCTGGCACTGCATTTTAATACAGGCGAGGCCAACGCTCGTAGAAAGCGCAGATCGCTCAGAATTTTCCTTGCAATTCAAAACAAAGGGAATGGCTACCGGCGAGTGGAATCAACAAGATCGAGGCACGTGTGGCGTATCGACTTGTACCCCACATAGAATATCCTATAGCACCGCTCTAGCCTTGGGCACATCTCCCTGACCGATATCCCAATACAAGGCTGTCATCAACTGCAAGCCGCTGCGACTGACAGATTTCAGCTGGTGTTCATTTGGCGCATGTTGTGAGCACCCGCGGTAGGAATGTGGGATCCAAACGGTCGGCAGACCCAAAACATCGGCAAAACAATCGTTGGGCAGCGAGCCCGCGAGATTGGGCAGCAGGTGCGGCGTCACCCCGCTGGCGCGCTGGATAGAGGCCGTGACAAAGCCGACCCAGGGGTGCTCGGGGTCCAGCCGGGTCGCGGGGAATATATTGTCCCCGCTGGCTTTGATCTGCACACAGCCAAAGCCGCGCTCATCCAGGTGGCTGCGCAGCGCGGGCAGTACACCGGGCACATCAGTGCCCACCACAAAGCGTAGCTGACAGGTGGCCCTCGCCGATGCAGCGATAGCGTTGACCGGGGCCTCGGGCACGCCGCTGGTCATCGCCAACACAGTGAAGCTGTTCCAACCGTAGGCGCGCTCCGCTGGGCTCAGGTCCTGCTCGCCCCAGTCGGGATCAATGTCTGGTCCGCGCTCATCGTCAATCGGAAGCCCTGCCAGCGCTGCACGCACCGCATCAGTCAAACTGTCCGGCAGCCATGCCTGTATTTGAATTTGCCCGCGCGCATCCGTGATGCTCGCCAAGGCATGGGCCAGAATAATGGCCGGGTCGGCGAGCAGCCCACCCCAGTTGCCCGAGTGGTGCGCGCCCTCGCGCAGCTCGACCGACAGCTCAAAGCTCATGCCGCCGCGCGAGCCCAGAAACACCGTGGGGGTATCCGCCTGCAAGCGCGGGCCGTCGGAGGCGATCAGTACATCTGCCGCCAGCGCCGCCCGCTGCTGCTGGCAAAACTCCCGCAGCCCTGCCGAGCCGCATTCCTCCGACATTTCCATCAGCACCTTGACGTTAAAGCCCAAGGCGCCGCGTGCGTTGATCACCGCTTCCAATGCCGCCAGGTTGACCAGGTGCTGGCCCTTGTTGTCGGCCGTGCCTCGGCCGTACAACAACTCACCCTGCTCGACCAGTTCATAGGGCTGCAAGCCCTCACGCCACTGCTCAGCCTGGCCGCGCACCACGTCGCCGTGGCCGTAGATCAGCACCGTGGGCAAGGCAGCGTCTTCGAGTCGCTGCGCGGTCAACAAGGGACCACCGGCGGGGTTGGGGTTGCAGTGGATCTCACAGTCAAAACCAAGACGGCTAAGCCGCGGCTCGATGGCTTGGCTCAGGTAGTCACCTAATTCTGCGCGTTTATCTGGGTTTTGGCTCTCGGTCTCATGCGCCACCAGGCCCGCGAGATCTGTCGCAAACTGACCACTGGCCCAATACTGCTCTATCCCAGCCATTGCCACTTTTTTGCTCATGTGCGGTGCTCCCCTGTTTCGATAGCTGCATCGCCCCACGGCGACATGATTTCGGTGCAACCGCTGTTCAGCCCTGCCCGCTGCATCACCCCGGCGGGGCAAGCAAAGGCATAGGGGAACACCGTGCGGCGCACGGTCTGCACCGGGTGCTGTTGCCGCAGTGTTTGCAATACATCAAAGCTTAAACTGTCGTCCGCGACCACCGTATCGCCGCCGGATACGTCGATGCGCGCTTGGTGAAAAGCCTGCTCCACACCCATGCCGTAGTCCGTGACAAAAGACGACATCTGCGCCATGGCGGAGACAATTTTGCGGCCGCCAGAGGCGCCAAAGGCAAACCGTGTGTGCTCCTGATCGCCTTGTCTTTCGCCAATGATCGGGCAGACGTTCATCAAGCAGCGCTTGTCTGGCGCCAGGGAATTCTGCCGCCCCTGCACTGGGTCAAACCACATGATGCCGTTGTTCATCAAGAACCCGGTGCTCGGCGAAACCACCCGAGAGCCGAATATGGACAGCAGGGTCTGCGTCTGCGACACCATATTTCCATGCTTGTCCACCACGGAAAAATGCGTGGTGCAGCCGGGGCTGAGCTCGCTCTCACCCGTGTCACCCATGGAGGACAAACGCTGTGCGTAGGCCGACTTGAGCGCGTCGGCGTAAGCGCTGTAACTCTGTGGGCCAGGGGCGGCGCCCATGTCGACATCCTGCAAGTGTGTCAAGGCATCCCTGAAGGTCGGCCCCGCGGTCAAACCCGGCAGCACATGAAAACGCGCGTCCCGGTAGTTGAATGAAAGCGGCTCATGGAACTCGGCACGGTAAGCGCGCAAATCATCCAGCCCAAGACAGCCACCCTTGGCTTGTACATCAGCCACCAGTGCCTCAGCCAGCTCACCGTCGTAGAGATCACGCGCCCCTGCCCGCGCCAACTGCTGCAGGCTGGTGGCCATCAATCCTTGATCGAGGCGCTTTTCTTCGGTGCTGGTCCAGCCGGCGATGGTGGGCCAGCGCCCGTCTTCCAGGAACAACGCGGCGGCATCGGCATCCAGGGCCAAGCTCTTCGTGGCCGAGGCGATGATCAGCGCCGCGTACCAATCCACCAGCAGCCCTTCTTGGGCAAAAGCAACCGCCGGCTGCAGCAGCTCGGCCCAAGGCATTTTCCCAAAACGCGCGTGCGCCTGACCGACGCCGTCGACCAATCCGGGCACGGCAATGGCCGTTGCCCCCTGCACGTTGCGGTCGTCCTGCACCCTGTCCCAGGGAAAGAGATCGTCGGACACGGCCCCAGCGATGGTCGGGTAGTCGGCCGGGTCAAGCACACGCGGTGAGCGCATGCCGTAATTCAGCGCATAGGCCCTGCCCTCGTCGGCGCGCCAGAGCATCATGCCACCGCCCCCCGCGGGCCCGCTCATCCAGGGCTCCAACACCCCCAGCGCAAACGAGACGGCGACAGCGGCGTCGACGGCGTCGCCGCCATTGGCCAAGACATCGGCCCCCACCTGTGCCGCGTGACTGTGCTGTGCCGCGACGACACCGTAGGGCGTCTCGATCACCCGTTTGCGCACGGTTTGCGAGGGAGAGAAATTGCTGTTCATCGGGGCTGTATCCTCAAGTCGTCAGGTGTGGGGGATTCTGAGATCACACCCGTGCCAGCGCTGCTGTGTGGTTCGCTGCAGCGCGGGTCATTGATATCATCGGCCGTGCTACTCGACCGCCCTGCGGTCCAGGCCGTTCGGCCGGTACAGGGCACTGCCTTTGTCATAGACATGGCATTCAACCAGGCCGGACTCGTCCCTGATGGGCGCCGGGGCATCCTCTTCACAGGCCGGCCCCGCCACCGAGCAGCGGGGATGAAAATGGCAGCCGCTGGGCGGGGAAATAGGGTTCGGGTAGTCCATGCCCAAGTGCGTCTCCGGCACGCCCAGCTCCGGTGCGGGGGTGAGCACCGATTGCAACAGCGCTCTGGAGTACGGGTGCCGCGCCTGCTGGAACAATTTGCCGACGCTGCTCTCCTCCACCACGCGGCCCAAATACATCACCGCGACCCGGTCGGCCAGGTGCTCCACCACCGCCAAGTTATGGCTGATGAACAGGTAGCTCAAGTTGAATTCGGCGCGAAGATCAGCGAGCAGGTTGAGGATCTGCGACTGCACCGAGACATCCAAGGCGGAAGTGGGCTCGTCGCAGATCACCACCTCTGGTTTCATCACCAGGGCCCGCGCAATCGCCACCCGCTGCCGCTGCCCACCGGACATTTGATTGGGGTAGGTGTTCATCACCCGGGACGGCAGCCCGACCACGTCCAGCATCTCGCGCACGGCCTTGTCGCGGCTCGCCGCATTGCCCACCCGGTGCACAAGCAACGGCAGAGCGACAATATCCGCGATGGTTTTTCGCGGGTTCAGCGAGGAATACGGGTCTTGAAAAATGGGTTGGATGCGGCGCGCCAGGGCCAGGCGATCCTGGTTGTCGATGCGCTCGCCGTTTACCCGTACCTCACCGTGCGTGGGCGGCTCCAGGCCCAGCAGTATTTTCGCCAGCGTGGATTTGCCGCAACCCGACTCCCCCACCAGGCCCAACACCTCCCCGCGCTGCAGTGAGAGCGATACCTCGTTGACCGCCAGCAGCGGCTTGCGCTCACCGAACAAACCTTGTTTGACGTGGTACTGCTTGGAGACGTTGCACAGTTCTAAAATTGGATCTTTCTTCATGCGCTCTGCTCCTCGGCTGCTGCTCGGCCACTGCGGTGCACGCAGCGAAAGCTGTGTTGCTCTTGCGTGTGCAGCGGTATTTCGCCGCGGCAGTCGTCGCTGACGTGCGCGCAGCGTGTTCTAAAAGCACAGCCTGACACCTCGCCCACCAGGGACGGCACGATACCCGGAATCGTGCCCAGCCTCTCGCCCTGCGCGCGCTTGCCCGGCAAGGGGATACAGCGCAACAAGCCGCGGGTGTAGGGGTGACTGGGGGCATTAAAAATATCGGCGACTGGGCCTGTCTCCACCAGTTCTCCGGCGTACATCACCGCCACCTTGTCCGCCACGCGCGATACCACGCCCAGGTCATGGGTGATCAGGATCATCGCGGTGTTCATCTCGCGGGTCAGGTCGACCAACAGCCGCAGTATCTGCGCCTGAATGGTGACGTCCAGCGCTGTGGTGGGTTCGTCGGCGATGATCAGCTCGGGCTCGCACATCAGCGCCATGGCGATCATCACCCTTTGCCGCAGCCCGCCTGATAACTGGTGCGGGTATTGGCTTAAACGGCTGGCGGCGGCCGTGATACCGACCTTCTCCAGCAGTTCGATGGCCCGTGCCCGCGCCGCTGCTCGGCCCTGATTGGGGTGCAGCATGCGCGCTTCGATCAGCTGATCGCCGATGGTATAGGCGGGGTTCAGGGAGGTCATGGGCTCCTGAAATATCATCGCCATGCGCGCGCCGCGCAAGGACCGCAATTGCTTCGCCGAAGCCTTGGACAAGTCAACACCGTCAAAATCCATGGTATCGCTGCGGGTATCGATCTGCCGCCCCAGCAGGCCCATCAGGGCCAACGACGTCAGGGATTTACCGGAACCGCTCTCCCCCACGATGCACAGCACTTCGCCGCGGTCGAGCTCGAAATCCAAGCCGCGCACCGCGTGTAAAACGCCATTCGCCACGGGGATGTCGATGCGCAAGTTTTTCAGCGTCAAGAGACGTTTATCAGTCATGGCATCAGTTCCTGCTGTCCGGGGCGGTGACGTCGCGCAGGCCGTCACCCATCAAATTAATGGCCAGCACCAAGACAAACAGCACTGCACCGGGAATCAACACCAAATAAGGTTCAAACAGCATCATGTTTTTTCCCTCCGCCACCATCAGGCCCCAGCTGGGGGTCGGCGGTTGCACACCGAGCCCCAAGAAAGACAAGGTTGCTTCGAGCAAAATAGCGTGCGCCATTTCCAAGGTGACCACCACGATCAAATTATTGATGATATTGGGCATGATCTCCGAGAGGATCACCCGCGTGGTCGACGCGCCGATGGCCTGCGCCGCCGCGACGTACTCGCGGCGCCGAATCTGCTGGGTGGAGGAACGCATCACCACCGCAAAGCGGTCCCAGAGCAGCAGGCCCAAGACACCGATCACCACTTGCAGAGAACCGCCCAAAATAGCCACCACCGCCAGGGCGACCAGCACCACCGGCATGGCCAGCCGCACATTGATCATAAAAGTCACGACGTCATCAACCCGCCCGCCAAAATAGCCGGCAGCCACACCCAAGGCGGTGCCGATCACCCCGGAGATAAGCGCCGCCACCACGCCGATCAACAAGGAGACCCTGGCACCGTAGATCAGCCGCGACAAATAGTCCCGGCCGAGGTGATCGGTCCCGAGCAGGTGCTCCACGGATCCGCCCAGAAAGGACGGCGGTTGCATGCGGGCAGTCAGATCCTGCAGGTAGGGGTCATGCGGCGCGAAAAAAGGCGCGAACACAGCCACCACGACCAACGCCAGCACCACCGACAAACCAAACAGCAGGCCGCGGTGCGAGAGCACACGACGCCACAACAAGGTGCGTGGCGAGGGCGAGCTCTGCTCCTGCAGCAGCGGATCAATGGACTCAATAGCAGCCATGCTCAGTTGCTCCGCATGCGGGGGTCAAGCCAGGCGTTTAAGACGTCGGCAATGAAGGTGAAGACGATATAGAACATGGAAAAAATCAAGATCAGCGCCTGCACTGTCGGCAGGTCATTGCGGGAGATGCTCTCCCAAGCCAGGTAACCCGCCCCGTGCAGCGCGAATATGCTCTCTACAACAATGGAGCCACCCAACATAAAGCCCATTTGCACCGCAGCCAGCGATACCACCGGGATGATGGCATTGCGCAGCGCGTGTTTGAACAGGATGCGCATTTCAGAGGCGCCCTTGGCCCGAGCGGTGCGGATGTAGTCCGCTGACAGCACGTCTAACATGCCCGCGCGTGTCAGGCGCATGATGGCGGGCATGGCGTAATAACCCAAGACAATGGTCGGCAGTACAAAGTGCGCCGGGCTGGACGCACCCGAGGGGGGCAGCCATTGCAGTTTGATGGAGAAGACCACGATCAGGATAAGGCCGAACCAAAAGCTGGGCATGGCCTGCCCGGCGACCGATATAAACAGCGCGACGCGGTCTAACAGCGAATTGGGTCGCATGGCCGCCAACACCCCCAGGGGCACCGCGGTGAGCAGCGCGAAGCTGATCCCGCAGACGCCTAAAATCATCGTCACGCTCAGGCGTTCGCCAATCAGCGTGGCAACCGGCAATTTGAAATAGTAACTCTCACCGAAGTCACCCTGCAGCGCTTTGAACAACCACTCAGCGTACTGCACCAGCATCGGACGATCAAAGCCGTAGAGCACGCGAATGGCATCGACATCCTCGCCACTGGCGGTTTCACCGGCCAGTGCCGCAGCCGGATCGCCGGAGAGGAACAACAGGCTGAAGCTGATAAAGGACACCGTGAAGGCGACCAATACCGCTAAACCCAGGCGTTTCAACATGAAATGTAACAATGGATGAGCCCACCGATGACGACCGAAAGCGAGCAGAAACGCACGCCCGTTGTGGCCGGGAAGTTCTTCGTGATCAAATGCCTGCCAAATCCATCCGGGATCCAACAGCTTCAGTTTGCACTATAAAGAGTCGGCTTCCTGTCGATCTACCCGCGGCTGCGTGCCGCCGCCGGCAGTCGCTCAAAAAGCCATCTTGCTCAGGAAGCGCCTAGCAAGAAAGTGTTGAGCGACTGCCTGTTTGGCAGCCGCTCCAGCGCCTAAGCAGGCTAGGCGCCTATTTCCACGTCATGTTGGTGAAGCGCAAGACCTCGTCGGGCGTGGGCGTGTACGCCATGCCTGCATTGAACACGTAGTTGGTGTTGTAGGAGAACATCGGCGCCCAGTAGGCTTCATCCGCGATACGTTTGAGCGCGTTGCCGTAGTGCTCAATGCGCTCTTCAGGGTTGGTGCCACTGTCCGCAGCCGTGAGCTCCGCCAAGACTTCATCGTCGCGGGCAAAATCCAATTTACCGTGCTTGAAGAACTGGCTGACCATGGCCGAGGCGTCGTTGATGGAATAAGATCCCCAAGTCAAAAAGGACAGTGGCACTTCGCCTTTCATGTTCTTCTCGCGCAGCGCCGAATACTGCAACATTCTGAAGTCGGTTTTTATGCCAACCGCGTTCAAATAGCTGGAGATGGCCTCGGCGTAGTCACGGTTGCGGTAGGCGTAAAACGCTGTGGTGAAGCCGTCGGGGTAACCCGCCTCGGCCAACAGGGCCTTGGCTTTCGCTACGTCGTACTCATAGCTGACAACGTCCTGCACACAGCCAAACTGGCTGGGAAAACACGCGGTGGACACCACTTTGGACTTGCCTTTGAGCAAGGCGCTGACCAATGTCTCTCGATCAATGGCGTGGTTGACCGCACGGCGCACCAGTACGTTGGTGAAGGGGTTGTCCTCTCCCGAGCGACCAGCCGCGTCCATGGTCAAGTAACCCACCCGCATGGTGCTCTCATTGGCAACGGTGAACTGCTCCATCGCACCGAGCCTTTCGGCCTGGTCGGCAGGCACCTGCCAGATCAAGTCGAGTGTGCCGCCGAACAGCTCTGCCATCTGGGTATTGATGTCGGGGATGGTGCGCACGTCGATGTGTTTAATCGAGGGACTGCCCTTGGGGCTGTCGTGGTATCCGTCGTACTTTTCCAGCACAAAGTGCTGCCCTGGCGTGACGTCGGTCACTTTGTAGGGGCCGGTGCCCACGGGCTTTAAACCCATGCCACTGGCACCCGCCTCAGCGTAATACTCGTTGGGGTACATGGACACCGGGCCGGAGAGGAACTCGATGGCGGCGGGGAACGCTTCTTTGAGATGAATGCGGACCGTGTACTCATCAATCTTCTCAGCCGACTTCATCCAGTTGACGTTGCGCTGGGTTTTTACCCCGTTAGCCTCGTCGGCGACAAAATTGACGGTAAACACCACATCATCAGCGTTGAAGGCTTCGCCGTTGTGAAAGCTGACGCCTTCACGCAGTTCAAACTCCAGCGTCAAGTCGTCTATCCACTTCCAACTGGTGGCGAGGTTGCCCTTGTATTCGTTTGTCAGCGGGTCTCGGTATATCAGGCCATCCCAGACCGCGCGCTGCATCACAACGCCCTCGCGAGAGGAATTGAAGTAGCTGTCGATGTTTTCCAATTCTTTGGTAAAACCGACGTGTAAGGTGTCGTTGGATTTAGCGGCAAATGCAGCACCGCCATAGGCGGCGGAGAGAGCCAAGGCAACAACAGAGAGTTTCACTAACTTCTTGTACATTCACGTACTCCTTGCGAAAGCGTGGACAAACACATAAAAATGCAATTCACTGCACGATGTATTACAATATGATACTTAATATCTTATTTGTGGCACTATTAAACACCACGCTTGTAGATAAGGTCAATATCAAGCAGCCAAACAAAAGGAAAACAAGCGCATGGCCGCCAAACAAAATACCCTCTTTGTGGGCGCACTCGCCAAGGGGCTTAAGGTGCTGCGTGCCTTTGATGACACGGCCTCAGAGCTCTCCCTCAGTGAACTGGCCACACGTTGCGGATTGGACAAGAGCGCCACCCAGCGGCTCGCCAATACGCTGCATCTGGAAGGCATGCTCGACAAAGACCCCGAGACACGGCGCTTCCGCCCCTCGCACGCCTGGCTTGAGATGGCCTACGCCTATTCCTGGTCCAATCCCTTGATAAGCCAAGCTCAGCCACGCCTGATCGATCTGTCCCTGAAGCTCGGGGAGACGATTAACTTAGCCGAGCAATCCGGGAACCATATTATTTACGTGAGTCGCTTGCCTTGCCGACGCACCAATTTTGCCGCCAGCCTGGTCGGCCGCCGCATCCCCGCGCTGCACACCTCAGCGGGCCGGGCCATGTTGGCCACACGCAGCAAGAGCGAGCGCGCACAAGCCGTCGCCGAGTGGCCTCTGCACGCGTACACTCCGCACACCACCACGGACCGCGCGGCGCTACTGGACGCGATAGAGCTGAGCGCGCAACAGGGCTATGCCGTGGCGCGCGAGCAAATGTTCCAGAACGAAGTGGGAATCGCCGCACCTATCTACAACTCTGACGGCCGCGCTTATGCAGCGGTGCAGTGCTCAGTATCAGCTCACCTGTGGGATGAAGCCGCGATTCTCACTGAAATCCTGCCCTTGCTGCAGGACACAGCCAATGCGATCACCCCTGGCCCCAGACGGTTCAATGCCGAACTTTCCTGACGCCAATAGCACCGAGCGACGATCAGCGCAAACACGCCCAGCCCGCGGCGGGCCAGTCCGCGCACTGAGGATAGCGGGACAGAAGCTTCACAGGATACGCAGCTATTTCTCTGTGCTGAGTACAAGAACGACCCCTTGCCCATCCTCGCCAAAGAACGCGCCAGACATGACCAAAATTCGCATCTAAGTGGCGCGTTTTCTGAATATACCAGGGGGACCGACACTTTGGGAAAGGGCATGCCCACGCCATCATTTCTGCTCAAACGCAGTTCACTGCTGTTGATTTTACTGTGCCTTGAAGGCTGTAGCGGCGGGAGCAGCCCCCCCCCTTTCAACACCGCTTACCGGCTCGCTTAAGGTATCTGGTGTCTTCCCACCAGCCGGGGCACTTGAGACGGATCCCAGCACAACAGTCTCTGTCTATTTTGACCAAGCACTGGACACTCAACCCTCGGCCTCAGCCCTGACACTTCGCAGTGCAGCGGGGCCTGTCACGGGGTCGTTGAGCTACAGTGCGTCCGAAAAACAACTCACCTTCAGTCCGGCACAACGGCTCCTGCTGAGGGGCCAGTTCACCGCCTCGATCGACCGAAATCTGCAGAGCAAAGGCTCGCCACAATTGGAGACCTACCCCTCCTGGAGTTTCACTGTCCGTGACGGCCAGTGGCAACCGAGCACTGTGATAGACATCAGCCCCTCAGAAGAGGCTACTACACCTCAAATAGCGCTGGATGCAGCGGGGAACGCTGTTGCGGTTTGGCACCAAGATGACGGAACTGCAGTGAGTATTTGGAGCAATTACTACGATGTGGAGACAGGTTGGGAAACCGCTGTTCGCGTCGAATCGAACGACAGTCACGACGCGATCAACCCCAAAGTAGACATGAACGCCCAAGGCCGTGCGACGGTTGTATGGGTACAGAGCGACGGCGTAGAGCAGAGCGTGTGGAGCAGTTTCCGCGAGCCACAGTCAGGCTGGTCCACAGCTGTATTGGTGGAAACGAGCGACGCTGAAATTGGCAGCTACCCTTCTGTTCACATGGACGCAGCGGGGAAATCAGTGGTGCTTTGGAGTCAAATAGACGGGCTTGCCATGAGCCTCTGGGCAAATCAGCACACAATCGACGAAGGATGGAAGGGTGCACGCACCCTGGAACAAAACGCTCTTGATGCAGTCACCAGCATCTCCATGTCCCTTAACGCCGCCGGTAAAGGGATGGCGATATGGTCACAGCACGACGGCATCGAAGTAAGCATTTGGATTAATCACTTTGACGGTGAGAACTGGGCGGGGCCAGAACTGATAGAAAGCTATCACGGCGGCCCCTCGTCGATCCCGAGTCTGGCACTGAACGAAGCCGCCGAAGTTATCGCAGTGTGGGCACAGAAATCATCGGAAAACATGTCACTGTGGTCTCGCTCCTACAGTCCGGTTGAGGGTTGGAGAGATGCAGTTTTGAACATGCCCGACAGCGCCGCTTCTGTTGGAAATTTGCGCGTTAGCCTAGATAACCTCGGTAACGCGATGTGTATCTGGCAACAGTCCGATGACATTGTGCACAGTTATTTCAGCCACGGGGCATCATGGAGCTCCCCTGCTCTAATAGAATTCGAGGATGGAAAAGCAGTAAAGACAGTTATTGAGATGGAACCTAACACGGGCAATGTCATCGCCGCATGGCGTCAATCAAAAAGTAGCGGGCCACGAGATATTTGGAGCAGCCGATTTCTAAGAGACACGGGCTGGTCAGCACCGCAACTTTTGGAGCACGATGACTCGGGTCACGCAGTCAAACCAAGAGTTGCGATTAACAACAGCGGTGCCGCACTGGTTGTTTGGGGACAGTCGGACGGCACTCACTTCAGGGTGCACGCCGCCCGATTTGATTGACCACACACACGCCTGATGACACGTGCTGCGTGGTTTCTCTCGCGCAAACAAGAAAGTCCTGCCGCAATACTTCCCAACAGCCCGTGTACAAAAAAAATAAAAAAAAAAAAAGAACTAACATTCTAGCGACGTTCACCAGAAATAGAGGTCGCAAGCTCTGATGGCAATGGTAGGCTGATCACTCTGGCACATTCGTCATCCGCACTCACAAGGCAGAGATAACAACACCGTGAACACGTTCAGGCCGCTCAACGGCAAACCGCCAATCACCGCCCTGCCCGCCGGCACCATTGACTGCCACATGCATGTGCTGGACAACACACGCTTTCCCCTGGAAATGCCCAACGATCAACGGCCCGCTGACGCTCTGCTCAGCCATTACCAACAATTGCAACAGTGGCTCGGCATAGAGCGAATCGTCATCGTGCAGAGTAACGCCTACCAATGTGACAACCGCATCATCGAAGACGCGCTGCAGCAGTTGGGCGACAAAGCACGCGCTGTTGTCGCGGTTCGAGCGGATGTCTCGGAGGATGAACTTGTGCGGCTGCACACACTGGGTGTGCGCGGCGCTCGTGTGATGGACCTGGGTGGCGGGCCAATCGGTCTGTCCGAGCTGATCGCCTTGAACGCCCGCACATCAGCGCAGCACTGGAGCATGATCGTGCAATTTGACGGTCAGCAGATGCTGCAACAGTCCCCGTTGCTTGCATCAATCCAAGGCAACTACGTGATTGATCACGTGGGAAAATTCATGCCCACGGTGTCGGTTGACAGCCCCGCGTTTAGGGGTCTTCTAAAGCTCATCGATCGCGGCAACTGTTACGTCAAAATCGCAGGCTTCGACGAGACCTCATCACAGGGCCAGCCCGACTACCCGGACATCGCCGCGCTGGCAAAAGCCCTGATCACTCACGCACCGGAGCGGATAATCTGGGGCAGCAACTGGCCGCATATCCTGGCCAAGTGTCCAGCGGATTACCCGGACGACGTGCAGCTTCTGGACATGGTCAATGACTGGGCGGGCAATGAGCTAAACCGCCAGCTTTTGTTTGTCGACAACGCCGCCAAACTGTACGGCTTTGACTCGGAAGATGATATTTTATTACCTGCCGCTGAGCGCTAGCAGAGCCGTGCAGTAGCTGTTGAAGAAGCGGCCTGGCGGCCACTGCATTCACAGGGTGACGGCCACAATCGCACCCTTGCGCTGAATAACTTGCGCCGATATTTTTTGTGCAACAGCGACAGCGTCGGCCACGGAGCCACTGGCCTGACGGACGGACAAATAGCCCGCGCTAAAACTGTCCCCAGCCGCTGTTGTATCGACCACCGTTTCAACCGCTTGGGTTGGAAATTCACTTGTCTGCCCACCCAGACTGAGTAAACAACTGTCGCCCCCACGCTTGAGCACAATTTCCTGACAGCCAAAATCCTCGATGCGGCGCAACACCGAAGCGCTGTCCGCGTCCCACCACAAGGCGCACTCGTCGTCCACCGACGGCAGCGCAATATCACAGAGGCCATAGGCGCGCGCCATGCACTTTCGCGCCAACTGAATGTCCCACAGCCGTGGCCGGTAATTCCCATCAAAAGCAACCTGCCCGCCCTGCTGCCGAAATTCAGCCATCAGACCGAACAGTTTCTCCCGGCCTCGAGGCTCTAACACCGCCAAGCTGATGCCTGAGAGATACCACCAATCCATGCGCATCAAGGCCGCGATTTGGGAGGCGGCTCCCGGTGTTTGAAGCATCTTCTTTGCAGGTGCCCGGTCGCGCCAATACAAGAAACTTCTCTCGCCCTGCTCATCGGTTTGAATCATATACAGGCCCGGAAAAGATCCCCTGAGCCTATCGACCGCACTGACTTCCAGCCCCTCGCGCCGCCAACTGGCGAGCATCTCGTCACTGAGGATGTCATCACCCAAGACGGTGCAATAATACACCGCCGTTGAATCGCCAACACAGCGCTTCAGGTAAACCGCAGTGTTCAGCGTGTCCCCCCCAAAACTCCGTTGGCACTGCCCATCGCCAGCGTCAAACACTTCGACCATGCACTCGCCGATCACGCCAATCTTAGTCATCTGTCTTTCCTGTTCTTGCTGAACCCGTGCGGTTCTACCCGCTGGGGGCGGACTTTTAATCAATGCCCGTTTAGGCGGGCAAGCGACGACTATATGTTCGCCTCAATCAAGCAGCAAACTGGGCAGGGTCAATGAAATTGCGGGCACATAGGTCACCAATATCAAGGCCAACAAGATAGCGCCGTAAAAGGGCCAAATAGTTTTCACCGCTCGCTCCATGGGCACCTTGCCAATGGCACAGCCTACAAACAAGCATGAGCCCACCGGAGGTGTGCACAAGCCCAAGCCAAGGTTCATCATCAAAATCATACCGAACTGCAGAGGGTCAATACCGAGATTCTGCGCAACAGGTAGAAAGATCGGTGTACAGATCAAGATAAGAGCAGCCATGTCCATGATCATGCCAAGCATCAACAACATCGCATTGATCATCAACAAAACAACAATGGGATTGTCAGATACGCTCGACAGGAATTGCGTCATTTTCAGCGGCACTTGAAAGTACGTTAACATGTAGGCAAATGCAGCGGCACACGCGATTAGAATCATCACCATAGACGTTGTTCTAACGGAGTTGACAACCGCTATTTTGAACTTGCCCCACGTCATCGAACGGTACACCAATATCGTGACAATAAACGCGTAAATGGTGCCGAAGGCACCGGATTCGGTCACGGTAAAGATGCCGCTCAACACTCCGCCGACGATGATCACTGCGGTGAACAAACCTGGAAGCGCAAAAATGAAATGCATCAACACGGCCGACAGCCCGGGGAAAGGCTCCGCGTTGTAGCCCCGTTTTACAGCGATCACATACGCTACGCCAGCGAGACACAGACACATCAAAACACCGGGAACCACACCTGCCAAAAACAGGGACGAGATGGACACCGTGCCACCAGCTGCCACCGCAAATAAAATCATGTTGTGACTCGGAGGAATCATGATGCCAGCAATGGAAGACGTCACTGTCACATTGACTGCGTAATCATCGTCGTAGCCCTTCTCTTTCATCACGGGAATCAAGATAGAACCAAGGGCCGAGATATCGGCAATGGCCGAACCCGATATACCACCGAACAACATGGAAGACAACACGTTAACGATACCGAGGCCGCCGCGCACGGCGCCGACCGCGGATGACGCAAATCGCACCAAGCGGATAGCAATGCCGCCGTGGAACATGAGTTCGCCGGCAAAGATAAAGAAAGGTATAGCCATCAATGAAAATACGCTAATACCCGAAATAATACGTTGAAAAGCGATGATCAACGGCAGCCCTTCTACATAGAAGGCCGACACCGCTGCTATGCCCAAGGCATAGGCAACTGGAACACCAATCACAACCGCCAGGGCAAAAATCCCCAGTAATACCATCAGCCCCATCTACAGACTCCCCACATCAGTGTCGTTCTCTTTAGGAGCCGTCTCACGGTCTAAATCCAGTAAGTGCCCCACAGTAAATAATACCACCAGCCCACCACTTAGCATGATGGGGACAGCACGCAGGCCCTCGGGCAAAGCAATAAGTGGAATTTGAGTACTCCACTTAAACACGACTAAATCGTAGCTATAGACCATCATCACGGCACCAAATAACCCCATCATCAGGTGCGTTGCAACGAGCAATATTCGCTGCATAAACGCTGGACAAAGATCGACGAAATAGGTGACTGATAAGTGTGTTTTCTGGTGCACACCCACGGCTGCCCCCAAAAAACCAATAAAGACAACCAGCAGCAATGCCGCCTGTTCAACCCACGTCGGTGTGGCATTAAGTACGTAGCGCCCATACACCAACCAACCAAATATCACGGTAAGATAAACCAATGCAACCCCTGTCACCGCAACACAGAGAGCCGCCAACGTATCCATGGCATGCCCGTAGCATTTGATCCATCCCTGCCCTGCAGAACTTTGCATCAGGCCCCCTCCAAAACTGGAAAAATGTATATCGAATGGAAACTGAGCCCGCGCAGTGCGCGCAGACTCATGACCTTGAAGATCTACCGATCCGGTTAGTCAGTGCTTTTAATCAACTCGACCAATGATTTCAGATTGGGGTTGGCGTCGAGATAAGTAGCGTAGACAGGGTCCATCGCACTTTGGAAAGCACTTTTGTCAGCAATCTCGTTTACCTTGACGCCAGCAGCTTCAACCTTCTCGCGGCTAGCCACTTCACGCATCTTCCACAACTCACGTTGCAGAGCAGCAGCTTCAGCTGCAGATTCCATCACGATTTTCTGCTCGTCTTCTGAGAAGGCATCGAATACAGCGGCGTTCATGCACAGGCACTCAGGGATGATCAAGTGCTGTGACAGGGAATAGAAACCGGCAACTTCAAAGTGCCCTGTGGACTCATAGGAAGGCCAGTTGTTTTCAGCACCGTCCACGACACCTGTCTGCAGTGACTGATAGACCTCAGAGAATGCCAGAGGAGATGGATTGCCACCGAGCGCGGAAATCATGCCGGAATAGAGTTCATTGTTCATGACGCGAACTTTCATTCCGGTGACATCAGCTGGCGCTTGAATAGCTTGCTTGCCGTTGTAGAAAGAGCGCGCACCTGCATCGAAATATGCAAGAGATACGAGACCTTTTGCTCTCATGCCTTCGTTGATCGCCTCACCAGCAGGACCGTCGAAGACGCGAAACATGTGTGCGGGATCTTTAAAGATAAACGGCAATGAAACAACATTTGCCTCTGGAACGATGGGACCAATAGGTCCTAGGCTGAAGTTGCCTACGGCCAAACCACCGAGGCGGACTTGTTCGATGGCGTCAGGCTGGCTGCCCAGCACACCCGCATGGAACATTTTGAGAGTGATATCACCGTTAGATTTTTCTCTGAGCAGCTCCGCGAACTTATCCAAGGCAATGGTGTTGGGGTACTCCGCAACATGGATGTTCCATCCGCGCAGCTCGGCCGCATGCGCTGCCCCGAGTGAACCCAAAACTAACGCTGAGGCGGTTGCCGCCAACACGGCTTTTTTTAGCAATTTCATGTGAACATTCCTGATTAATTGATGCTCAACAGAGCACATCTGGACGGAAATTCACCGCACGAAGAACCCGAAGACGGGTCTTGTCGGGCGGAAGCTTGCAATGCATTGCAAGCAACATGTTCACATTTGTAACTTGAGTTGTCAAAAGATATATATCAGTTAATTGCAGCTAGAGCTTTAGTGATCGAACCACCCGCGCGCTACGGGGTGCCAGTCAGGAGACCGCGCTTCCACAGTCCCCGCTTCAGGCGCAGCCAAAAAGGCAGCAGCTTAACCACCTCCTCCAACACCACGACAGCAAACACCCACACCACTGACAGCTGAAAATGCGCCACCAGCAGATAAGACAAGGGCACCGTTAGCAGCCATTGCGCTGTGGCATGAATTTTAAGGACATAGGCGGCATCACCACCGGCGCGCAACACGTGGCCACACACGGTATTGGAGGTACGGACAAGCGGTAGGAACACTAACAACGGCATCAACTGCCAGAGATAGGCCGAGGTCTCAGCTTGTAATTCCGTGTAGAGCCAATCGAACAGAACAAAAAGTGAAAGGTAGCTCAACGACAGCACAACGGCCAAGACCTGCGCCAGTAGCCACGCCCTGACCACGAAGACCTCCACCACCGGCAATGCATTCCCCCCCAGCAATTGCCCCACCAAAATACCAGTGGCCTGGGCCCATGCTGTGACAATACTGCCCACCATTCGCATCCAGGGCAGCAACAAGCTCAGGGCTGCGAACTGAGCGACTCCCAGCTGCGCATAAATCATCATGCAAATGCTCATACTGGCGCTCATGCTGATGAAGTTGGCGGAGATGGGCAGCGCGCACCGAAAGTGTTCGCCGATGCTCAAACCCCCAACAGCCGGTTCCGAACGCCCTAGACTAAGGCACTCTGGGTGGATCCTGTGCAGCGCTACAATCAACAAGACAGACCGTATCGCGGCCGCGACAGCGCTGCCCAAAGCCGCCCCCGCAAGGCCCATGGGCGCCAACCCAAAGCCCCCGTAAATAAGCCAATAACTGATGACCACGTTGCAGGGCAACTCCACCAAGTTGCTGTAGAACGGTAAGCGACTGTGGCCTGTGGCGGTAAAAAAAACACTGATGTTTTGCCCTACCGCTATGCCGACGATGGCCAGCGAAAAATAACTCAGGTAAGCGAAAGCACCGCTGGCCATCTCGGCGCTGGACGCCAATGCAGGCAAAAGCTGGGGGCAGAGCAAAAAGATGAAGGCACATGCACCGGCGGCAATGACAAGATTGATGATGAGCCCCGACATGAACCACCGCGCCCTTGCCCGGACATCACCTTTGCCGGTGGCCTGTGCCACCAGCATTTGTGTTCCACTGGAAAACGCAAATATTATCCCGCTGATCATCAAGGCAAAGCTGTTGGCCAGACCGAGCGAGGCGAGCGCCTGCTCCCCGAGCGGACCGATTAATACCGTGTCGATCACCAGAATTGACTGCAGAAACACAGCGTTCATGCCGATGGGCCACGCCAATGCAGCGACGTCGGTGTTGCGCGGAGCGCGACTTTGTTGCCGTTTATTCAAATCCTGACTTCCCTCTCTGACCCTGCAGTGTGTAACAACAAACACAGCGACTCTCGCGCTCATTTTCTCTGAGCCGATGTTATGCTCGACTGGATTAGTACACACCCCAGCGATACACTGCGTGTTGGCGTGTACCCTTTTGACAAGCGCTAAAGCACCGAGCATCACACGCTTTTATCCAGGAGATAGCACCGTGACCAGCGAAAACTCTCTGTTCGAGAGAGACATGAGCCCAGCCAGCAGCTCCCCGAGCGACCGCACGCTCTCAGATCTCGCCTACGAGAAAATTCTTTCACTGATTGTCGAAGGCGAATTCCAAGTGGGCGAGAAACTCCCCTCGGAGCAGAACCTTAGCAACCGGCTAACTGTCTCTCGACCCGTGCTCAGGCAAGCGCTGAAACAATTGCGTGAAGACGGCCTCGTGGTGTCCAAACAGGGTTCGGGCTCCTTCGTCAGTCGACGCCCCGACGGCGATGTTTTGGACTTCGCTCCCGTGGGCTCCATTGCCGATATCCAGCGAACCTTTGAATTCAGGGCCGCGCTTGAAGGCGAGGCCGCTTACCTCGCGGCGAAACGCCGCACAGAGCAGGACTTGCAAACACTGCACGCGGCGCTGATCGAACTCGACAACTGCGTTGCTGAAAGCAGACTCGGTGTTGATGCTGACGAAAATTTCCACATCGCGATCTGCAAAGCTTCTGACAATCAATATTTTTCCTCGACCCGCTCGTCCATGAAATCCAACATCCTCACGGGCATGAACCTGACCCGAAACTTGTCCCTGCAACGCCCGCAAGAGCGTATGCAGCTGGTACAGAAAGAGCACTACGCCATCTACGATGCCATCCTTGCGGGTGATCAAGACGCTGCGCGCACCGCCATGCGTTCCCACATTGAAAATGCGCGGGACCGCGTGTTTGAAGGCCACAAGCATTAGCGCCAGCCCTACCACCTAGCAGCCTTTTCCGCCTTCTGCATCTGTAGCTTGCTGTGCCTTCGCAATTGAATCGGCACTGTCGGCTACCGCGTATCGACAGTTTCCCAAGACCTGAGCACGGCAGAAACTGGCGCGCAAAAACACCCTCCTCACGCTGTTTTAAATCCTCTCTCCAGCCTCCATACGGCCCTTAAGCACTTGTTTGCATTGATCAATGTTGCAATATCTAGGGCTCAGTATGCACTTGTTCTTATTTGTCTTCACTTGTTCTTTTTTGTCTTGATTTGGCAAAAAAACTGAGATATAAGTTATAGCCGCCTGAGACATGTAAGTCTCGATAGACGCCGCTACACCATGACGACTCATCTTCCCGACACAGAGAATTCCGTTTCCGAGCTGTTAAAGGAGGCGAAATTTGAAGAAGGAATCGGGCTATCACATCAGATAGTGATCGAGCTTTCTAGGCTGATCGAGACCATCAAACTGCGGCCTGGCGCGCTGATCTCTGAAAATGAGATTGCCGAGGCATTGAACATCAGCAAGACACCCGTGCGCGAAGCTCTGATCAAATTGGAGGAGATCAATTTTGTAAAAATTGTTCCTCGCGTCGGCAGCTACGTCTCAAAAATCAATATTGACAACTACCTCGAGGCTTGTTTTGTACGCATCAGCTTGGAATCCGGCGCAGTTCGCGCAGCCGCAAGGCAAGCCGGGGTTTCCACCAAAGAGTCGCTGCTCTACCCGCTGATCGAACAACAGCAGCAAGCACTCGAGGACCAAGAGCACGAAGCCTTCTATCAGCTCGATCAAGCCTTCCACAAAGCATTTTTCCAGCTCGCTGACGTACCGGGAGTATGGAGCACCATCAAACGCTCACAGACCGATGTAAACCGCATACGCCATTTAAAACGGAAATTCGGCATCAGTCGCGCAGCGCAAGTCATACAGGAGCATCAAAACATCGCCAGCGAAATTTGCGCGGGCAATGCAGCGGGTGCGGAACGGGCCCTGGTGCAACACATTGGATCCCTGGACAAGGAGATCAACACCCTCTCGGCAAACCCCGATCTCATGACATTTATCGACACACTGAACGCCGCACAACCGAGACGGCGTAATCGACAAGAAAAAACAAGCCAATAGAGCTTCATCAAAAGGAATAGAAATGTCAGACGTTGTTTTGAACAAGATCGTCAAACGCTACGGCGACATCACCGTCGTGCACGGCATAGATTTACACGTCAAGGAGAAAGAGTTCGTGGTGTTGGTTGGCCCCTCAGGCTGCGGAAAATCAACCACCCTCCGCATGATCGCCGGCCTGGAAGAAATTTCGGACGGTGCGCTTAACATTGGCGACAGGCTTGTCAATGAAGTCGCGCCCAAAGACCGTGATGTCGCGATGGTGTTTCAAAACTATGCCCTCTACCCACACCTGAATGTTGCAGAAAACATCGCCTTTGGCCTGCGCATTCGAAAGACCCCTGATGCCGAGGTGAAAAACTCTGTTGCCGAAGTGGCAAAAACCCTGGGCCTGACGCAGTATCTGGAACGCAGACCCGCGGACCTGTCGGGCGGGCAACGCCAACGTGTGGCCATGGGCCGTGCGATCGTTCGGCACCCGGATGTCTTTTTGTTTGACGAACCCCTGTCAAACCTAGACGCCAAGCTGCGCACCCAAATGCGCGCCGAGATAAAACGTTTGCACAAACGCCTTGGTGTTACCAGCATCTACGTCACGCACGACCAAGTGGAGGCCATGACGCTGGCCGATCGCATCGTGGTGATGCGCGATGGGCGTATCGAGCAAATAGGCACACCGATGGAACTGTTCAACAACCCCATCAATACCTTTGTCGCCAGCTTTATAGGTTCTCCTCCGATGAACCAACTCGACGCGACACTCGGCATGCACGACGGTGATTTCATCGCACCCACAGGCGCGGGTTCAATCCGCATCAAAGCCTCTGTAGGACTGAAGGCCGCGGTAGGCAAAAAAATCGTAATCGGTATCCGACCTGAACATGTATCTGCAGAGCCAATAGAAAACGCCAGTGAATTAGCCATTGAACTGGACCTGATGGAGCCACTGGGGTCTGAGGCACTGCTGCACACTCATATCGACGAACACCCCTTTGTTATCAAAGCAGAGACACACGGCGCCATTGATCACCTGCAAAAGCTCTCAAAGATTTACATCGATGCAAGCAAAGTCACCGTCTTCGATGCAGAGACAAAAATGGCGATCAACAGCCCGAACCAAGAGTTCAAATAATATGGCGAATAAACGATCAGCCTCTGAACGGGTGGCCTTGTTAATCAGGCACTTTCGACGCGAATGGCAGCTCTATGTGCTGCTTGCACCCACGATTATTTGGTTTTTCCTGTTCCTCTACAAACCGATGTACGGGTTGCAGATTGCCTTTAAGGACTACAGTGTTTTCCGCGGGATCGAGGGAAGCGCCTGGGTGGGCTTGGAACACTTCCGGGAACTGTTCCACAACGAGCAATTCACCCGCGCCATTAAAAACACCTTGATACTCAGTGGCTACAGCTTAGTATTTGGATTTCCCATGCCCATCTTGCTCGCCCTGGGCTTCAACGAGTTCACCCGCGCCTTTTTAAAACGCACGACGCAGACCATTGTCTACCTGCCGCACTTTATCTCCACCGTCATCATCGCGGGTATTGTGATCAGCGCCTTTTCGCCGTCGGTGGGCGTGGTCAACCTTTTCCTGGTGAAACTCGGCTTTGACCCCATCTATTTTTTGACCAAACCCGAGTGGTTCAGACCCATATTTATAGGCACCGGTATTTGGCAAGAAGCTGGGTTCAGCTCCATCGTGTTTCTGGCGGCTATTGCAGGTGTGAACCCCTCGCTTTACGAGAGCGCTGTGGTGGACGGTGCGAACCGCTGGCAGATGATGTGGCGCATCACCATACCTTCTATATTGCCCACCATCATCATCATGTTGATTATCCGCATCGGCAACATTCTGGAGATAGGTTTTGAGTTGATCATTTTGCTCTACCAACCCTCGACCTATCAAACCTCTGATGTTATCTCAACCTTCATTTACCGACAGGGCTTGCAAAGTGCGCAGTACGACTTGGCGGCCGCCGCTGGGTTCTTCAATGCGGTTGTCGCATTTGTGCTGGTCCTGACAGCCAACACCATCAGCAAACGCGTCTCTAGAACGTCGTTGTGGTAAGGAGAAAACAATGATATCAAACATGAATCTGTATTCGCGTGGTGACAAGTTTTTTGCCGTCGCCAGTACCGTGTTGGTGTGTATTTTCACCCTATCAACGCTCTACCCCTTTCTCTACATCGCGGCGGTTTCATTTAGCTCGGGTTTTGCGGTCACAGCGGGGCAAGTCACACTCACGCCTGTGGACGTGACATTGGCCGCTTATGAACGCGTGCTCGCCGACCCGATGTTTTGGAACTCCTACAAAAACACCTTTATCTACACCTTTGTAGGCACCGCAGTCAGCTTGCTGATCATCATTCCCGGTGCCTACGCCCTGTCGCGCCCACAACTGCTGGGCCGACGCTACTGGAACTTCATCGTGGCTTTCACCATGTGGTTCAACGCGGGCATGATCCCCTTCTTTTTGAACATGCGCGACATGGGCCTTCTGGACAGCTACTTCGGCATCATCATTGGCTTTGCCTGCAACGCCTTCAACATCATTTTGTTGCGAAATTTCTTTGAAGGCATCCCCGCCTCATTCGAAGAAGCGGCTCGCATGGACGGCGCCAATGAGTTTCAAGTGTTGTGGAAAGTCTTTGTCCCCCTGTCCAAGCCTGCCATCGCCACGATCACCTTGTTCTGCATTGTCGCGCGCTGGAACGGTTTTTTCTGGGCCATGGTGTTATTGCAAGACAAGGACAAGCTACCGCTGCAGGTGTACCTGCGGCGCATCATTGTCGAGCTCACCGACGACGAAGAGTTTGTCAGTTCAACACTCACCGCGCTCTACTCTTTCGAAACCGTATCGGCGGCCATCATGGTCTGCTCGATCATCCCAATTCTGATGATTTACCCCTTCATCCAAAAGTACTTTAACAAAGGAATCATGTTGGGTGGAGTCAAGGAATGATCTCAATTACTAGAAATCAAAGAAGTAACACTGCTTGTCAATTGGAGAGGAAAATGATAAAAAACAAACTTTCACCACTTGTTGCTCTGGTCTCGGCCTTGTGCACGGCCGCACCAGCAATGGCTGCGGATATGGGCCACTTACGTATTGTGGAGAAACCGCTGAACCTGACCGTGCACCTGCACGACAAGAAATTCATCTACAACGATGATTGGCCCGTAGAGAAAGAAGCTGCTCGTATCACAGGAGTCTCGCTGACTAACGTCACTATCGGCAATACACCTGACAGTAACGAAGCCTTCAACCTGATGATTGCCGGTGGCGACATTCCAGATATCGTCGGCGGCAAGAACGTCAAAGACAACATCAATCGCTACGGACCAGAGGGTGCTTTTATCCCTCTGCAAGACCTGATCAAAGAGCATGCGCCTCACATCTACGCGCAGATGCAAGCACGTCCAGACGTCTTTGCATCAGCTTTTGCGGGCGACGGAAACCTCTACTACGTTCCCTACCTCACAGACGGCAAGTATGGTCGTGCCTACTGGATGCGTACCGATTGGCTCGACACGCTCGGCTTGGAAGTGCCAGAGAACATTGATGAACTCTACGAAGTCCTGACAGCGTTCCGCAACAACGATCCAAACGGAAACGGCAAGAAAGACGAAGTACCAGCATTCTTCAGAAACTGGGAAGAAGTCTTCCGTATTGTTACCTTTTTTGACGGCCGCACTTCAGGCTCAGACACCTACCACGACTTCCACGTCGTGGACGGCAAGATCAAACACGGCTACATTGGCGATGGCTACAAGACCGGCGTCACCCATATGGCCAAGTGGTACAAAGAAGGCCTGATCGATCCAGAGGTATTCACTCGCGGAAGTCGTGCACGTGAATTTTTGCTCTCCAACGATTTGGGCGGCTTCACCCACGATTGGTTTGCTTCGACTGCTGGCTACAACGACTCATTGAAAGACAAGGTAGAGGGCTTCAAATTCGAAGCAATCATCCCCCCTGCTTCGATCTCTGGCCGCCGTTTGGAAGAGCACCGTCGTATCCCCATTAAACCCGAAGGTTGGGGCATCAGCCACAGCAACCAAAACCCAGTTGAATCCATAAAATACATGGACTTCTGGTGGACCGAAGAAGGCCGTCGCTTGGCGAACTTTGGTGTAGAGGGCGAACTCTACGACTTGATCGATGGCAAAGCTGTCTTCAAACCAGAAGTACTCGCCAGCGATCGCCCGATAAACTCACAGTTGACGGACGTCGGCGCGCAAGTGCGTCGTGGATTCTGGCAGGACTACAACTACGAAATCCAGTGGACCAACAAATTTGCACTGGAAGGTATCGCACTGTATGACCGGGGCGACTACTTGCTGAAAGACACATTCTTAGGTGTTGCTTTCAACGAAGCAGAGCAAAAAGTGTACGACAAGTATTGGGCGGGTGCCCGCACCTTCATGCTGGAAAAACAACAGGCATGGGTACTCGGCTCCTCAGACGTGGAAGCGGATTGGGACAACTACCTGCAGCAACTTGACCGCATGGGTTTGGGCAAGGTCATTGAGGCCATGCAATCAGCTTACAACCGCCAGTACGGCACTTAGAAATTAGCGGGGCGGTGGTCACTTACCGCCCTGCTTTTACGCTGCCCGCCCACGTGGCGGGCAGCACCCTCACAACCCTGAATTTGGCTTAAGGCATATTCGACAGATGCAGAATTCCAGCAGTAAAAATCTCGGCTTTCTCGACGAATCATCGACGGGTCGATTGACCATTCAATACGCCCCCAGCGACGAGCAGACCGTGAATGAAAATCCCCCGCGTTTCAGCTGGCTTCCGGTCATCGAAGACAGCGCGCTCTATTGCCTTGACATCAGTCAAGACGCCAGTTTCCCTGCAGAACAAACCATCAGCTACGACAACATTCCCCTGAATTTTTTCACCCCCGACAGCTGCTTAGCCACCGGCAACTACCACTGGCGATTCGCCGTGTGGGACGCCGAGAGAAAATCGCCTAACACCCAGTGGAGCGGTGTGCGCCGCTTTTCCGTCGACGAGACAGCAGCTGAAACGCCACTGCCTTCGCGCGCGAACCGCTACAGCAACTGCGCCAAAAGCCACCCACGGCTCTGGCTCAACAGCACACAAATCGCGCAATTCAAAACAGCGCTTTCTAGCGATCCCGATCACTGCGGTTGGCAGACATTTTTTGAAAAATCCGTCGCCCCCTGGTTAGAGCGCCCGGTGATGCAGGAGCCCGCGCCCTACCCCAATAATCAGCGCACGGCAGCCATCTGGCGACAGACCTACATCGATTGTCAGGAACTGATCTACGCCATCCGACACCTCAGCATTGCCGGGAAAGTACTCGACAACGCTGAATACTCAGCGCTGGCAAAAGCGTGGTTGCTGGAGGCCGCCAGCTGGAATCCCGCCGGCAATACCTCCAGAGCTTACACCGATGAGTGGGCGTTCCGTGTGGCCGTTGCTTTAGCTTGGGGCTACGACTGGCTGCACCAGGAACTCAGTGAACAGGAGCGTCAAACCGTGCGAAGCGCCCTGCTGGCTCGCACAGAAGAAGTCGCCGTGCACATCATCGAGCACGCACACATCCACCTCTTCCCTTTTGATAGCCACGCGGTGCGCGCGGTATCGGCGGTGTTGATCCCGGCGTCCATCGCCCTGTGGGGGGAATCAGAGAAAGCGCAATACTGGCTCGATTACTCCATCGAGTTCCTCTACACGGTCTACACCCCTTGGGGAGACAAGCAAGGCGGCTGGGCCGAGGGCCCACACTATTGGATGACCGGCATGGCCTACCTGATCGAGGCCGCTAATTTACTCAAGAACTTCAGCGGCCTTGATCTGTACCAGCGCCCCTTCTTTCAGAACACGGGCGACTTCCCGCTCTACACCAAAGCGCCAGACACGCGGCGCGCCACCTTCGGTGATGACAGCACCATGGGCGATCTGCCCTGCCTCAAGATTGGCTACAACCTGCGCCAGTTTGCCGGCGTGACGGGCAATGCCGCGTACCAGTGGTACTTCGAAGAACTCAAGCGCAACGACCCCGGCACCGAGATGGCGTTCTACAACTGGGGCTGGTGGGATTTTAACTTTGATGACCTGATGTACCACCACGACTACCCTGCCATTGAAGCGGCGGCGCCCAATGATGAGGACAACCTGCGTTGGTTTAAGGGCATTGGCTGGGCCGCAATTCAGTGCCGTATGGACCGCCCGGACGAACACATCCATTTCGTGATGAAATCCAGCCCCTACGGCTCGATCAGTCACAGCCACGGCGACCAGAATGCTTTTTGCCTGGCCGCCTTTGGTGAAGATCTCGCCATTCAGTCGGGCCACTACGTGTCTTTCAACAGCGACATGCACCGTGAATGGCGGCGTCAGACTCGCTCCAAGAACGCCATACTGCTCAACGGTCAGGGCCAGTACGCCGACCGCGACAAAGCACGCACCATCAAAGCCACCGGCAATCTGGAAATGGTTGAACGCCGTGAAGATCACGTCTACATCAAGGGCGACGCCACCGCCGCTTATCAATCACTGACACCAGAAGCCAAGCGCGTCACGCGGGAGGTCTACTTTGTTCAAGACAGCTACTTCGTCATCGTCGACAGCGTGGACGCCGACGAGCCGGTCAGCTTGCAGTGGTTGCTGCACGCCAACGCTCCCTTTCAACTGAGCAACAAAACCTTTCGCTACAGCGGTGCGCAGGCGGGCTTCTACGGGCAGTTCCTGTGGTCCGAGGCGGGGGCACCAACCATCAGTCAAGAGACGGGCTTCCCCGGCATCAACCCAGATGAATATGCAGGCTTGCCCGTCAGCACTTGCATGACCGCCAGTTTTGCAGCGGCCAAACGCCACCGCATCGTCTCGTTGCTGGTGCCTTACCCCATCAAACAACCGCGCCGTATATTCAGCTTCCTTGACGATCAAGGTTACGACTGTGAGTTGTATTTCACCGATTCCCAAGAAAACAGTTTCAAGGTGGTGGTGCAAAAGCTCGCCAAGGGCTGACAGCCACCGCCTAGAAATTCCCCGCCCCGAGCCGAAAATCACTTTCGGCCGTGTGGGCTCAGGGCATGGCTTTATGCCCTTCTATTTTAAGAAAAAAAGACGGAGTATTAGAATGAAGTTGCAAGGAAAAACCGCGATTGTTTCTGGTGGTGGACGAGACATAGGCCTGGCTTGTGTGCAAGCGCTTGCTGCGGCAGGCGCGAACGTGGCAATCAACTACCACAAGAGCGCCGAAGGCGCTGAACGAGCCGTCCGCGAAATCACCGCGGCGGGCGGCAATGCCATCGCGATGCAGGGCGACATGACCAAGCCCAACGACGTGCGCGCCTTTGTGGACGCCACGGTGCAAGCGTTTGGTTCAATTGACGTGATCATGCCCATCGCCGGCAGTTTGGTTGCGCGTGTGCCCTTTCGTGAGATGACGCTGGAACACTGGCAAACAGTCATGGACGTCAACGCCACCTCCCCCATGCTGCTCATCCAAGCCGCTCTGCCCCATGTCAAAGGCAGCGGATCGGTGGTCACAATGGCCTCGCAGGCTGCACGCGACGGCGGCGGCCCGGGTGCGGTTGCCTACGCAGCATCAAAGGGTGCTGTGATGACCATGACGCGCGGACTCGCCAAGGAGCTGGGCCCCGACATCCGGGTCAACGCCATCAACCCCGGCATGATCGACACGGACTTTCACAACCTGTTCACCAAAGCAGAAGTTCGTAAACACGTGGCGGGCATCACGCCCTTAAAAAGAGAGGGCCAGCCACAAGAAATCGCCGACTTGGCGGTCTACTTGGCGTCCGATGAGTCCTCGTTTATCACTGGCGCCAGTATTGATATCAACGGCGGAACCTTGTTCTCCTAACTGCAGCACATGGCTCCGATGGCCCAGCAACGGCTGGGCCGTCGGCAGCTCTTCACGCGGGCCAAAAGAGGCGCTCAGCTCAGCGCTCAGAAGCGCACACGCCTCTGCCAATACGGCTGTACAAGCTGAATGGGTCAAATAGGACGGCCTCGCTATACCTTCTTAAGGTAGCGCGGAGAATACACTGCCTACACCCTCAGGGGGCTACAGGCACTTGGCTCATTTTTCTAAAACGGCCGATTAACTGGAGCACGATGCCCCCAGTGAGTACATACGTGAGGTAACGGTAGGCGCCTAAACTGTAGGCTTTTTGCGCGGCGGCAAGATAGTCACTGGAAATATCGAATTGAGACAAGGACGGTAAAAAGTGCCAATCCGCGAGCACCCCATGGAACCATGTCCAAATATCGAACTCCGCTTGATAGAGCATGGTCAGTGCTGACACCCCAGCGATGAGCCCCACCACAAATCCCATGTGCCGCGGCAGTTTCAACGCCAGCACATACAACAGGAACAATAGCAGCAACAAATAATGGTTTGGCAGTGCCAGTACATCTTCCACAGGTAGTCCGCCCAATCGTTGTTTATTCCAATTAACCCTAGTTCATGGCAAGCGCTAAGCCTGAAAGATGCCACACACTGCCAGCCGGCAGCATCCGCCTATACACAAGTGCATGGCCTGTGAGTGATTGCCCTTGAATAATCTCCCCCATCGGGACAACACAAAACCGGCGGAATACGCGTGCTCAGATGCGAGTAGCAAAGGGCAGTGCTATCAAAACAGAGCAACAAGACTGTCAATTGGCTGCAACAAAGACAAGTTTAAACCACCCTGACTCGACCCTTCAATTAGGCCAGAGATCCGTACAGGCAGATATAACACAGTGGTTCGCAACAACTATTCATGCACTTAATTGACTGCTCAGTCAATATATGACAGCCTGCTATCAACCCCATGAGAGGGACATTCGATGCCGGGCCCTGTCTGTTCAAGGCGAACAATTCCAGTCGAGCAGTTTCAGTTAGAGCTGCGCGAGATTTGCGGGCTATTTGACGTCGAGCCCCAGGGCAGTGCGCGTGCGATTGTCGGCAGTGCAAGGGTAAAGCAGCTCGGACGCTTGGAAATTGCACAGATCAACCACAATGCGTCATGCATATCGCGCGGCAGTCATCACATCAAGCGCGACAGCGGTGAAAACTACTTCGCCATTATCCAACTCAGTGGTCAAAGCAGCATCGACCAAGAAAACCACATGACGGTCTTGCGACCCGGCGAAATCTGCATCGTCGATTCATCTCAGCCTGCGCAATTCCGCTACCACGGCGGTCAGTCACAGCAACTGTCATTTCACTTGCCGCGCGCCGAAATGCGCAGTCGCTTTGGTGAGGCCTTCAACGCCTGGACTCACTTGGGAAAAGCGAAATCGTGGTACCCGCCGCTGATTGAGATTGCCAAACGCGCCGTCGCCTCGCGCGAAGAAAACGCCTGCCGTCATTTGGAGGAGAGCTTTTTGTCCCTGCTCGGCGCAGCGTTTATCGAGATGTCAGGCACAACGCGCACTGCCGAGCAAAAGGACAACGCAATTTTACAACGCGCCTGCCGCAGCATTGATCTCAAGCACAGGGATCCCGGCTTCAGCCCCGCTGTACTCGCAAAGGAACTGGGGGTGTCTGCACGCACCTTGCAGCGGCACTTCCAAGCGCTCGACGACACGCCTAGCAGACGCCTGCTGCGAACTCGCTTAAACACCGCTCACAACCAGCTGATCTCCGCCAATTTACACCCTGGCGGCACCGTGACAGACATCGCCTATAGGGCAGGTTTTTCCGACCTCTCGCACTTCTATCGCGAATTCAAACGCCTCTACGGTGCCACCCCCGGCGTTTTTTTATCTCGATCCTGACGCTCTAGGCCACACCCCTTGGCGCGATACCCCAAGACCTATCACCGGCAATTTTCTAAATTGCAGGCCAAGCGGCAGATTTTCAGCATTGCAACCCGCCCCCGAATTTGAAGCCATCACCAGCGCATGTAGCTTCACTGCGTCCTTGAACAGCTCTTTGCGCAGTGTTACTCGGCAATCTCGCGGCTTATTTTTCAACTCAGGCGGATGAGCGGTGCGCGATTTTCTCGCCCCCACAGCAGATTTCTGGCCCTTAAAACAAAGGACTTCGCAATGGACGAATACCAACTGCAGATCAACGGTGAAGCGGTCGAAAGCGAACAGCGCTTCGATGTGTTGAATCCCGCCAACGGGAAACTCATCGGCCGGGCGCCACACGCGAGCAAACAACAGCTCGAACAGGCGCTGAACGCAGCGCAGCGAGCATTTCAGTCTTGGTCTCAGCAATCAGACGCCGAGCGTCAATCGATCTGCGAGCAAATAGCCGCAAAAATAGAAGAGCACGCCGAGCAGCTGGCGACACTGCTAACCCTAGAACAGGGCAAACCGCTGAACGGACTTGGCTCGCGCTGGGAACTCGGTGGCGCGGCTGCCTGGGCCGCCCACACGGCTAGCTTGTCCCTGCCAGTAAAAACGCTGCAAGACAATGACGACGGCAAGGTCGAGTTGCACAGAAAACCCCTGGGGGTTGTGGCCTCCATCACCCCGTGGAATTTCCCCGTGATGATCGCCGTCTGGCATGTGCTTCCCGCCCTGCGCACCGGAAACACAGTGGTGATCAAGCCCTCGCCAAAGACCCCTCTGGCCACCATCCGTTTGGTCGAAATCATGAACACGGTGTTGCCCAAAGGCGTGCTCAATATCGTCACCGCCCCCGACGATAGCACAGAGAATCTGGGCGCCCTCCTCTCAGCCCACCCCACCGTGGCCAAAGTGGTCTTGACAGGCTCCTGCGCGACCGGTGAGAAAGTCATGAGTGCCGCTGCAAAAACCTTGAAGCGCCTGACGCTGGAACTGGGCGGCAATGATGCCGCGATCGTGCTGCCCGACGCCGACCCGCAGGCCATCGCCGAGGGCCTGTTCTGGGGTGCATTTATCAACAACGGGCAGACCTGTGCGGCCTTGAAACGCCTGTATGTGCACGAGAGTATCCTCGACGAAGTCTGCGCCGCCCTGGCGAACTTTGCAAAATCCATCCCCGTGGGCGACGGCATGGACGAGCGCTCCGTGCTGGGGCCCATCCAAAACCGGCAACAGTTCGACAAGGTATCAGCCCTGGTGTCCGCCGCCAAACAACACGGTAAAGTCTGGCTGGGCGGTGCACCAGGCGATGCACTCTTCTACCCGCCGACCATCATTTCCGGCCTGAGCAGTGGCGACTCTCTGGTTGACGAAGAACAATTTGGTCCCGTGCTTCCGGTGATCGCCTACCGCGATGTGGAAGACGCCATCGCACAAGCCAATGCCAGCCCCATGGGGCTTGGTGGGTCTGTGTGGTCCGGCGACATCGAGCGAGCAAAAGACATTGCCACCCGTCTCGAGTGCGGCTCGGTGTGGATCAACAAACACGGCATGATCCAGCCAAACGCTCCCTTTGGCGGTGTTAAAAAGTCTGGTATCGGCTCGGAGTTCGCCGAGGAAGGGCTTCAGGAGTACACCAGCATTCAGGTAGTTTTTAACTAAACCGACACCCTCAGGAGGGAGACAATGACAGAGAGAAATAATAATGACACCCCGTCAACGCTCAAAATGAATCGCCGTGCCTTTATAGGCCGAACAGCGGTCGCCTCTGGTGTACTGAGCTTGGGCGGCGGCTTGCTGGGCGCGAGTATCAACCCGGCCCACGCCCGTGAGTCCGGCTATGACTACATCATCTGCGGCGCCGGTTCAGCCGGCTGCGTGCTGGCAAATCGATTGACAGAAGACGGGGCCACTGTGTTATTAATTGAGGCGGGCGGCCCCGACAACAGCGAGAAAATCAGTACCCCCATGCGCCTGATCGAACTGTGGGGCACACAATACGATTGGGGCTACAGCACCACACCCCAGCAACACGCGCACAATCGCAGCCTCTACTGGCCGAGGGGAAAAGTACTCGGCGGCTCGTCCTCGCTGAACGGCATGATATACGTTCGCGGCAACGCCTCGGACTACGACCAATGGGCCAATGAATTCGGCTGCACAGGCTGGGACTACCAATCCGTGCTGCCCTACTTCAAAAAATCCGAGAACTTCTCCCGCGGGGAAGACGACTGGCACGGCGCGGACGGTCCACTGCATGTCACCGCGGACTTCGAACCCCACCCTGTGACCGAGGCAATAGTCGAAGCGGCACAAGAGGCAGGCTGGAAATACAATAACGACACCAACGGCGCAAGCCAGGAAGGCGTCGCCTATGTGGATCTCAACACCAAAAACGGCATGCGGCATTCAGCGGCAACCGCCTTCTTACATCCGGCACTGGAGCGCGAAAACCTGAGTTTGGTGACCAATGCCCGGGTACACAAAGTAGAGATCGAAGACGAACGCGCGGTGGGCGTGAGCTATATGCAAGACAACAAGCTGCATTCGATTCGGGCCAACAAAGAAGTGCTGATTTGTGGCGGCGCCATCGAGAGCCCACGCATCATGATGATGTCGGGCATAGGCGCCAAGAGCGAGCTCGAGGCCATCGGTGTGGACGTGGTGCAAGACCTCCCCGGAGTGGGGAAAAACCTGCACGACCACACCCTGTGCCCGGTGATCTACGAAGGCGCTAAAGACGTTCCCCCGCCCACAAACATGAGCATCACTCCGCTGCACGCGCACTTGTTCGCCAAGTCAAAGCCGGAGCTGCCCGGCATCGATATGCAACCTCTGTTCTTCCACGTGCCCTACTACACACCAGAACAAGAGGCTCCGACTGGCAATGCGTTTACCTTGCTGGCAAGCGGCGTGCGTCCCACATCCCGCGGTGCGATCACCCTGCAATCTGCGGACCCAGACGACGTCATGCAGATTGATCCGCAAGTCTTGCAGACCCAGTATGACGTTGACACATTGGTGTTATCGATCAAGCAAATGCGAGATATCGCAAAACAACCCGCACTGGATTCTTGGCGTGGCCGCGAGATCTACCCGGGGCCAGAGGTACAGAGCGACGAAGCGCTGGCCGACTACGCTCGCTCAGCGGTATTGTCCTACCACCATCAAAATGGCACTTGCAAAATGGGCGTGGACGACATGGCCGTATTGGACCCAGAACTGAAAGTGCGGGGCGTGGAAAATCTGCGCATTGTGGACGCGTCCATATTCCCCTTTGTGATGGCCGGCAACACCAATGCGCCGGTAATCATGGTGGCGGAAAAGGCCGCTGACATGATAAAAGCAGCCGCACGGGTCTAGCTTCAAAATTGCGGTGGCAGGTCGAGACAATACACTTCGTCTGCCGCCTTTCTCTTTTTCATACGTCCAGCCTAATGCACATTAGGCGGACCTTGAGCTCCTCGGAAAAGCGGACTTCCAGCCTCCCCGAACCCCATTCAGGGCCTCAAGCCCCGGCCTTCCCACGAACGCGTTGGCGAGTAGCTGCACTGCAACGGTAGCTGGCTGAATCTCAACCAAAGCAGCGCAGCTTGAAAAAAGCATGGCTGCAGCTACGGGTACACCGGGCAACAGGATGAAAAGCGATTCAGGTTTTTGCTCACAGCGTCGCAGACGCCTCTAGCCGTCAGACACAACAGCAGCAAGCGAGGTCCTGATAGGATGCTGTTCTAGTTGTTGCAGTGGATTTCACGCGAATCTATACTGGTCGCGATAATACGCTGGGGTGCTCGGTCCGCTGACTGAGCTGAGAGACACCCATTGAACCTGATCCGGTTAATGCCGGCGGAGGAAGCGTACACAGATGCCCGCAGCAAAGGCCGATCTGTGTCACCGCCTCCGTGACACATTTGGAGCCGCACCATGCGCCTTGCCACACCCTTAGCCCTCTCCCTCGCCGCCCTGCTGGGCACCGCACACGCGGCCGACAAACCCGTGTTGACGGTCTACACCTACGACGCCTTTGCCGCATCCTGGGGCCCGGCGCCCGCCATCGAGGCAGCCTTTGAAGCCGACTGCAATTGCGACGTCGTGTTTGTAGCGGCAGATTCCTCCATCGGCGCGCTGCGCAAAGTGCAGCTCGAAGGCGACGAGACAGCAGCCGACATCGTGCTGGGCTTGGACACCAACATTGCCGAGGCGGCGCGTGCCACCGGCCTGTTCGCCGAACACGGTGCTGACACCAGCGCCCTCGCACTGCCCACGGGCGAGTGGACTGATACGACCTTTTTGCCCTTCGACTACAGCTACTTCGCTTTTGTCTACAACAGCGAGTTGACCCCCGAGGTGCCCAACTCCTTTGAAGCACTCGCGGCATTGCCCGAAGACTTCAAGATCATCATCCAAGACCCGCGCAGCAGCACCCCAGGTTTAGGCCTGGTGCTGTGGTTGCAAGAGGCCTACGGCGAACGCGCTGACGGCCTTTGGGAAGCGCTCGCACCGCACGTATTGACGGTGACAAAAGGCTGGTCCGACGCCTACGGTTTGTTCCTCAAGGGCGAGGCAGACATGGTGCTGTCCTACACCACGTCCCCTGCCTACCACCGCATCGCTGAAGAAGACCTGCGCTTTCAGTGGGCCGAGTTTGAGGAGGGACACTACCTGCAAATCGAAGTGGCCAGTGTGTTGAAAAGCAGTAAGCAGCCCGAGCTCGCACAGCAGTTCATGCAATTTTTGCTCAGCGACACTGTGCAGGACATCATCCCCACCACCAACTGGACCTATCCCGCCACCCAGACAACCACAGGATTGCCCGAAGGGTTTGGTGACGCCACGCCTAAAACTACCCTGCTGATGGACGGTGTAGAAGTGGAGAAAAACCGCGCCGCGTGGATAGAGACCTGGCAGGACAAGCTCTCTCAGTAAGTAAGACTCGCCGTGCAGCGCCCTCCGCTCCATAGCGCATGGCCATCCCGGGCAGCGGCCAATGCCCTGCCCGGTCTGTTGCTGGCCGCTGGCCTGTTGTTATTGGTCAGCGCTCTGTTGATCCTGCTGGCCAGCAGCCAGCCTGGCACACTGCACCTGCCTAACAGGGCCTGGCAGACGGTGCGCATGTCGCTGCTGCAAGCGGGCTTGTCAACGCTGCTCTCACTCAGTTTTGGGGTGACGGTGGCCTGGGCACTCAGCCACCGCCGCCAGTTTCTCGGTCGCTCCCTGCTGCTCTCCGTGCTGTCGGTCAGCTTGGTGCTGCCCACGCTTGTTATCGTGCTCGGACTGGTCAGTGTCTTTGGCCGCGCCGGTTGGCTGGGCCAGCTGTTCAGCGCGCTGGGCAGCGATGCGCGTTTTCCGCTCTACGGCTTGGGCGGTATCCTGCTCGCGCACGTGTATTTCAACGGCGCCTTTGCCGCGCGGCAATTGCTGACCCAGCTCGAAGCCATCCCCGCTGAAAAGCGCAAACTGGTGCACAGCCTAGGGCTGAGCCCTTGGCAACGCTTCAAGGTGATGGAATGGCCGGCGATCGCGGGCTCACTGCCGACGCTCGCCACCACCGTCTTCTTGCTCTGTTTCACCTCCTTCGCCATCGTGCTGGTGCTGGGCGGATCACCGCGATACAACACCCTGGAAGTGGCCATCTACGAGGCGCTCAAGCTCGACTTCGCGCCCGCGCGCGCGGTGGCCTTAGCGCTCTTGCAGCTGTCGCTCTGCGCGTTGTTGGTGCTGCTGAGCAACCTGCTGCGCAGCCACAGCGCGCAAATATCCTCCGTCGACGTGCCGCACTGGCCTGAGCCGCCTCGCGTCACCGCGGTTCAGTGGTCCATCGTGCTGTTCGCAGCCGCGGTCACGCTCACCCCCTTGCTCGCTATCACCGTCGACGGGCTGCAGGCCGAGCTCGGCCGTTTGATCGCAGACCCTCCCGTGCAGCGCGCTGTTTTGACAAGCTTGTCGCTCGCGGCCGTTTCTGCCCTGTGTGTGCTGCTGTGCAGTGTCTTTATCGTGCGCACCCAGGTAGCGCTGAGCGCACCGCGGCAGTGGGGCGAGTGCCGCTTTGCTCCGGCCTTGCGAGCGGGCATTGGCTTCTCCGCCACCCTCTATCTAGCCGTGCCCTCCTTAGTGCTGGGGCTGGGGTTTTTCCTCGCCGCACGTCAACTGCCGGGCCAGCTGAGCCAATGGGCCTGGGCCGCGCTGTTGGTGGCCAATGTGCTCATGGCGCTGCCCTTTGCACTGGCCTTGCTGCTGCCGCCTGCGCAGAAAGCAGCGCTGCGGTACGACCGCCTCGCCGACAGCCTCGACCTGCGTGGCTGGCAGCGCTGGCGCGTGGTCGAGTGGCCGCTGCTGCGCCGTTCCTTGGGCCAGGTGGCGGCGCTGAGTTTCTGCCTGTCGCTGGGGGATCTGGGCGTGATCGCCCTGTTCGGCACCGCCGATCTGGTGACGCTGCCCTGGTTGCTGTACCAAAAGATCGGCAGCTACCGCACGGCGGACGCCGCAGGTTTAGCGCTGATACTCTTGGCGCTCACCCTTATCGTGTTCAACACCATTCCCCGCTTGTTTCACCGGAAGTACCCCTGATGCTAGTCCTTGAGAAACTCAGTTATCGACACCCACAGGCGCTGGCCGAAACGCCGCCCTGGCGCTTTTCACTGCGGGCGGAAGCCGCCACGGTCACCAGCATCAGCGGCGTGTCCGGCGGGGGAAAATCCACCCTGATGGAGCTGATCGCCGGCCTGCTGCAACCGACATCAGGTGCGCTGAGTTGGAACGATCAGGACCTGCTGCCACTCAGTGCGGGTACGCGCCCGATCAGCCTATTGTTCCAGCAGCACAACCTATTCGAGCACCTGAGCGCCGTCGACAATGTTTTGCTGGGCCACAAGGGAAAAGTAGACAACGCCGCGCGGCAGGCCGCGGAACAAGCGCTTGCAGACATGGGACTGGCGGCGCATGTCCAAGCCCGCGCCGACCGTTTATCAGGCGGGCAACAACAGCGCGTGGCACTGGCGCGCACCCTGCTGCGCCGCAGTAAGGTGGTGTTATTGGATGAGCCCTTCAGCGCGCTGGACGATGACACCCGCCGCAACGCCTGGCCACTGGTGCGCGCCCTGGCCGATGATCACGGCTGCTGCGTGCTGATGGTCACCCATGACCAGCGCGATTGTGATGCGGTTGCCGACCGGCAGTTGCTGCTCAGTGAGGGGCAGTTGGCAGTGCGAGCCTAAGCTGTATTTTGTAGACGAAGCTGCACGATTAAATGCCGCCTGAAGCTTATGCAATCCCGTGGTCGTAAATTTTTCAAACGCCACAAGTTGCATTCGGAAACCTCCTGTATACAACAGGAAAAACGTCCGAATAAATTCGAGGCCACAGGTCTCTGTCGACAACAACACAGTCCATTGTGGGTTCGAATTTATTCGTATATCTCCGCTATTTGAAACTGCCTATTCTCTCAAGATATCCATCGGGAAAAATCACCCAGGAATATAAGCGTTCAATTTATTGCCTTCCAAATCCCTGAAATAGGCGCCATAAAAACCATTCTCGCCACGTGGCCCCGGCTCGCCCTCGTCCTTGGCACCCAACTCAATCGCCCGCGCATACAGGGTATCGACCTGCGCCGAATCCTCCATTTTCAACGCCACCATCACGCCATTTCCGGCTTTTGCAGTCTCGCCGTCGTAGGGCTCGATGAGGCAGAAGGCAACATCCTCTCGGCTGCGCGCCCAGGCCGCCATGGAGCCGTGTTTCCACAAGCGCTGCACACCGATGGATTCGAACAAAGCGTCGTAAAACGCCAGTGCGTCGTCGAAATCGTTCGTCCCAATTGTTACGTAACCGATCATTTTGTCGCTCCTTGTGCTCGGATCCACAGATCAAACACCGTTGCATAGAGGTGCTCGGCAACCGCGCATGGTGTGCCTTAAGCATACGCGCTTTCAGAAGCAGATTCTTTTGCCCCCTTCGCAACACCCTTGACAGTAGAGTCAGTCACGAACAATCAGATCACGGTTGGCACGCTACTGCTCTCACTCCACAGCTGTATTAAACATCAATCGCAGTGCTGTATTCTGCATCAACCCGATCAGGAGGAGACCCGCGCACGCGCCTGTAAAACAATCCAAGGCTCAACATCGCCGGCCAGCCCAAGGCCCTCACCCAGTTCTACGTGCAAGACATCGAAGTCGGCCCTGTCGAGGTGAGCCTGTAACTGCTCTTCCGAGTAGTAACTGTAATACCGGTTTAGCTTGTCGCGCTTTGAACCCACCCCCCGCTTCATGCCCAGATGCAGCAAGCCAGCGGCTAACAACCCACGGTGCAGCGCCACTAGGATGTGCGGGAAATCCTGCGCCCTGGCATGTAACAAACTGAAATTTGCCCAGACGCCGTGGTAGAGATCCACCGCACCAATGTCGGAAAAATTCGCTTGGCGAGCACCTATCGCATACTGCTTGTTGGCCAGTTTGACCATCTCCACAGAGCCATCGACGGGGTCGACACGCAGGCCCTGCTCTCTAAAAGTGGCGGAGCTGTACGCTGGCCCACAACCCAGATCTAAGACGAGGTCACCGGCGTTTAACTGCTGAATAAAGCGCTGCAAATGCGGGTCGGCTTTTTGCTCGCCCATCAGCGCGGCATAGTCTTTAGATTGCGCATCGTATACCGCTAGAGTTTGCTCGTCGTCCTTCATCATTCCCTCCGTTAGCTGTAATGAACGCGCGTCAGCTGGCAGTCACTGAACAACTTGTTTAGCCATTGTCACTCCAGTGCGCACCTGATCCAAGCGCACGGTCTACCCTACCGTTCTTTTTGTCACTTTTACACAAGTCTGGTCGCACTGCCTTTCTCATCCGTGCAATGGGAGCGATATGATCACTGAAATTGTGTTTGCGCGGAGTCATGACGATGTTATTTGATTCACAGTACATTGATCTAGAACGCTACCCGATCCATCAGCCTGGCAGCACCAATTACACAGTGCTGCTGGGACGAATACGAGAAGAACTCGCACACGACGGCTGCGCAGTCCTCAAGGGTTTTCTAAACAAATCTGGCGTTAAAGCTGTCTGCGCAGAAGCGGATGAGCAGAGCCGCCACGGTTTCGCCTCCACCGCCAAAACCAACGCCTATTTTGGCCGTGACGACCCCGGTCTGCCGCAGACGCACCCTATTCGCCGGTTTTATGAGCGCTCCAACGCCTTCATCGCGGCCGACTACTTTAAAGCTGATGGCCCGCTGCGCTCGGTGCACGATTCGCCCGGTTTCGATGACTTCATCCAAAGCTGCTTGCAAGTGAATGAATTCCACCGCTACGCCGACCCACTCGCCGACGTGATCGTCAACCAGGCGACCGAGGGCAACGGTTTCCCCTGGCATTTCGACACCAATAACTTCACCGTGACCCTGGCGATACAAAATGCCGAGTCCGGCGGTGATTTCGAATACGCCGCCAATATCCGCCGCGATCATGAGAATTTCGAAGCCGTGCAGGCGGTGCTGGACGAAACTTCGGACGACGTGCGCCGCATCACCCTCGAACCCGGCGATCTGCAGCTGTTCAAAGGGCGCTACTCGCTGCGCCGTTGAGCGGTAAGCGCAAACGCTACGTAGCGATCTTCTCCTACGTGGATCAACCCGACATGGTCGGCTCCCCCGAGCGCACCCGCCAGCTCTACGGCCGGGTGCTGCCCATCCACCTCGAGCGCACTGGCCTGCGCGCCGACAGCTACATCGACTAAAAAAACAGCCTGTGGAAGGCCAACCCCACCGTAGAAACCGCCGTAGAAACCACCGTGGAAACCGCCGTGGAAGCCGCCCGCGGCCCGGACGACCCCGTTCGACCGAATGCTAACCAGCAGCCCCCTGCCCGCAGCGCCGCGCGCCGCTTTCGGCCTGCGGGGCATGCCTGCCACTCTTATCACAGCCCCGCCGTGTCGCCCTTGTGATTGTGGGCGGCGCTGTGACGATTTGATGCGCGCCCGCGCCCGCACGCCGCCGTTTATAATCGATTCAGTTCAGCTCGCGACGATCCTCCCTGCCATTGGCACCACAGAGACAGCGCAGAGCTCCCACGGTCAATCGGAGGCATACAATCATGGCAAAATTTCCCGAGAGCGCAAAGGTCGTCATCATCGGTCAGGGCGGCATCGTCGGTGCGTCGGTAGCGCATCACCTCATCGAGCGTGGCTGGGACAACATCGTCGGCTTGGACAAATCCGCGATCCCCACTGATGTGGGCTCCACGGCGCACGCCTCGGATTTTTGCTACGCCACTGTGCACGACCAGATGACCTGCTTTACCACGATGTACAGCATGGATTTCTACGAGAAGATGGGCCGCTACTCGCGCATCGGCGGGCTGGAGATCGCGCGCAAAGGCGACCCAGGGCGCCTCGAAGAGCTCAAGCGCCGGGTCAGCTCGGGCAAGGCCTTTGGCAACCGGGTACACATGATCTCAGCCGCTGAAGCCAAGGCGAAGTTCCCGCTGCTCGAAGAAGATGTTGTGGAAGCAGCGCTGTGGGATCCAGACGCTGGCTTGGTTGTGCCGCGCTCGCAAACCGTCTGCGCCGAATTGGTGGAGGCCGCCGAGGCCACGGGCAAACTCAAGGCATTCGCCAATACCGCCGCCATCGGCCTCAAAATAGAGAACGGCCGCATTGTTGGCGTCGAGACCTCGCGCGGTTTTATCAAAGCCGATCACGTCGTCGTCTGTGCGGGCCTGTGGGGCCGGTTGATCGCCCAGATGGCAGGCGAAGATCTGCCCATCATGCCGGTCGATCACCCGCTGACCTTCTTCGGCCCTTTTAAGGAGTTTGAAGGCACCGGCAAGGACATCGGCTACCCGCTGCTGCGCGACCAGGGCAACAGCGCCTACCTGCGCGATACCGGCGACCCCACCACCGCCGAGGGCGGGCAATTGGAGTGGGGTTACTACGAAGAAAAAGACCCGCGCATGTGCCACCCGCGCGATCTGCAGAGCAAAGAAGAGGCACGCCTCTCCCCCTCTCAGCGCGACCTGGAGCTGGATCAGGTGATCGAGCCGCTGGAGCGCGCCATCGAGCTCACGCCAATACTGGGCGAGCTGGGTTATGACGAGAAACACTCCTTCAACGGCTTATTGCAAGTCACCACCGACGGCGGCCCCAGCATGGGCGAGAGCGCCAAGGTGCGCGGCTTGTGGTATTGCGAGGCGATTTGGGTCAAAGACGGGCCCGGCGCTGGCAAGATCCTCGCGGATTGGATGACAGACGGCCGCACCGAGTTCGATCACGCCCCCGTCGACGTGTCGCGCTACTACCCCTTTCAGCAGGACGAAAAATACATCGAAGACCGCTGCTACGAGAGCGCCTTCAAAATATACAACCCCGCCGTGCACGACCGCGAGCCCTACACCGCCTCGCGCCACGTGCGACACAGCCCTTTCTACGAGCGCGAAGTGGCGCTCGGCGGGCACTTCATGGAGCTGGCCGGCTGGGAGCGAGCGCACGGCTACGCCAGCAACGACCACCTGCTGGAGAAGTTTGGCGAACGCGTCCCCACCCGCGAGAACGAATGGGACAGCCGCCACTTCTGGCGCGTTTCCAACGCCGAGCACCTGCAGCTCAGCGAAGACGTGGGCATGATCAACATCAGCCACTTTGCGCTCTATGATGTCACCGGACCCGACGCCGAGGCACTGATGGAGTGGCTGTGTGCGGCCAAAGTCGGCGGCCCCACCACTGTGGGCAAGGGTATCTACACCCACTTCCTCGACAGCGCTGGCTGCGTGCGCGCCGACCTGACCGTGCTGCGTCTGGCCGAGCAACACTTCCGCGTGATCGACGGCGCGGACGCTGGCAACCGTGACTTCACCTACATGAAGCGCACCGCGCAGGACCGCGAGCTGGACGTGAACATTGAGGACACCACCGAACAGTACGGCTGCCTCGGTGTCTGGGGCCCCAACGCCCGCAGCACAGTCGAGCAGCTGGTGGACGATCCTGCCGTGCTCAGCAATGAGAACTTTCCCTTCGGCGCCCTGCGCAACCTGACTATCGCCGGTGTGGAAGTGCTCGCGCTGCGCCTGTCCTACGTGGGTGAGCAAGGCTGGGAACTGCACTTCCCCTTCGACGCAGGTCTCCCACTCTGGGATGCGCTGTATGAGAAGGGTGTCACCCCGGTGGGTATAGAGACCTACGCCAACAGCCGCCGCCTGGAGAAAAGCCTGCGCTTGCAAAACGCCGATCTGCTGACCGAATACAACCTGATGGAAGCCGCACTGGCACGTCCCAAGGTCAAGGCAGCGGACTTCTGTGGCAAAGCAGCGCACGAGGGCTTCAAGGCGCTGGAGCATCAGGAGGCCTATCTCTGTACCCTGACCCTAAGCGACAACATTGACGCCGCAGGCGTGGCTCGCTACCCGCTGGGCAACCTGCCGATCATCGACCCGGAAAGCAAAGAGACCCTGATCGACAGCAAGGGCCGCCGCAGCTACAGCACCAGTGTTGTCTACGGCCCCACCGTCGGCAAAAACATCCTGCTCGCCTACCTGCCCTATGAATACTGCCAGGTGGGCCGTGAACTGCTGACCGACTACTTCGACGAGACCTACCCGGTCGTGGTTGCAGCAGTGGGTTACAGCGCCCTCTACGACCCGGAGAATGCCAAGCCGCGTTCTTAGGAAACAGGCTTTTACCGCCCCGCTCACTCGAGTGGGGCAGACTCGGGCCGCGAGTGGATCCCACTGGCTGCTGCCACTCAGCGCGTGCTCAAAACCCGTGGGAACCTGCGCGGCGCGGTGTCGAGCGCCTCGTGTGCTTAGGCATTCGGTCGAACGGGGTCACACCGGGCCGCGTGCGGCTCCCACGGTCAGATCACGTGTCCCGCTCGTGGGAGGCACGCCCCGCCGGGCCGAAAGCCGCAGCACGGTTTAAATATCGAGCTCTTAGCAGTGGCTGCTCAGTTGCTTTTTCGAAATAACAGCGGCGAAGTGCCGTAGAGTTTTTTGAAACAATTACTGAAATGGCTTTTGCTTACAAAACCGCTCGCCAAGGCGACGTCCATGATTTCATTTTCACTTTGCATCAAAAGCTGCCGAGCGTAATTCAGTCGTATGCTTAGATAGTATCGCGACGGCGACGTCTCGACATTGCTCTGGAACACGCGCTCCAATTGCCGGGTCGAAAGACCGATCAATGCCGCTAATTCCCTGACACTCAAAGGCTCTTCAAGGTTGCTTCTCATTAACTGAATCGCATTTCTCAGCAGGCTAGGGTGCGCGCCATCTTCGACAATTCTCAGCGGTGTGGAGTCCTGGTTTTCCGGCAGCTTGTCACAGGAANNAATTATCTCCCTGATCGCGCGAACCACAGCCTCCCCTTTTTGCCGGCGTATAACCCCCAGCATCATCTCGATGGAACTCACCGGACCCGAGCAACTCGCGCGCGTCTCAGTGACTACAAAATTATTCGTTGAAAGCTCTACTTTTGGGAATTTCTCGTTGATGTAAGCATGGTTTTCAGGGTGGACGGCACAGCGTTGCTCATCGAGCAATCCGGCGCGGGACAAATGCACAGCGCCATTCCAGAGCGAACATAAAATCAAACCCCGCCTGTCCGCCAGTTTCAAATAGGCTGAAAGATCAGGGGCGTGCTCGATCGAGCTCCGGTACCCGCCACAGACAACCAAAATTTTTAAGTTATCTCCCAAACCGTCGTGGCTCGGCGGCCGTGGGATCTGCCAATCCGTGGAGACATCAATGCCAATATCGCTCTTGATGACACTCGATCCAAGCCCTGTGGTCGAACAGGCATACAGGTCGGGGTGCACCAAGTTTGCGGTGACCAGGGTGTCCACCGCTGCGGTAAACGACGACATGGAAAAATGATGCAACAGCGCAAATTGGACCCCAACGGAGGTCTTGTTATCACCTTCAATCGTGTGTGAGACAGGCAAGCCACCTGACACCATGACCAGTCCCTGGGTTTCACCCGCTATGCATGTAACGCTATATTGTACGGCATATCTTGAACTGCTTGGCAGATCGCCAGAGCCGAAAAATGATAGCGACAGGCCTTGCAGGACGAAGGCCGAAGCAGCCTGTTGGGGCCGTTGTGCTGCGTCTAGTGAAGCGAGCATTCGGTCGAACGGGGTCGACACTCCCACTCAGAGTATATATGCAGAACCCGTAGAACCCGTAGAACCCGTACAGGGTAGCGGTGCTTACCAGCCTTTAAACCGCCCCTGTGGCTGCATGGCATCTTGCAGCTGCGGCACGTCTGCAGCTGGCGAGAGTTCGATCACGTCGATCACGGGGACGCTGTTGAAGCGCACCGGCAGGCCCAACATGCCGATGCCGCGGGTGACGAACATCGGCCCGCCCGGGGTGCGGTACCAGCCTTGATCCACCCCCGCCATGGCCAGGCCTTTCAGCACCCGCTCTGTCAACCACGGCAAATTGACCTGCCCACCATGGGTGTGGCCCGTCAGGGTCAGGAAGGCAGGCTCGGGGTAGAAATTGACCACATCGGGGTTGTGGGCCAAGACAACCGTGGGTTTGTCACTCGGCGTGGCGAGCAAGCCAAAGTTCGCTTCAAAGGCCCAGGCACTGCCCAGACCAATCAGCCGGTAGTCCGCGCGGTCGACTACCCCGTTCTCTAGGTACTGCACCCCGTATTTTTGCTGTGTTTTTCGCAGCGCGGCTTGCAGAGGCGGCCCGGGGCGCTGGGCGTCGTGGTTACCCGGCACCGAGAGCACAGGGTGACGCAGCTGCCCCAGCGCGGCAAAGGCGCGGTCCATCTCAAAGGGTGGATGATAGCTCCAGTCCCCCGCCACCCAGACCTCATCGACGTCGAGTGTGTTCAGCCGGTCAACCAAGCGCTGCAGCTGCCGCTCGGTGGAAAACAGACCGACGTGTATGTCCGAGATCAGCGCGATTTTCAGCTGAAACGGCGCGCGCGTACTGTGGTGCTGCACCACCAAGAGATTGGGCTC
>JAWSVD010000369.1:0-3201 GCA_033852095.1 Granulosicoccaceae bacterium | reverse complement strand
CCGACATGCCTGATACGCAGGTTTCTGTCCGTGAAGTCTTTGGGATTGATATCGATTTGCAGGTTCCAGCCTACAGCTACGGCTCGGAGCACGTGCCCGAGCGGGACGAGCAGTACCTGTTTGACCCGACCACCACGCTGGCAATTCTGGCGGGTTTTGGGCATAACCGCCGCGTCATGGTGAGCGGCCTGCACGGCACCGGCAAATCCACCCACATCGAGCAGGTAGCCTCGCGCTTGAATTGGCCCTGCCTGCGCATCAACCTCGACAGCCACGTCAGCCGCATCGATCTGATCGGCAAGGACGTGATCACCCTGCGCGACGGCAAGCAGGTGACTGAATTTCAAGACGGCATCTTGCCCTGGGCCTTCCAGCGCAACGTGGCGTTGGTGTTTGATGAGTACGATGCGGGCCGTCCCGACGTGATGTTCGTGATTCAGCGCGTATTGGAGAGCGGTGGTCGATTGACCTTGCTCGATCAGAGCCGCGTGCTGGAACCGCACCCGGCGTTCAGGTTGTTTGCCACCGCCAATACCGTGGGCATGGGCGACAGCACCGGCATGTACCACGGTACCCAGTCCATCAACCAGGCGCAGCTCGATCGCTGGTCCATCGCCACCACACTCAATTATTTGCCGTCGGAGAACGAGGCCCAGATTGTCTTGGCCAAGGCGCCTGCGATGCAGAACGAGGCTGGCCAAAAAATGGTGGATGACATGGTGCGGCTCGCCGGTCTGACCCGCGTGGCTTTTCAGCACGGTGATTTGTCGACCTTGATGAGCCCGCGCACGGTGATCACCTGGGCTGAGAATCACGCGATCTTTGGCGACCTGCACCAGGCTTTTGGTTATACCTTTTATAACAAGTGCGACCCGCTCGAGCGCGAGACCATGGCGGAGCTTTACCAGCGGGTCTTTGATGTTGATTTGCCCAAGCAGTGAAAAAACCAAGCGAAGCTAAAGACCCGGCCCAAGAAAGGCTAGAGGTGGCCACCCAGGGCTGCCTACGCACGCTTGCGCGCGATGGCAAGTTGGCGGTGAACTTCTCTGACGGCGACGAGGGTTTGCAGGGTGAGGTGGCGCAGTTGGCATTGCCAGAAGTCTTGCTGCCGGGCAAAGCCTTGTCTGCTCAGCGTGGCCGCGCGGACGCGCTGGTGTGTTCTAAGCTCGCGCACAATACAGCACTGCACTCTCGGCTGGCACCGCAGAGCGAAGCGGCGCGGCAGCTCTATGACTCGCTGGAGCAAACCCGCACAGAGATCGTTGGCTCCGCGGGCTTTGCCGGCATGGCCAGCAATTTGGACAACGCCTTGGCAGATGCCTTGGGCCCACTGGTCGCGGAGGTGAGCGCTGTCGAGAGCTTGGGGCTGTTGGCGCGCGAAGCGCTGACCGGTCGCACCTTGCCGCACGTGGCTAAACAGCGCGCGGACAAATGGCGTCCCGCTTGGCCCGAGCACGCTGAAACCGTGGCCATGATGGCCGGAGCACTGCAAGATCAAACTCAGTTTGCCCGCTTTAGCCGCAAGTTCATCAGTGGGTTGAAGCTCGGTGATGGGGGTGAGGAAGGCGACTTGGAATGGGCGCTCGACCCCACAGAGGACGAGCAGGAGCAGGGCAGCGAGAGCGACTCGGGCGACGGCGAGGGCAACCAGCAGGAGGGCGGGCAGCAGGAATCCGAGCTGCAGGCCGAGCTGGGCCAGATGGGCGACGACGAAGAGGCCGATGAAGGCGATGTGGAGGCCGGTGCCTCTGAGCGCTGTTACGCGGGCACGGACGCTAAGCAGGAGCGTTATGTCTACAAGGTGTACAGCCGCCGCGACGATGAAGTGGTGCGCGCCGACAAGCTCGCCACGGCCCGGGAGCTCAGCGATCTGCGCGAGCAGTTGGACAACCAACTCGGTGACATGCAGGCGCTTATCGCGCGTGTTGCCGCGCGCTTGCAGCACAAGCTCATGGCGCAGCAGGAGCAAGCCTGGCACTACCAAATGGACGAGGGCTTTCTCGACACCAATGCGCTGCCCAAGCTGATCAGCTCGCCGGGCAATCCGCTGGCCTTCAAGCAGCAGCATACGCTGCAAAACCGCGACACTGTAGTGACCTTGCTGCTGGATAACTCCGGCTCCATGCGCGGTCGGCCCATCTCTATTGCGGCCGCCTGTGCGGACGTGCTGGCGCGCACGCTTGAGCGCTGCGGTGTGCGGGTCGAGATTTTGGGTTTTACGACCTGTGCCTGGAAGGGCGGGCAATCTCGCAAAAACTGGCTGGACGCCGGCTCGCCAGAGAACCCCGGGCGGCTGAACGACGTGCGTCACATCATCTACAAGGCGGCCAATGATCCGCTGCGCCGCACCACCAAGAACCTCGGTTTGATGCTGCAGGGCGGCTTGTTAAAAGAGAACATCGACGGCGAGGCGCTGAACTGGGCCTACCGTCGGCTGTTGGCGCGCAACGAGCGCCGAAAAATATTGATGATGATCTCCGACGGTGCGCCGATCGATGATTCAACCCTTTCCACCAACCCCGTGGGTTTTTTGGAAAAACACCTGCGGCAGGTGATCGACGAAGTGGAAAACCGCTCAAGCGTGGAGCTGCTGGCCATCGGCATAGGCCACGACGTGACGCAATATTACGACCACGCGGTGACCATCATCAGTGCGGATCAGCTCGCGCACGCGATGACAGAAGAGCTTGTGAAGCTATTTGATCAGCGCTAATTCACTTCTGTTAGGTTCGGCTGTTTTGCTTGAGTGATGCCTCCGCATTTGGGGGGGGATCTTGATCTATGAGCCGGCAGTTTGCTCTTCAAACTGGGGAGCAGGCTAAATAAGGTTTCTGTTAGTGTGCAGCTTTAGAAAATCAAAACGTAGGTCGCTGTAAGCGCTGAGGGTCAGCTGGCGTCTGTTTGCAAACAAGCAGTCGCTGGCGACAATTAACTGCACAGGATTTCCCTATGACAAGCTCCGATACCCCTGCCGTTTTAGCCGTGATGCTCGCGGTTGTTCTGTTGCTGATCGGCTTTGCGATCGATGCCGCGCCAGTTGTCAGTTTCTAAGCTGATAGATTGAGCTTTAACTGGGGCTTCTGCGTCAGAAGCCCCAGTATTACTGCAGCGCTAAGCGCTGTTTGCTAATAGCAAAAAATCACCCGCAAGGCGTCAAATCTCAGCTGCATACCACCCAGGCACTGCTCCAGCGCGGCGATG
>JAWSVD010000368.1:0-13685 GCA_033852095.1 Granulosicoccaceae bacterium | reverse complement strand
AAGCGTTTTCCCGCGCCCACGACAACGGGGAAGGTCCATATCCTAAACTCGTCAATCAATCTGTGTGCGAGCAGCAATTGAATCAATTGCCAGCTGCCGTGAACTTGTAATAAAGGGCCATCTTGCTCTTTAAGGTGCGATATCTGCGCGACGACATCACCAGAGATGCACGTTGAATTCTGCCATTGAAGTTCTTTTAGCGTGCTGCTTACCACGAATTTTCTAGCGTTGTTAAGCTGCTCAGCAATGGGGCTCGCGTCCGTTGAACCACTAAAACTAGAGGCAAACAGCTCATAGGTACATCGCCCCAAAAGCAGGTCGTAGGGCTCAGCCATTGCCTCCCGCCCAACTTGTGCTCCATGACGTCTTGCCAACAGGCTCTTGCCCATCCGCCCAGCAAAAAACCACCCGAGAGATCTTCTGCGGGATCACTTGGCGCTTGCATCACGCCATCAAGGGTCTGGAATGTCAGCACCGCTAGTTTTCTCATGTCTGTCCTTGTCATTGATGGCGGACCACAGTCTTTGGCTCAATTTGTCGTGAACAATTGATCGATACCTGACTAACAAATAGACAACTAAATCTCAGTCGTTTCGCTGCAGCAAAACACATCACCGCCGGGATGACAAATGAGCCGCTTTCTACTACTGCCAACGTATGTCTTCAGGTTCACCCACGATTTCAGAGCCCTACTTCTGGCCATTCGCATGAATTCCATCGACATCATCAGTCCAAATAGAAAGCCAAGCCCTCTTTCCCGCGTCCTCACTATATGTCAGCGAGAAAAGAACTTGATCGTCAACGTCACACAGAATCGAATAGCAGAGCCTCATTTGCTCGGTAGTTATCGTAACCACACACAGTAAACACTACCGGCATTAAGACGGGATTTTAGGCAATTATGGACAACCGCAGAGCCGTGCAAGGATAGCCCGCATTATCGCCGTCGAACTCTTCTACAGTGTGAAAACCCTCACGCTGATACAAGGCCAGTGCCGATACATTGCCTTTTAGAACAATGGTCCAGGCTTCGGGGCCAGCCATGTCCATGGCTTGTCGCAGCAAGCTTCGCCCGATTCCCCGCCCATAAAAAGCTGGGTCGACGTATAGCCAACCAATGTAATGATCTCGAACACCGGCAAAGGCCACGACATCCGGGCCATCGCAGGCCACTGACAGCCGATACTCAGGGATGTCTTTAGATTCGGGATCTTCTGACAAGGGGATAAATGCGCGGGCATCGCAAGAACCGACGAGCTCGTCCGGCCGAGAGCCATCATGGACGCGACAAATAGCGTCCCAATCTTCCGGTGTATATGGCCTGTAGGTGATCATGGGATCTGCCCAGTGTTTGGTGAATTGGCGCCAGCCACCAAAATAGTCAAACAGCCAGCAAGAACAAGTTTGCCGCTTAGATAACCCGTGATTAAACCTTTGTGCTCAGCACATGGGGCGTAGCCAGCCTACGAGCACCCATGTGGTGCTCGATGGCTGAGATTAAAGTCGGCATCGCAGCAGACGGTTCCCCGTGTGATGCCAGTTTGCCGATCAGAAGCAGTCAGCGAAAGACGGCGTCAGCCAATCACCTTAGTCGGATTGAGAACCCCGGCGGGATCCAGCGCAGTTTTAAGGCGATGCATCAGCGCCAGCTCTTCGGGGTTTCGGGTGTATTGCAGGTATGGCTTTTTCAGCAAGCCGATGCCGTGCTCTGCCGAGATGGTGCCGCCAAATTCGCTCACGGTTTTGTACACAATGGCCGACATCTCATCCAGCGGCGGTTCTTTTCGGGCGCGATCGAGTGCGACGATGTGCATATTGCCGTCACCGATGTGGCCGTAAAACACGGCCAGCGCCTCTGGCATTGCCTGCATTATGCGCTGCTTACACAGAACCGCAAATTCGTCCATGCGCGCGATAGGCAAGCCGATGTCATAGGCGCAGTGTGGTCCTAGGACAGTTTGGAACTCCCCCGCCGCGTCGCGCGTTTTCCAGAAGTCGACCACGTCAGCTAGGCTTCGCGAGATGGTCGCATCTTCGACATGTTCGGCCTCGAACTCGCCCTCTATCCAGCCCATAAAGCGCTGGCCGTCGAGGGTTTCGTCCAGCCCTTGCATCTCGACCAGCACATAAAAAGCGTGCTCACCTTCCAGGGGTTTGCGAATGCCTTTGACTGTCTCGGTCGCCTCATGCCAGTAATCGGGCCACATCACTTCGAAAGCCGACAGCATGGGGCCAAGGTTGCGCCGTGCGCTAGACAACAGCGCCAATACGGCATCATAAGACGGCACGCCACACAGGGCCGCCACCGTACAGCCGGGCAGTGGTTGCAAGCGCAGCACCGCGCGCGTGATGATACCGAGCGTGCCCTCCGAGCCAATGAACAGCTGCTTGAGGTCATAACCCGCGTTGTTCTTGATCATCTTGTTCAAACCCGTCACCAAGGTGCCGTCAGCCAGCACGTACTCCAGTCCCAGCACCATCTCGCGCGCCATGCCGTAACGGATGACGCGATTGCCCCCGGCGTTGGTGCCGAGGTTGCCGCCAATCTGGCAGGAGCCACGCGCGCCCAGATCCAGCGGTATATAAAAGCCCGCCTCTTCCGCCGCACGCTGCACAGCTTCAAGCGGTGTGCCCGCCCGCACCGTAATCGTCGCGGCAGCGGGGTCAATTTCTTCGATGCCACTGAAGCGCTCGAGTGACAGGGCCACAGCGCCCGCCAACGGGTGCGCGCCGCCACACAATCCGGTCAGTCCGCCCTGAGGCACGACTGGCACCCCGTGTTTGGCGCAAACCGCCATTGCCTGTGCCACCAGCTCGGGACTGTTGGGCCGCACCACGACCAGTGGTTGCACCTCGGGCAGGAAGCTCGTGTCGTGGGTGTTCCGCGCCGGGATGTTGCCGCCGGATAACAAGGCTTTGTCGTCAAACAATTCAGCCAAGTCGCGGAGAAGCTCCGTGTGCTCAAGATTCGATACCACAGGCATAACTCGACATTCCAAATATAGAAACTATTTTTCTTAAAAACTAACACAAAAAAACCGACCCTCTGAGAGAGGGCCGGAACAAAAACCGCTACGGAGAACAGCAGTCACTACTATCGGCTGACAGCTATTGATCGCACACGGCGCGCAGGCCTGCCATGAATCAATAAAAGTTATCTTTACCAGTACCCTCTAGGCTTGCCTCGTAAACGGGCTTGGCCAGCTCTCTCTGAGCTTTTCCATTTCCTCGGCGCGCAGCTCTGACACGGCTAGGCCGTGAGCCGCGGGTCGATTGTTTCGAAGAAATACAGCACTGGCCACAGTCCGCAAAAAGCATGCTGGACAGGGTGGATTGAGAGAGGATTTATCCATCTCTCACCGAAATCATGCGCCTAAGGTACTGTATACAATCAAACCATGCAAGTTAGATTTGTTGATGTTTATTGGAAATTCATGCTCGAATAGAGCTAAAAAAGCACCGACTGAGACCAGGTTGTATACAGGAGCGAAGAAAATCAGTTTTTGCAATGCAGTGCTCAGGCAGCTCAACAGAATTCCGCTGTGGGGTTGGAAGTTTGGGCAAGAACTAACCGAATTACGCCGAGCTACATCTTAGGCGCTATGGCGAAATCAGAGTCTTGGCCAAAGTGAAGGGTTTTGCGTGGGCCGCACAGCTGCAGCTTCCGCCTCGATTAAGGATAATAGCGACCTAGGCGACCTTGTATTTGCTGGAATCGTGAGCGCAGCTAAGGAGTATAAAAAGTTTTCAACGAGTTTCTGCAGCAACGCACTAGGGGTAAATCGAAGAACACAGTGGCCAAAGACTGATCAGCTATGGCGCGCAAGCGCCTTACGATAAGAGAGCAGAAAAAGCAGCGAATCGCTTAGTATTCCCATCACCAAGTAAGCAAAGGATCAGCTACTGTTGCTCGCGCGGGTTTTCGATCAGCCCCTCTTGCAAAGCAAGAATATAAGAGCGTCGTGTCGACAGTATATGCTCAGTGAGGATCGGGGTGATGGCTGAGATATTGCCGGATTCGAACAATTCCGTGATCAGCTTGTGCTGGCCGAAAGAACGCTCTTGAGCGCCCTCCAGCGGGATAGAAAGGTGCGAGCGCAGCGTGGAGATAGGGCCGGCGACCACAGAGTAGCTGGTCTGCAGGTAGCGGTTGCCCGAATTGGCGATGAAGGCCTCGTGAAAGTTTGTATCAGCGCGCGCGTAAGCCACCGCATCCTCCGCCGCCCTTGCCTCTCCCATGTCCGCAATCGCCTGCTGCAACTGCTGCAATGTTTTGTCGCGGTCACGCGTAAAGGCAAATGATATAGCAGTGTTTTCGATCATCACCCGGTATTCGCACAGGTCAATGATGTCTTGCTCGGTGGGGAAAAAGACGTAACTGCCCTTCTGCGGCACGATCACCACCAAACCCTGCTGCTGGAGCTGAAACAGCGCCTCACGCACCGGCGTACGGCTGACCCCGAGCGACTCGGCCACCGCCTGCTCTGAGAGCTCTGAGCCCAGGGGGATCTCGGTGTCGATGATCGCCCGCCGAAGCCGTTCCACAACGGTTGCAGCAAGTGATCGCGGCCGGTTTATGGCAAGCTTCGATGACAGCAAAGGCTTGTTTCCAGTGATTTGAAGGGCGTTCAGAATGGAATGTATACAAAATACAAGATAACATGCCCACTGATAGTGCTCAACCGCTCTTAAGCCACTAACAGAGTGCCTACATTTCAGCGCTCGCGGAACACCGTAGTTTTTTATTACTGGAAACATCAAGTTTTTGCACCTGACGTTGGCGCCAGATGCCATGTACAGCGCTGACCACACCGTTCCGCTTTTGCCACGATCAGTGCTATCAAAGTGGTATACCCTTTTCACAAAGGGCTATTCACGCACGAAGCCAAGCCCGCCCTCTTGGCCGGAATCTAAGAATTAACTAGGACAAACAATGCAGCTTTTTGATCTGAAGGGAAAAACCGCGCTTATTACAGGCTCCTCGCTGGGCATCGGCCAGGCACTGGCCAATGGCCTGGCACAGGCTGGCGCGCGCATCGTGCTGAACGCGCGCAATGTTGAGCGCCTCGAAGCATCAGCCGAAAAGCTGCGCGCCACCGGGGCCGAAGTCGAGACGATTGTTTTTGACGTGACAGACGCCGCGGCGGTTCACGCAGCGGTTGACGCCTTTGAAGCCGACAAGGGCCCGATCGACATCCTGATCAACAACGCCGGCATGCAGCACCGGGCGCCACTGGAAGATTTCGAGATCGACGCTTTCGATCACCTGATGCGCACCAACGTCAACTCCGCCTTTTATGTGGGCCAGGCCGTGGCACGCCACATGATCAAACGCGGCCAAGGGCGCATCATCAACATCGCCTCAGTGCAATCCAGCCTCGCCCGCCCGGCCATCGCGCCTTACACCGCGTCCAAGGGCGCTATCGTCAACTTGACCAAAGGCATGGCCACCGACTGGGCGCGCCACGGCTTGAACATCAACGCCATTGCGCCGGGTTATTTCGACACGCCGCTGAACGCGGCACTGGTAGCGGACGAAAAATTCTCTGCCTGGCTGGAAAACAGAACACCGCAGCAACGCTGGGGCAAAGTAGAAGAACTGGTCGGCTCGGCTATTTTCCTCAGCTCGGCAGCGTCTAGTTTTGTCAACGGACACACGCTGTATGTCGACGGTGGCATCACCGCCAGTTTGTAGGGCCATACGCTGCTGACAGCGCCATGGCTGTGCACTCAGTGTTATATAAGCACTGAGTGCACTGGACAGCTTAGGTCTGCACAGCTCAAAACAATAGAGAGCCATACGCGCATCGGCAATCACGGAGAAAACACCACAGTCTCGGCTGTTGACAGCTTCGTCGCTACGCATACCCTCTGTGTTTAATACCGCAGTCTTTGTCCCTTTATGGCGCCTGACAGCCCCCTGCCGCCTCCCAAGATGCTTGAATCCCCCCATTGACTAGGCCATCATTCCGATGATCACAGACGATCAATCAGGAAACCCCCATGGCTTTATCTGACCACCCTCTGTGGAGCTCTCCCAAGCACCATGAAGACCTCGAGCACGTGCACAACCATGTACATTGGGTGGAACTGTTCTATGACTTGATCCACGTCGTGTGTGTGTTCCTACTGGGCAACTACCTGTCTGAACACCTCTCCGTGCAGGGATTTTTGATTTTCGCGGCCCTGTTCACCGTGATTTGGATGTCGTGGGCAGAATCGTCCTATTTTAGTTCGCTCTTTGTCAGCACCGATGTCTACCACCGTTGCATTATGAGCGCGCAAATATGCACCGTGATGCTCATGGCCGCAGCAATTCCCCATATCACCGGCAAAGGCGCGCTGTATTTTGGTATTGCCTACGCCTGTAACCGAGCAATTACAGCATCGTTGTACTGGCGTGTCTCGCGCCAATCGCAAAGCAGTTGCCAGGTATCACGGGAGATGTCGCGTAATTTCCTTGCCGCAGCTGCTGTGTCCTTTCTCGCGGCCTTCCTCCCGTCTCCGTGGAACTACAGTCTGTTTGGCGCCATGATACTACTCACACAAGTGGGGTTTTTACACCGAGATTACGGTGTCATGCGGCTCAAGCGATTTACCCCGCGGCTGGGCCACTTCGCCGAGCGATTCGCCTTGTTGTTCTTGATCGTGATGGGCGAGGGATTTTTTAAATTGGTGATCACCCTGTCAGAAAAAGGCGTCTATAAGGTCAGTTACGATGTGTTCTTCAACTTTTTCTTGGGCGGCGTCACTGTTTTTGTGCTCACCTGGACTTACTTTGATTTCGTCGGAAACCGCCACCCAACCACGAACGATCGCTGGATCATGGCGCGGTGGTGGTACGGGCATCTGGTCCTGATGCTGGCGGCGATCGTGATTGGCGTTGCGCTAAAAGCCGAGGTAAAGGTCGGTTTCTTTGACAACTACCCTGTCAAATACGCAGCCCTAGGTTGCGGTGGGTTGGTACTGTTCCTCGGGGCACTGGCGGCAATACAGGCCTCCATAGATACGCACTTTGGCGGGCGGTATTACACACGCGACGTACAGTTTTTTGGCGCGGGAGTGGCGATTGTCACTTTTTTCGCTGTGCCGTTTGTACCGTCAATCGTCGGCAATACCCTGTTTGGGATCGCGGTTGTATCCCAGATCGCTATACCGATGAGCCGTGCGGTGCGGGCGATTAGATCAGAGGCGGAAAACACCAACACCGCCAAACTCCCATGACAGAAATCACTGTGCGTCAACGCGTCCACGGTTGGCTGGAAGCATCCGTGGACACCAGCCTGACGGGACGTGTGGTCAACATGTTGTTGATCGTCTTGATTTCTCTTAATGTCCTGGCAGTCGCTCTCGAGACAGTGGACGAACTACTGCAGCACTACCAACACTGGTTTGCCGCCTTCGAAACCTTGTCAGTCATTGTGTTCAGCGTAGAGTACAGCCTTCGCCTCTGGGTCTGCGTCGAGGACGAGCGCTACGCGCACCTGCCGCACCCGCGCTGGTCATACGCCACCTCAGCGATGGCCATGGTCGATCTGCTCGCCATCTTGCCCTTCTTTCTCGGGCTGCTCTTCACGCTTGACCTGCGCTTTTTACGGGTGCTGCGACTGCTGCGTGTGTTCAAGCTGACGCGTTATTCATCGGCCATGAACCTCTTGCTCGACGTCTTCCGCGAAGAAGCCAGCTCTTTGTTCGCCGGTTTTTTCATCCTCTTTGTTTTGCTCGTCTTGGCCGCCAGCGGTGCCTATCTGGTCGAGCACTCGGCGCAACCGGACAAGTTTGGTTCCATCCCCGCGGCAATGTGGTGGGCCGTGGCGACACTGACAACTGTCGGTTACGGCGATGTCACGCCGATTACCGTCGGCGGTAAAGTGTTTGGGGCGCTGGTCACTGTGGTCGGCGTTGGCATGGCNNTGGCCAGCGCCTTGGCGCAAAAACGCGAACACTTAAAACGGCAACTGTGGATAGCGCTGGAAGACAATGTGATTGAACCCCATGAAGAAGCAGAACTGGAGCAGTTACGCCGCACTCTCGGGATCAGCCGCTCTATGGCAGTGGCAATCAGAGCAGAGTTCGAGCACAGCCACCAGTCACAACAAGCCTGTAAATGCCCGGCCTGCGGCCACGAGTTCAAGCCCTTAGCAAATCTATGACGGTCGCCCCTCAAATTGAAAACGGGGGCATCAGGACCATCCGTTCAATTTGAACGGTTGTATCAATAGTTGATTCAATCGAAATGAGTGGACATAACCACATTGTTGCCGCTTTTCCACTGGCGCCATACGACCACTGCCTTGCCTTGTCTATTCATCGCAATTTTCGGCTTAAACGCACCTCCTGTGTCGTCATCTTCTAACAAGACCGGCGTCGCCCAAGTACCTTCGACAAACCTGTTTGCCCAGATGTTTTGGTGTGAGCCATCGTGATGTCGCCATATGGCAAGTGCATTGCCTGTAGCATCCATTGCCAACTGTGGAGTAAATGCATTGCTCACGTCATCAGTTTCGATCAACTCACCCTCACTCCACCCCATATCCTCAGTGTAGTGATTTGACCAAATATTGTTGCGAACACCGTCGGAGCGGCGCCACACTACTACAGCACGTCCTGCATCACTTACGCCTACCCTGAGGTTACTCAACGCGGATGCGCTCGACGACTCAACAGCGGACTCTGTCCCCCATCCCTCAACAGCTGTAAACCGATTCGAAGCAATGCTATAACTTGTCCCATCTGTTTGAAACCAGGCAGCTATCGCATCACCCATGGCGTCTAACTCGATAACGGGGGAAGACGCCGCGTTATCACTTGTTTCAATTCGCGCAGCAATCCCCCAACCCGAGTTCGCCAGGTAGCGATTTGCCCAAATACTTTCCGCCGTACCGTCGCTTTGTGACCACACTAGCATGCCGTTTCCCGCGTCATCAATTTTAACTTTAGGTGACCCCACTGGACCAAAATCGTTGTTCGAAACAGGCTCTTCCCCTGCCCAACCAGACTCTTCAGAAAAGGTATTCGACCAGAGGATGACCTCGGCACCGTCACTTTGAGTCCACACCACAAGTGCATTCCCATTTGGGTCCATGGCTATTTGAGGCACGGTTACAACTTCCGTGTTAACAGACTCGATCAGCTCAGCCTCGCCCCAACCAACGTTGTTGGTGTACCGGTTCGACCAGATGCTCTCTTCAACACCGTCGCTTTGTTTCCATGTTGCGATGGCCGAATCTTCATTCATGCTAATTTGAGGAAAGGTTGCTGCATGGGTGTCGCTACTTTCGATCAGTTCAGCAGTGCCCCAGCCGGTGTCAACGCTGTAACGATTACTCCAAATACTGAAAATCGTATTGTCTATCTGGTGCCACACAGCGATCGCGTTTCCGAATTTATCGACTGTGATCTGCGGAATTTCAGTGGTGTTGGGGTTGCTGGCACTGACGATTTCAGCCGTATTCCATTGGCCTTCAGCCGTAGTAAATGACCAACTGATTGCTTCGTGAAGCGCTAAGCCAGACAGATTAGTTATATTGCTCGACACGGTCGCACGGTAGTCCCTGAGTACTGAAAGCTCCGCCTCTGGCGAATACGTCACCGTATTACTCAGTCCATTAAAAGACACCGAACCTGCGACAGCTTGAGACAGACTTTCAAGTGTCAGTGCTGCACCATTCACAGAAGTCCCAAGAATATCCTGATTGAATACAACATTTAGCTGTGTATTTTTTGCGACGTCTTCACTTCCAGGTAACGGCCAAAGACCGCTGACTTCCGGATGAATTTTCAACCCACTACTGGTTGGCGGTGTCGAATTTGAAGCGTCATTGCAACCGCTTAGAAATAAAACTGCTAGGAGAGCACTTATAAAAATTGATCTCAAGATAAAAACCAAAAACATAATCAACGCCTCAATATTTCAATGAAACTCCGAATCACGTTTCAGGCCACTCATCCTACTCATTTGGGGTGCGACAACATCAGACATAAACAGCAAATCAAGGGGCTTTATCTTTATTATTTAATGCAAGCTGGACACTCATTGCTTTTTTTTAACAACTCGAAACACAACATTTAGCTGCACTAACGGGACACTGGCTTTTTAGTATTGCCTAAGTCTGTAAGCGAGCAACAACGGCATCGCTGTGCAGGTGGCTTTTAGCCACGGACAGAACAAATACCACGTATTGCGGCAATACGATTTCGGTGCCAACTAGTCATGTTTGAAGTGCTCGGCTAAGTGGTCAATCAGAGCACGAATACGCGCAGTCAAATGCCGGCTTGGCGGGTAGATCGCGTAGAGAGAAATATCACTGGCTTCTTGGTTTTCGAACAGTAGCCGCAGTTCACCCGTCGCAAGAAAAGGTTCGAGCACATATTTTGGCACTTGTGTGATGCCCAACCCGCCCGCCGCCATATGGGCCAGCGCACGAGGTGAGTTAGTACTGAAGCAGCCAGTTACTGGCACGGATATCAACTCCCCTTCCTCCCGGAACACCCAGTGTTCTCCGCCGTGAGTCGCAGATCGCAGCAAGCAATTATGTGTGCTCAAATCCCTCGGATGTCGGGGCTCACCGTGCAACGCCAAGTAGCTTGGTGAAGCACAAACGACGACTCGCATATCGAGTAATCTATGTGCTATTAAGGAAGAGTCTTGCAATTGACCAAATCGAATCGCTAGATCAAAGCCCTCTTCCACTAAAGCAACATTGGTATCTGAGAGACTCAATGCCACGCGGACATTTGGGTGCTCTTTTTGAAATTCTTTGAGAGCGACTATCAACTGACTGCTGCCAAATGCCGTGGGCGCGGCTATGCGAATGGGCCCCGCCAACACTGTTTGATTACTTTGCACTAGGTTTTCTAACTCATCAAACTGATCCAGCAGCGGTACACAGCGGTCAAAGTAAGCTCGCCCTGTTTCGGTCAATGTCACCGAACGCGTGGTGCGGTGGAAGAGCTGTGCAGCCAGCTTGCTCTCCAACTGCTGAATATGCTTACTGGCGACCTTGGCACTGATGCCCAGGCGTTTCGCACCTCCTGTAAACGACAGCTCCACTGCCACCGAAACAAATGTACGCATGCTCCCGACTGTGTCCATTAAGCTCCCCTTGTCACTTTATTAGCGCCCAGTATAGACATAATGTTTCGCCAAAATGGTCAATTGCCTTCTGATTGGGCCTTTCATAAGATCAGTCAAGATTCACTGGACAAGCAATCTGGAGAGACCCCGCAATGAAAAGCCTTATCCGTATTCACAGTTTTCCCCTGTCAGGCCATGCCCACCGTATCGAGCTCTTTGCCGGACTCGCCAAGCTCGCACATGAGGTTATCAACGTAGACCTCTCTGGCGGAGAGCATAAAAGAGCGCCCTTTCTAGCCTTGAACACCGATGGCCAAGTACCCGTGATTGAGGACGGCGAAACGGTGATCAGTGATTCGAACGCTATCTTGGTATATTTGGCCCGAAAGTATGCCCCTGAATTCCTGCCTACTGACTTCGTTGCAGAAGCAGAAGTGCAAAAATTCCTCACGCTGGCCGCCGGTGAGCTTGCTTTCGGGCCTGCAGCGGCCCGGCAAATCAATGTGTTTAAAGCACCGCTCGACAAAAAAATCGCCCACATAATCGCGGAAAGGCTGCTCACAAAGCTTGAAGCACACATGGAAGGCAGGCAGTTTTTGGTCGAAGAGTCTCCGAGCATCGCCGACGTGGCTATTTATAGCTACACCGCACTTGCCCCTGAAGGCGACGTGTCCTTGGGGCCCTACCCCAATGTACAGCGCTTGCTCCGCAACATAGAGGCGCTCGATGGGTTTGTGCCGATGCAGGCGACGGCCAGTGGCTTAGCGAGCAAAAAATCACTTTAACCTGTGCAGCAGCCGAGCGTGCTGCTGTGACTTGTGGAGAAACAGCCCATGAACACCGAAACTTCGACCGCACCCTCCCCTTGGCACCGCGGTGAGCAAACGATGCACAGCACAATCGGTAAAAAGGAATCGATGGAGCTAATCGGCAAGCGTGTCATTCGTTCGTTTATGCCGGAACAGCACCGAGACTTCTTCAATCAACTGCCTTTCATGGTAGTGGGCAGTGTCGATGCACTGGGAGCGCCCTGGGCGTCGATACTCACCGGCAAGCCAGGGTTTGTCACTTCGCCTTCACCGACAAAATTAACGATCAGAACCCCTGATCTTGCTGACAATCCCTTGTTCCACAGCATTACTCAAGGTACACCTCTCGGCCTATTGGGCATCGAATTGCCGACACGCAGGCGCAACCGTGTCAATACCCGAGTGAGCCACAGTAACGCCGAAGAGCTACAGCTCATTGTGGATCAGTCATTTGGCAACTGCGCCAAATACATCCAAAAACGCTCTGTTAAATTTGTCAGAGCCCCAGACGAGAGAGCGCCGCAACGTGATCTATCATCGTTCACCGAATTAGACCCACCAGCGCAAGCACTGATCGCTTCCGCTGATACCTTTTTTGTGGCCAGTTACGTTCTGACAGCAGGGGGATCAAGCATAGATGGTGTGGATGTATCCCATCGCGGCGGAAGCCCGGGTTTCATCAAAGTTGATGGCAACACATTGACCATCCCTGACTACTCGGGCAATAACTTTTTCAACACACTCGGTAACTTCATTGAAATCCCAAAAGCTGGACTACTGTTTGTTGACTTCGATAGCGGAGCTACACTGCAGATCAACGGCTCGGTTGAACTGTTATTAGAAGAAAATGAAGAAATCCATGCATTCAAAGGCGCGGAACGCGGCTGGAAACTGACAGTAGAGCAAGGCATCAGGACAACAGATGCGCTGCCTTTTCGCGCACAACTTAAGGAGTATTCACCCCATTCTCTCATCACCGGCACATGGCAGCAGAAAGCCGTGAACCTACTCGCCAAAGACAACTGAAACACCTAACGAATATTTCGTGTGGCAAAAATCAAAGACGAAAGCGCGCTGATCCGTTCACCTAGTCCACGCCCCCGCGATGGAGCAGCAATGGCCGGCAAACGCTGCTATCTGTGCGGCTGCTTGCCTGTATACAGGGAATTCGTGGCACCGACAGGCCAATGTACCACTGCTTGGCTTTGCAGAACGCCCCGCAATTGAAGCCAGTTTCTGCTGCCTATCGGGCTGGTTGCGGTTCCGCTCTTCAAAAATCAATGCCGTTTTAGTCGTTGATCGAAAAAACCTACAGCATTCCATAGAGCCTAGAGGCGTGCTGCTTTGCTGCGCTCTTCCTGCGTAGGGTAGCAGCATCATCGAACAATATTTCCAAGCCGACTCTGGAATTTACGTTTTGGAAACAGGGCAACATCACTCGCCACGCTTGTAAGTGCTGTACTGAAGCCATGCTTTTCCCACAATTGCTTTGACTGCCCGCCGTTCCATCTCACCTATTTCAAAAGAAAATCCAATCCGGAAAAGGTTTTCCTTGACTCACAAGAAACCAAAAGGCAATCTAGGAAAACCTTTTCCAAACTGGGTAGAAAAGACAATATCTGCGACAAAAGCAGGAAACTACCTAAGGAAGACTGAGGTTTCACTGGCAGCAGGCAACAGCCCGGCCGCCACACTAGGGAGAATTATGATGGGTTTTATTAATATGTCCGCCAGCGGACGATTGGCCGCCGTGGCGTTTAGCAGCACACTGTTCGCCGCGCCTGCTTTCAGCGCCGATC
>JAWSVD010000367.1:0-12929 GCA_033852095.1 Granulosicoccaceae bacterium | reverse complement strand
AGCCCACACTGAGTCTTCTCTCATCCCGGGTACGTCCCATGGCTGCAAGTTATCGTGCCGGCCTCGTGCTGGTGTCTATTGCGGTGTTCCTCTGGGGCACTCTGCCCATCGCGCTGAAAATGATCCTGCCATTCGTGGATGCGGTTACTCTTACGTGGTTTCGGTTCGTCTGCGCTTTCGCGGTGACGCTGTGCATTCAGCTTGTGTTTGGGCGGCTCGGCGATTTCCGCAAGCTCGGCCCCAAGCAGTGGTTGGTACTGACACTGGCAATGCTCGGGTCAATCGCCAACTACATCCTGTTTGTATCGAGCCTGCATTATCTGTCGGGCCCCACCGCACAGCTGATCTTCCAAGTAGCGCCAATCATGATGGCGGTGGGTGGCGTGCTGTTTTACCAGGAGCATATTTCGGCCAGACAAATTGTCTTTTTCGCCGGGGTTATAGTGGGCATGCTGATGTTCTTTAACCGCGAGCTGGTCGGCATATCTGGCCACACCCAAATACTCATCGGCATCGCCTGCGTGTTTTTCTCTGCGCTCAGCTGGGTCATCTACACACTGCTGCAAAAGGCCCTGCTGCAAGATATTTCATCGAGCAACATCCTGCTCTACATTTATTTCTGCGCCAGTGTTTTACTGCTGCCCTTTTCGTCACCGCAGAAGCTTGAGCTGGTGAGCGTTGATTTGTTCCCGGTGCTGCTGTTCCTGTCGCTCAACACCTTGATTGCATATGAAGCATTCACCCGCTCACTGCAACACTGGCCAGTGAGCCGCATCGGTGCCGCCCTGCCCTTGGTGCCAGTCATTGCCTTTGCCTGTACCTATTTACTGCATTTTATCTGGCCTGCGCACATTGAGATAGAAACACTCAACGGTGTGGCCCAAGCGGGCGTGCTGCTGGTCACCTGCTGCTCCATCGGCGCCAGCGCTGCCGGTCGACGCGCAGCACGTTGATCCAATGAATCAGGGGGCCTAATTTTAGGCTTCTATCGAAGCACGGCACCGCCGAGCCATCTGTTGTCATAACCCTATAACACCAGTCTTGATCATTGCTCAGGCAAAGTTCTTTCAGGGGAATCAGATGCACTCTGGTTTTCCACGGTACAGGGCTGTACCGACTAGAACATGACCTGCAAGGGCTTTGTTGTAGCAGACAAATGGAAACCGCTGTTTAGCTTGTCGAAACGCAGATAAGTCCAGGATGGAACCGTCAGACTTTTGGGAATCCCTGACCTGCTCAGGGCCTCCCGTGGCACACGGATGTGCCGATTTCCCAAATTCCTTCACCTCCCCCGCCTTGCTTGCAGTAGAATTGCGCCTTCTCTTTCGTGCGGCGATGACAATTGCCATCAGCAGCCAATCAGACTGTGTTCAGGAGCCCAAACCCATGTGCCAATTGTTTATCGAAGCTGACCCAGAGCTGTGGCTGAGCCGAACAAAGTCCCTGCGCATTGACGGCGTCGCGACCTCTATTCGCATGGAGGCCTTTTACTGGAAGACGCTTGAGGAGATCGCCCTCAGGGACAAGATGAACGTCAATCAGCTCATCACCAAGCTCTACCACGAGTCGGTTGAAGCGGACCACGATCTGGGCAACTTCACCTCTTTCCTCAGGGTGTGCGCCGGGCGTTATTTGTCGATGCTGGCGGCGGGTGACCTCGACAGAAATCTGCAGCACCCGATTGCTGATTTCGACAGCGCACGCATTTTGGCCGCCGAAAAGGCCCGCAGTTTGGTGAGTTGCTGAGCATGCCCAAAAGTAGCGGCGACTAAACGCACTGAGGCGGCCAATTGGCCGCCTCATTGGTTTACTGACTGTATCGAACAAACCCACCGTGCGGCAATCTGGAAGCTGTCAAAGGCTTCATCCCTCATCAGCATACTGTTGGCCGCCAAGCCGGGCTTCTTCGGATGTGCGCCGCTCAAAGCGGCAACGGAGTTTCTTCGGTAAACCGGGTGGGCATTGCGCCCACCCGTGCTAGTGCCTTAGTTGGTGTAGACAGTCCTGTAACTACCAGGATCTACCCGCGGGATGGTCGCCCCGAAGTTGTCTTCAATCACACCCATTATGTCGTTGGCTATCACCGCATAACCGCGTTCAGTCGGGTGCACGCCGTCCAGAGAGAAGCCGCCTCCTCGCGCGAATACCGCGGTTATGCCGCCTGTGCCGTACTTCACGCCGGTAGTCGCCAGCACCTGTTGTGCCGCTGCTGCATCGTAGAGTGCGAGGTCAGGGCTGGCGTCAGCGATAGCCGCGATGGTCGCGTTGTACGCTGCATTAGCCGCTGACGCTAGCTCGACTTCCGCTGCAGTCAGCACTTGAGCATCTGTCAATGCCACGGCCACACCGATGACGGAGGCTGGATTGCCAGGTTCGGCTAAGGTACCCAGCGCGCCCAGTGTTGTCAGCAGAATGTAGTCTTCAGCGGTAGCTTGACGATAATTTGGCAAGCCAGAACCGGTGAGATCAGTTAAGGATTCGTCACTGATCAATGCCGCATTATTACCAGCGGCAAAAGTAATGGTACGCGCAGCCCGCTCATCCGCAGTGATAGCGGTCGCGGCTTCCGCGGCCAATAATCCGCCGTTGTAGTTAGCAAACTCCCCGTTAACAAACGTTGCGGTGTCCGCATCCAATGGGATTGCATTGTGCGGCACCGTGGTAAAGAACGGGATGCTGGTGACGTCAGGCAAGTTGATCAGCACGCCCTTGGCGCCATTGCCCGTTAAAGCGGTGACAACCGTGTTGTAGACACCTGCAAATAGCGTGGGATCAGTGATGTCTGCAGCGCCGTAAGTCGCAGCGTCTGCATTACCCGTTTGATCAACCCCTACGCCGCCGCCCGTGGCGTAGGACAACGTGTCGTTGTTGCCTATCCAGAGGGTGAAGAATGTGGGCTGTTGACCCGCTGCATCAGCCAAGACGGTGGTGCTTGCTGCTGAGGCAAAACGCACAAAGTAAGGGTTGGCGGTGCCGGCAAGCAGACCTGTAGCGTCACCGTAGTTTGGCGTCACCAGGTGAAAAGACTTTGCCCCTGGTATGCCAACATTGTTGAACGGGCCTACCAAAGGCACGCCTATTTCAGTGCTCGGCGTGCCTTCGATGGGCGCAGGCGCCAGTGCACCGTCTGCACCTGCCGCTAGCACCAAACGATTGCCGATGGTTGTTATGGGCGTGCCGCCTAACAACAAGCCGCCTGTGTTGTCGTCAACCAGGGGCTGGGTGAAAGTGATGGGCGCTATTTTGTTGAGCTGACCTGCAACGATTGCAGGGTAGGATGCCTCTTGGCCATTGCGGTACAGCGCACTGTCAGCGTAGCCGGCCGTCAGGGAGTCACCCACGGTGACCAGTGTGCTGAAATCCGCATCACCGCTGCTGTACTGATCGCTGCCCGCCGTGTCGATGGAGGAGTCACAGCCGCTCAGCACCATTAACATGGACGTCGCTGCTGCGACTGTTGAGTACTTCATTGTTTTTTTATAAGTCATGGAATTCACTTCGCTTGAATCAGTAGTTGTAAGAGACGCCAAAGCCGATGCCATTGGCGCTCGACAAATAGGTGCCGCCAAACGGCGAGAGGGTGCCATCACTCTCAGCGTACTGGTCATAGGAGTTGGTGACTTCGCCAGACAACAGGGTAAAAGCAGAAACATCAAAGGCGAGACGTGGGCTGCGATTGTATGTTGCGCCAACCGTTAGAGCAGAATTGTCGCCACGTGGTGTTTCGGGCGCAAAAAGCCCGCTGACCACGGGGCTTTGATCGTAATAAACGCCGCCTCGTAGGGTCCACTTTTCATTGCGGTGATGCTGTACGCCAACGCGGAATGTGGTGGTGTCTTCGTAGCCACGCGGGTTGACGGATGTTGGGGCGGCATTGTCGAAGTCTATGCGCAGCTCATCGTACGCGCTCCACTCGGTGAAGTTGACATCTACAGCTAGTGTCGTCTTGTCATCGACCTGATAGCTCAAGCCCAGTGTCAGCTCGGCGGGCAGTGGGATGTCAGCGCTGAACGTTGTATCTGTAAACGTTGTCGCCAATGCACCGGGCACGTTCTCGAAATCCGCGCTTTGGCCTTCCGCTTCAAGCATGATTTCAGTGCGGTAGTTGACACCAATGCGCATTTTATCGCTGACCTTAGCCATAAAACCCAGGTTGGCGCCAAACGCTTCTACGCCGCTGGCGTCTAGCGTGACTTTGGAGCGGTCGCCGTTGGCGTTCGTCAGGCTGGTGTTCAGGTTGCGATCGAACTTAACGCCGCCAGATGCGTAGTTCAGACCAAGACCTACGCTGTATTTGTCGTTGAATTTCCACGCAATCGTTGGCTGCACAAAAATAGCCGCCAAATTGATTTTGTTCACAAGGTGGGAACCTGCCCAATCAGCGGGCCACTCTACTGTGCTACCGAAAGGCGTGTAGATCCCCAAACCGTATGAAAGTTGCTCTGAGTGCTTGCGGGAATAGTAGAGACTTATAGGTGTGCTAATGGGATTGTCGGTTTTGGCGCGGGCATTGGTCTCACGGCTGTAATACTCGATGTTGGAGTTGACCAGCGTGACACCCGCGGTGAAGGATGCGTTGTCTTCCAGCAGCGGCATGCCGGCGGGATTAAAAAATACAGTCTCTGCACTTTCGCCCAATGCGACACCCGTGTGGCCCATCCCCATAGCCTTTTGGCCTTGCAATGCGGCGCGGTAGCCACCGCTGTAAGCCGTTCCAAATGCACAACAGCTGATGGTAATTAATACTAATCTTTTCATGGAATGTTCCTGTACTTGCTTTATTCAGCCAACCGCCCAAGGCATTTATCTGTGCTATTGAGCAAGTTGCAGTATGCATTATTCTACCTGAGCGCAGTGCTTGCTAAGACAATAGTTGTCACATCACCCGAACTATGATCGATTCCGGATGCTTCTGAGCGATTATGTAAAGAAGCGGGATACTACAAGACAAGAAACAAGGACACGCGGTGCGCTGGGGCGGACCGGCAGCCGCTTGGAGCTGAAAACCCTCAGCTCGCTAAGCTCTGCAGCCCGGCGAAAGCCCGAGTCATGGCGTTTGAGACACAGCACACAGACAAGCAAAGCCACGAAGTGCTACACGCTTTTTTAAGGCGGGCAGTCAGGATTCGCACGGTGAAATACAATGCAGGATTAGAGCGGGGAACCTTCTCGCAGACAATTCAAAACCCTGACTAAGCAAGTGATCGCAGTACTCTTGCTTGCGCAACAACGGTCCAGCAAAAAAGGCGGATGTGTTTGTCAGAGCGAGCAGAGGGAAATACGCTCAGCGGGTCTCGCGCTGGGGCCGTATGCCCCAGCGACGGCGTGCTTTTAGCCCAAGTCAGCCGGCAGCAGATCGGCCGGGATGTTTTGGTAGCTGACCGGACGCAGGAAGCGTCGGATGGCCATGGTGCCCACTGAGGTAGCGCCAAAATTAGTGGAAGCCGGGTAAGGACCGCCGTGCACCATGGTGTCACTGACTTCAACACCAGTCGGGAAACCATTGGCCAGTACGCGACCCGCTTTGCGCTCCAGCACGGGCAGCAGCGCCCGGGCATCTTCGGTATCACCCGCGTCCATGTGCAAGGTGCAGGTCAGCTGACCTTGCAGCCCTTTGGCCAGCTCGAGCATCTCAGCCTTGTCACTGACACGCACGACCACACCGAGCGGACCAAATACCTCTTCGCCCAGCGCTTCATTGGCGAGCCATTCCTTGCCAGTGGTTGCAAAGAGGTACGGCGTCGCGTTGCGCAGATCACAGCTGGTGCTCAGCACCTCTTGCACGCCTGCGGTGCCCGCAATGCGATCGCGTCCACCGCGATAGGCTTCAGCGATGCCGTCGGTCAACATCACCTGCGCACCCATGGGCTCAAGTGCCTTTACTGCAGCTTCAACATAAGCATCGGCCTGGGGCCCTTCGATCAACACCGAGATGCCGGGGTTGGTGCAAAACTGCCCTGCCCCCATGGTCAGCGAGCCGGCCCACCCTGCGCCTATCTCCGCGCCGCGATTGGCCAAAGCCTCAGGCAGCAAGAACATCGGGTTCACCGAACCGAGCTCACCGAAGAAAGGAATCGGCTCTGCGCGTTGTGCACACAGATCAAACAGTGCACGACCGCCACCCAGGGAACCGGTAAAACCAACCGCCTTGATCAGCGGGTGCTGCACCAGCGCCTGGCCAACAGCACGATTGCCACCCTGGATCAGAGAGAAAACACCGGGGTGCAGGCCGCACTTTTTGATGGCTGCATGCACAGCCTCGGCGATGATCTCGCCGGTGCCGGGGTGTGCGCTGTGGCCCTTGACCACCACGGGGCAACCCGCTGCCAGTGCCGACGCTGTGTCGCCACCCGCCGTGGAGAATGCCAGCGGAAAGTTGGAGGCGCCGAACACGGCCACCGGGCCAATGGGCCGCTGCATCAAGCGCAGCTCGGGGCGTGGAATCGGCGCGCGATCGGGCAGCGCTTGGTCGTGCCGACGGTCCAGGTAGTCGCCTTCCATGATGTGGCTGGCGAACAAGCGCAACTGACCGACCGTGCGGCCGCGCTCGCCCTGCAGGCGCCCCTCGGGCAAGCCCGATTCCTCGGAGCCTATCTGGGTGATAGCTTCAGCGCGCGCGTCGATCTCGTCGGCGATGGCGTTGAGAAAATCAGCGCGCTCCTGACGCGTCGAATAACCAAATGTCCAAAACGCGTCTTCTGCGGCCTGTACGGCCTGATCCACTAGGTCGGGTGAACCGACCGAAAACTGATGTGCCGAACCCGTCGCTGGCGCAGACTCGAAAGTTGCGTCAGTGCCGATCCAAGCACCCGCCACCAGGTGCTTGCCGTGGGGTATAAAAGCCATAAAATAAATCCCTTCATCCATTAGTAATAAGAACGAAGCCACGCTTGCATAAAAAACACCCTTTTATCAGGCGTTTTTGGCGGCGAGCCAGGCTTCGTACTTCTTGGTATTTTCGTCTTTTGTGCAAGGATAGAGACCAATGATCTCGGCGCCGTTTTCTACTTCTTCCAGTACAAAAGCCTCGAAACTCTCCATTGCCAGGCATTCATCGGCCAGTTCTTCTGCCAATTCAGCCGGTACGACCATCACGCCGTCGCTGTCACCCACCATTATATCACCGGGGAAAACCGGTGCATCTCCACATGAGATAGGCACATTGATATCGAGGGCCTCGTGCAATGTCAAATTGGTGGGTGCAGATGCGCATGCACAGTAGGCGGGCATGTCCAGCTCGCCGATGCCCTGCACGTCTCTAAAGCCCGCGTCCGACACCACACCTGCGGCGCCACGCTTTGCCAAGCGCGTCACCAAGATGGAGCCAGCCGTCGCCGCCCGCGCGTCTTTGCGGCCGTCCATCACCAGCACCCAGCCTACAGGACAGGTCTCTACGGCGACACGCTGCGGGTGATCTGCGTTGCGAAACACGGTGATGGGGTTACGGTCTTCACGGGCGGGAATATAACGCAGCGTAAAGGCCTGCCCCACCATGTTCTCTTGTTGCTCACCGCAGGGCACCGCGCCTTGAATGAACTGGTTGCGCAAGCCACGTTTAAACAGCGCCGTGGCAATGGAGGCGGTTGAGATATTTTTGTACTTGGCGCGTGTCTCGTCGCTGAGGATATAGTCAGTCATGCTTAGCCTTTATACCTTTGAATATTTCAGAATAGGGTTATTAGAAAATGTCCGGCTCGCCGGCTGTCTTGCCGAAGTCCGTCTGCAAAAAGTCAAAATCACAGCCCTTGTCCGCCTGGGTCACGTGGTTGACATACAGATAGCCGTAACCGCGTTCAAAGCGGGGCTCGGGTCTGACAAAGGCCTGGCGGCGCCGCTCAAGCTCCTCATCCGGCACCAGCATATCAAGGCTGCGATTCGGCAGGTCAAGGCGCACCGTGTCGCCGGTTTTCAGCAGCGCCAGTGGCCCGCCGATGTAACTCTCGGGTGAGATATGCAAGACACAGGCGCCGTAGGAGGTACCCGACATGCGCGCGTCTGAGATGCGCAGCATGTCGCGGTGGCCCTGTTTGATCAGCGCCTTGGGGATCGGCAGCATGCCCCACTCGGGAAAACCCGGCCCGCCCTGTGGCCCGGCATTGCGCAGCACCATCACGTGATCGGGTGTGATCTCCAGATCCTCGTCGTCCACCGCGGCTTTCATCTCTGGGTAGCCGTCGAACACCAGCGCCGGCCCCTCGTGCACGTGGTACTTGGGGTCGCAGGCGGCGGGCTTGATCACCGCGCCGTCGGGGCAGAGATTGCCTTTCAGCACCGCCAGTGAACCCTCGTGGTAGACCGGGTTGTCTAGGGATCTAATCACGTCGTCGTTGTAGACCACCGCCCCTTCCAGGTTCTCCCCCACGCTCTTGCCGGTCACGGTGATGCAGCTGGTGTCTAGACGCTCTTCGAGCTGCTTCATCAGCGCGCGCAGGCCACCGGCGTAGTAGAAGTCCTCCATCAGGTAGTCCTTACCCGCCGGCCGCACGTTGGCGATCAACGGCGTCTCACGGCCCAGCGCGTCCAGGTCATCGAGGGTCAGATCCACCCCCGCCCGACGCGCCATGGCGATCAGGTGCACCACCGCGTTGGTGGAGCAACCGGTCGCCATGGCCACGATGGCGGCGTTTCTACAGGCCGCGTCGGTGATGATCTTGTGCGGGCTCAGGCCCTCCCAGACCATGTCGACAATGCGGCGACCGCAAGAGCTGGACATGCGCAGGTGGTTGCTGTCGACGGCGGGTATGGACGAGGCACCCGGCAGGGTCAGGCCCATGGCGTCCGCGATGGCAGTCATGGTGCTGGCCGTGCCCATGGTCATGCAGGTGCCGGCCGAGCGCGCGATACCGCCCTGCACCCCCAACCACTCGGCGTCGCTGATGTTGCCGGCGCGGCGCTCGTCCCAGTATTTCCAGGCGTCCGAGCCAGAGCCCAGCTTCTCCCCCGCGTAGTGCCCGCTCAACATGGGCCCCGCGGGCAGGTAGATCATCGGCACACCGGCGGATATAGCGCCCATGATCAGGCCCGGTGTGGTCTTGTCACAGCCGCCCATCAGCACGACCCCATCCAGCGGGTGCGAGCGAATCATCTCCTCGGTCTCCATCGCCAGCATGTTGCGATACAGCATGGAGGTGGGCTTGGTGAAGCTCTCGTCCACCGACAGGGACGGCATTTCAACCGCGAAGCCACCCGCTTGTGCGGTGCCAAGCTTGACGTCTTTCACTCGCTCTCGAAAATGCGCATGACAGGTGTTCAGCTCAGACCAGGTGTTGAGCACGCCAATGATGGGCTTGCCACGGTAGTCTTCGTCACTGTATCCGAGCTGCATCATGCGCGATCGGTGGCCGAAGCTGCGCAGATCGTCCGGTTCAAACCAGCGCGCAGAGCGCAGTGTATCAGGTGTTTTTTTAGTCATGATTTATCCAGTAAATACAACGATCAGCCAGCAGAGCAAGGCGGTGAACACCAGGCCAGCCGCTTCGGGCCAACTGCCAAACTTGTAATCGTCACGGTGCTGCTCAGGCGGCTCGCCCAGCGGCTCCGGCTGGTGCTGAGCATGGCTATTTTCTTGTTCAGACATGTTGTAGAACTCCTCAATCGAGCAGTGAAGGCAACCAGAGCGCGAGCTGCGGGTTGAACAAAACCAGCATCAGGCCCACGAACTGCAGCGCGATAAAGGGCAGCACCGCGAGGAAAATTTCCTGCAGTTGAATGTCTTTGGGCGCCACCGACTTCAGAAAAAAGCACGCCGGCCCAAAGGGCGGCGACAGATAATAGATCTGAATATTCATGGCAAAGAGCACACCGAACCAGATCGGATCAAATCCCAGATCGACCACCACCGGTGCAAAGATCGGCACGGTGATGAAGATGATCGCGATCCACTCCAAGAAGGTGCCGAGCAGCATGACGATCAACATCATCACCACAATCACCCAGATGGGGCCGACGTCCAGCGCGGTCAAGACCCCGCGCAGGAACTCCCCGCCACCGATGCGGTTGTAAATACCGATCAACGACACCGCACCTATGACCAACCAGATGATGGAGCCCACGGTCAGCACGCTTTGGCGCATGGCGTCCCTGGCCATGGTCCAGTTCAACTCGCGACGCACAGCGGCAACGACAAGTGCGCCCACAGCCCCGATCGCGGCGGCCTCGGTGACGGTGGCGATGCCCGAGTAGATCACCCCCAGCACGGTGCCGATCAGCAGAGCTGGCAGAACTATGCCCTTGAGGTATTTGAGCCGTTGGAAAAATGGCAGGCCCGTCTCCGGGATGTCGTAGATGGGTGCCAGGGATGGATTTAGACGCACCCGGACCAGGATGTAGGTGATGTACAGGGAGGCGAGGATAAAACCCGGCACCGCAGCGGCGGCAAACAGCTTGGTGATCGACACTTGGGCCGCCAGGCCGTAGACAATCAACACCACCGAGGGCGGGATCAAGGTGGCCAGCGCACCGGCGGCGCAGATGATGCCGATCGCCAACTTGCGGTCATAACCCAGTCGCAACATCTGCGGCAGCGCAATCAGGCCGAGCATGACGATCTCGCCGCCCATGATGCCCGACATGGCCGCCAGCAGCACGGCGACGATGGTTGTCTGCACCCCGACCGAGCCCCTGAAGCGTCCGCCCAAGATCGCCATGGCATCAAACATCGACTTGGCAATGCCCGATCGTTCCAGCACATTGGCCATGAAGACAAAAAACGGCACGGCGATCAGCTCGTATTTGTAGAGCACTTCACTGACGTTGGCCGCGACAATGAAAAAGCCGGCGCGCTCGCCGAAATACAACAGCGCGGTCGCCAAAGAGACCGTCAACGTGGTGATCCCCAGGGGAATCCCCAGTGCCATCAATGCAAGCAGTGAGATGACTATTAATAGGGTTATTTGCTCAATGGCCACTGGCCGCTTCTCCTTCTGTGTGTTGGACCCAGCGGACGATATTGGCCAGCAGTTGCAGCACGTAAAAAATACAGCCCACAAACAACAAGATTTTCAAATAGGTCGGCTGCATCGAGTTCATGCCCGTGCCGGAATACTGGGTACGAGCCAGCACCTTGGCGGCGGGGTGGTAGAGGGCCATCGACAGCACCGTGATTGCGCCTGTGGCGATGATCATCTGAATCAAGCGAAAGACCCGCCAGACGCGCGCCCCCACGACCAGTTCGAGCATGGTGATGGAGATATGGCGGTTCCTTTCGGTGACGTATCCCACCGACAGCACCCAGGCGCTGGCGCACAGGGTCATGGCCAGTTCGGTGGACCAGAGGGTCGGTGCATCAAAGCCGTAACGCAGCACGACTTCCAGCGCTGAGATGGCAATGCAGGCAAAAAACAACACCGAGCAGGCCTGTCCTACAAAAATACTGACGCCGTCCATGATGTCGGCGTAGCGGGCAAAAAAGTGTTTCATCACTTCTCCCAAAAAATAAAAAAAAAGTGCCACCCCCCAGCGATAGGAAGTGGCACAGACGGGAGTTCAGCGTGGCCTAGAACAAACCGATTTTAGTCATGTACGCGATGTGCGTATCCAGTGCTTCTTTTGCCAAGTCTGACTTGGTGGCGTAGGCTTCCCACTGCTCACGGGCAACCGCGCGCAACTTATCACGGTCTTCCTGGGCCCAGTCGATCACTTCGATTTTGTCCGTCGCGTTGTCGCGCGCGGCAATCTCTGCATCGCGCTCAGCCACTTCTGCCGCCATGGCGTACATCGCCTCATACCACCAGGCACGCAGCGTGTCTTGGTCGTCGCCCGACATCGCATCCCACTTGAGGGTGTTCACGGTCAGCTGCATGGACGGCATGGAGTGAATGCCCGGGTACAGCGGATAAGGCGCCACGTCTTGCAGGCCCGTCGCGTCGTTGTTCACATAGGCCGAGGCATCCGCTGCGTCGACTATGCCCTTCTCCAGTGCGCCGAACACTTCAGAGAAGGGGATAGACACAGGCGAGGCGCCCGCCGCTAAAAACACCGCTGCGGCCAAGCCTTCGGGGGAGCGGATCTTCTTGCCGGCCAGGTCTTCAAAGGTGCGTATAGGCGTGCGGGCCGCCAGGGCTTCACGCGAGTAAGGGCCACAAGCCACGACGGTCACTTCACCGCCGGTCACCGCATCGGCGGCCTTCTGCATCATCGCCTCGCCACCGCCCTCTTGGCAAAAGCCAATCATCTGCTCAGGCGTGTCGTAGCCGGAGATCAGGTCGCCCATGATGGCGTAGGCGGGCTCGATGCCAGCAAAGTAATTAACCGAGGTGAAATCACCGTCCAACACGCCAGCCGCCACTGCGTCCAAAGTCTCCTTGGCGGGCACCACGGCCCCGTTGGGTGTGAGCACGATTTTCAAACGCCCTTCTGTCCTTTCTTCCAGCTTGGGCAACCAAGCCTCAGTGATGAACTTGGTGGAGAAGTCGCCGGCGTTGAACGAAGTCTGGATGTTCAGTGTCTCTGCGTGAGCGGGACCAGCGGTCAGCGCCACGGACGCCATCAACAGGGCAGTTTTGGTGAAATTCATTAGATTTCCTCTCGTTTTTCCCGAAGAGGCCTCTCCTCGGGTGAAGTGATACACTAATATATTAGTATATTTCACACAAGCTTATTCTATAAGATGGCTGGATTCGCCACAGACACAGGATGATCATGACCCCCCCTTTAAGCCCTGCGGATGCAAACCGGCCCAAGAACATTCAGCGCCTGAAGCGCGAATCGGCGAGTACCCAGCTGCACAACGCACTGCGTGAGAGAGTCATCGCACTGGAGCTCAAACCCGGGCAGTACTTGTCCCGCGGCGAGATATCCGAGGCCTACGGCGTCAGCCAGACGCCCGTGCGCGATGCCTTGATAAAACTCGAAGAAGAAGGCCTGATCATCACCTACCCGCAATCCAAGACCGAGGTGTCGCGGATCAACATCGAGCACGCGCTGGAGAC
>JAWSVD010000366.1:0-10489 GCA_033852095.1 Granulosicoccaceae bacterium | reverse complement strand
CCCATGCGTAAAATCCACAACATTCAGTTCCTCTACACCCACTGTGAGCTGCGCGGCTTGATGATGGGCAAGAAGTTCGAAGATGCGCCACTGATCGAAACGATCGGCGAGCTTAAAGGCACCAAGAATCGCGTCACTGGCACACAGTTGGGCCGCATCGCGATGCAGTTGATGGGTTTGAACCCTGTGCCTATCGCTTGGGAAGAAACCCTCGATGGCCTGAAGCAGGGCTTGATCGATGGCGCTGAGACTTGGATGGGTGCTGCGGCTTACGCCAACATGTCCCCTGTACTGTCTCAGGCAGTTGATTTGCGTTTCTTCGCCGGAACTGAGCACACGGCCATGAACCACGATGTGTTTCAGAGCTTGCCTGCTGATATCCAAGACATCGTCATGGAAACAGCTTTCCAAGCACAGCAGTACACGCAACGTGAGCAAGAGCGTGCATTGGTTGAGGTTGTTGGCGCTGTACCTAAGCCACCTAAAGGCACTGTCTTTGGTGACGCAGGTGTGCGTGTTGCTTCACTGTCTGATGCAGAGCGTCGCATCGCTGAAGAGATGTGTTCACCAGAGTTTAATCCTGCTGAGTGGGAAAAGTGGCGCAACCGTTTGAATCAGATGTCAGGCGGACAAGACGTCTACAAAGAAATCTACGACATCGCTCGTGAGATTCCTAAAGACGCAGCCGTTGATTCAGTACAAGCCCAGCGTTGGTGGGAAGCGTAATTAATACGCTGACTGTTTAAGTCTGCATTGTGCAAGCGCGGGCGGCATTGACAGCCGCCCGTGTTTTTTGGTGCGGCGGTTTTTGAGGAGACTGTGTGATGAATATACTGATGCCTTGCTTGCGGTGGTTAGACAAAAACACCGAGCGCTATTTCATTCTCGTCGCCTACTCGGCAATGGCGCTGATCATTGTCTGGGCGGTCTTCGAGCGTTTTGTCTTGAAAAGCCAAATCCCTTGGAGCTCGTCCATCCCGATCTACTTGTTTTTGTGGGTCACGTGGATCGGCTGCTCGCACAACGTACGTAAGAGAACGCACCTTGTATTTAATGATGTGCGCGTTCGAGCGAGCTACAAATTTCAGTTTGTCCTCATGTGTTTAGATGCGGTGCTTTGGTACATCTTTGGCGCCATCGTACTCTTTTACACCGTTGAGCAAACGATGCTGGTCAAGCAAAACTGGGCGATCGTACAGGGCACAGATGATGTCATGCAGTGGTGGTTCTACATGGCGACACCCGTTGCATGGACAATATTATTGATTCGCGTGACACAAAACTTGTATGAAGATATTCAACGTTACAAGAACAATGAACCATTTTTGGTGGATATCCAAACCATCGGCGCAGAAGAATAGTGCCCAATCAAAGCGATAAATTTGGAAGAAACGACCGTCGAAAGGGGTGAGGTTGTGAATGATTTAATGATGGCAAAATCAAGAGTTAATGCAAAAGCTGTTCAACGGTCGCCCTACGGGAGCGCCCTTGCTGCATTTGTGCTGCGTTGCAGCCCTCGAAAAGGACCAGCCATTCCCTTCGGGCTGCGCCTTGCTCAATTGCAGCAAGAACACTTTTCATCCGAAATTTCCACATTGACTGGGCACTAGGGGCATATTATGGATCAAGGAATGCTAATTGGGCTTGTTTCTGCGGCCGTCATTGCCCTGTTCATTCTCGGCGTGCCAATCTTCTTAGTGATTGGATTCTGGGTGGTGGGTGTGTCGATTGTTATCGATTTCACCCTGGCCAACTTGGGTGTCACCCTATTTGAAGGCCTCAACTTTTTCGGCCTACTGTCACTGCCGCTCTTTATATTGACGGGGGACTTAATCGCCGCCGCCGGTATTGCCAAACGCTTGGCTGACTTCGCTCATGCGTGCTTGAGCTGGATGCGCGGTGGATTAGGTCTCGCCACAATCGGCTCATGCGGCTTGTTCGCCGCGATCTCGGGTTCTAACTCGGCGACCACCGCGACGATCGGCGGCATCATGCACCCGGTGTTGGTGAAAGACGGTTACGACCCACGTTTTGCAGCAGCGACCGCCGCGGCGGGCGGCACGGTCGGCATCATCATTCCGCCGTCGATTATCTTTATCGTTTACGGTTTCCTGATGAACCTGTCGATCTCAGACTTGTTTGTCGCGGGTATCTTGCCGGGCTTTTTGATGGTGGTAGCCATGCAAGGTGTTTGTTGGTTTATGGCCAAGAAACACGGTTGGGGCACAGTGACACCGCTCAGCAAGACGCGAGTATTTCGCACCGCACGACAGGCGTATCTTGGGTTCTTCGCCATCTTTATCGTGATTTACGGTATCTATTCCGGCATCTTCTCACCGACTGAAGCGGCGGCAATCACTGTTGGTTTCTGTCTGTTCGCCGGTCTTTTGCTCACGCGAGAGATTCACTGGAAAAAGCTGCCCGATATTCTGCTGCGCTCGGGTCAGTTGACCGGCATGTTGGCACCGATGATCGCTGTTTCTGTGGTGATGCAGCAGGTGTTTGGCTTGTTGGGTGCTGCAGAAGCGGTGGCGGACTTTGTGGCGTGGTTTGGCGACAGTGATCTTGTTGTGTTACTGGTTTGTATGGCCATTGTGATGACCGCTGGCTGCATCCTAGAAAGCTTACCGGTAACGGTTATTTTTGCCCCGATATTGGCACCCATCGCGATAGCCCATGGGGTAGATCCCATCCACTTTAGCGTTATCTTCCTGGTGGGGGCTGCCATAGGCTTTATTACGCCGCCCTTCGGCTTAAACCTGTTTGTTGTCAGTGGCACAACAGGCATTCCCTATTCCAAATTAGTGGGCTTTGCCATGCTGTATTTGGGAGGGCTATTGATGGCCTGGGCGCTCATCGCCTTTGTGCCGTGGTTTTCTCTGGCCTTGGTCCCAAGCACAGGTTGAATCTGATGCTGGAGATTGCGCTACCAAATAGTGCCTTATAGGCACATGGGCTATCTCCCTGTATTTAAGGGGGTGCCCGCTGGACGGCTGTCCGATCAATCCTAAGCAACATGTCACAGCGATACTGTGACCCAACAGAAATAAAAGTTGAGGAGCAACACCATGAAAATGACGACTGAAGAAGCCTTCGTCAAAGTACTACAGGCACACGGTATCGAGCATGCCTTCGGGATTATTGGCTCGGCCATGATGCCTATTTCAGATTTGTTCCCACAGGCCGGTATAAAGTTCTGGGATTGCGCGCATGAATGCAACGCGGGCATGAGCGCCGACGGTTACTCGCGCGCCACCGGCAAGATGAGCATGATGATTGCGCAGAACGGCCCCGGTATCACCAACTTCGTGACACCTGTTAAAACAGCCTACTGGAACCACACCCCCATGTTGTTGGTCACGCCACAGGCGGCCAACAAGACCATCGGCCAGGGCGGCTTCCAAGAGATCGAGCAGATGGCCCTGTTCAAAGACATGGTGGCCTACCAAGAAGAAGTGCGTGACCCCTCACGTATTGCTGAAGTGCTGAACCGCGTCATCGACCAAGCGTTCCGTGCCTCTGGCCCCGCGCAGATCAATATCCCGCGCGACTACTGGACGCAGGTCATCGACATCGATCTGCCTCAGATCATCAAAATCGAACGTCCCCGCGGCGGCGAAGTCGCCATCGCAGAAGCGGCAAAGCTGCTCTCGGAAGCTTCTTTCCCCGTTATTTTGAACGGCGCTGGTGTTGTGCTTGGCAATGCGATACCTGCCTCTGCTGCACTGGCTGAAAAGCTCGACGCGCCGGTTGCTTGCAACTACCAACACAATGATGCCTTTCCCGGCTCGCATCCGCTGTCTGTTGGCCCCTTGGGTTATAACGGATCCAAGGCGGCGATGGAGCTGATCGCCAAGGCAGATGTTGTACTGGCACTGGGCACACGCCTGAACCCATTCTCCACCTTGCCAGGTTACGGCATCGATTACTGGCCCAAGAACGCCAAGCTGATCCAGGTGGACATCAATGCCGACCGCATCGGCTTGACCAAACCCGTAGCCGTGGCTATCCAGGGGGATTCCAAGCGGGTGGCTGAGCAGCTTCTGGAGCAGTTGTCTGCATCCGCCGGTGATTCTGGCCGTGCCGATCGCAAAGCAGCGGTGGACGATTCGCGCAAGCGCTGGAAGCAGCAGCTGGTGTCCATGGAGCACGAGGACGACGACCCCGGCACCGATTGGAACGAGCGTGCACGCGGACGTGATCCAGAGCGCATGTCACCGCGCCACGCCTGGCAGGCGATCAGCGACATCATGCCCGATGACGTGATCATCTCCAGCGACATCGGTAACAATTGCGCCATCGGCAATGCCTATCCCTCTTTCGAGAAAGGGCGCAAGTACCTGGCCCCTGGTCTGTTCGGCCCCTGTGGTTACGGCTTTCCCGCCATCTTGGGCGCCAAGATCGGCTGCCCTGATGTGCCGGTGATTGGCTTTGCCGGCGACGGTGCCTTCGGTATCTCCATGAACGAGATGACCGCCTGTGGTCGCGACGAGTGGCCGCCGATCACCATGGTGATCTTCCGCAACTACCAGTGGGGCGCCGAGAAGCGCAATACCACCTTGTGGTTCGATGACAACTTCGTCGGCACCGAGCTCGACTTGGATGTCAGCTACGCCAAAATCGCTGAGGCCTGTGGGGTCAAAGGTGTGCAGGTCGATACAACTGCCGACTTGACCAAAGCGCTGTTGACCGCTGTTGATGAGCAGATGAACAAGGGCGTGACGACCTTCATCGAGATAGTGCTCAACCAAGAGCTGGGCGAGCCCTTCCGCCGCGACGCGATGAAGAAGCCTGTCTCAGTGGCGGGAATCGACGCCGCGGACATGCGGCCTCAGCAAGTGAGTTAATATGCTTGCATGGCCACTGAGTGAATTCACCCAGTGGCCACCTGTTAGACCCCAGGCGGAACAGTGCTCACTGTTCCGTCTTTATTTTGCGGAGAGAAAAGCGTGAGTGATCAAGAGCAGCCGGCAAGCGGCCTCAAGGTGTACACGGATCGGTTGACCCAGCAGTGGGATACTTTGTTTTCGGGCTTTGCGGTGGCAACCGTTGTCGCGGTCACCGCGCAGTTTCTCTCTGAGCACTACGGTGCACCGGCCATGCTCATGGCCTTGTTGTTGGGCATCGCCTTTCACTTCTTGGCCGAAGAGGGCAAGTGTGTCGAAGGCATTAATTTCACCGCCAAAACGGTGTTACGTTTTGGTGTGGGTTTGCTCGGGGTACGCATCAGCGCCGAGCTGATCATCGGCCTTGGTGCCGAGCTGATCGGCATGGTGGTGCTGGGCGTGGTGCTCACCATTGTCTTTGGCTGCGTACTGGCGCGTCTGGCCGGGCGCACCTGGCGCTTTGGTCTGCTCACCGGAGGGGCTGTTGCTATTTGTGGCGCCTCAGCCGCCATGGCCATCGCGGCCGTGCTGCCGAAGAACCAATACTCCGAACGCAACCTGATCTTCACTGTGCTCTCAGTCACTGTGCTCAGCACCGTGGCGATGGTGCTGTACCCGATCATAGGCCAGGCGCTGGATCTCGGTCCGGTGGCCATGGGGGTGTTCCTCGGCGGCACCATCCACGACGTGGCGCAGGTGGTCGGCGCGGGCTTCAGTGTCTCGCAAGAGACGGGCGACACCGCAACCTTGGTCAAGCTGATCCGTGTCAGCATGTTGGCCCCTGTGGTCTTGTTGTTTGCGCTGGTGGTGCGCGCCAAAGGCCTGGAAGAGCAAGACGCCTCCGGCAAACGGCCGCCATTGATCCCCGGTTTTGTGGTGGCTTTTTTAGTGCTGGCCACGCTCAATTCGCTGGGATGGGTGCCTGAGATGGTGGCGGAGTTTTTCAGCGATGTCTCGCGCTGGGCGCTGCTTATAGCCATCGCCGCAGTGGGCATGAAAACTTCCCTGAGCCGCATCTTTGAAGTAGGCGGGCAGGGCATCGCCCTGATCGTCATCAATACGCTCTTCATCGCGGTGTTTGTATTGGGCGGTGTGAGCGGATTGATTTGATTTTCTTGGTCGGAAGATAGCTGAAACTAAAATCTGTAGCTACTGCTAAATGAGGTATCGGAAAAAATGGTTTTTCCGGGTCTGCGAATACCTTTCAGTACGTTCTTGCAAGTGCGCTGAAAATTCAACCTCGGTATTTTGTAAATGTTACTGGCCAATATGGGCCGAATAGGAAAATTGATTTCTTCAGGCTATTCAGCATTGAATATTATTGACGATTTTTGGAGAACCTAGCTGGAATTTTGATAGTTCACTGACGGTCATCAAGAGTCTCCTATGAATACATTCGAAATAAGAAAAATTCGTCTGGTAATGTTGTGTTTGATTTTTTCTTGCGGATTAGCCCGCGCTGAGAAATCCATTGTATTTACCTCAGGGACTTTTCTGAAGAAACCTTCGGGTAGGACTGCTCAGGCAATTTTGAAGGAGGCCTTTAAACGGAATGGATTTACTTTCGAAGTGGAGCACATGCCCGCGATGCGTTCATTGGAAACGTCGAATTCGGGTCTCTCAGACGGGGAACTCTCACGGGTAGGGGATTTCCACTCTGTATCAAATGGTGCATACCCTAATTTGATCAGAATTGACTCAGTTTTGTATACAAATGGGTTGTCTGCCTTTGCGCTGAAAGGTGTCGACGTATCTAGTTGGACAGACCTTAGCAATCTACCGTTCGCGTACAGACGGGGGAGAAAAAATTTGGAAAATAATATTGTCAAGCTAAATCTTGTTGAAACAGCTTACCCTGTAACCTCGGACCTTCAGGCTTTCAGAATGCTCAGCAGCGGAAGAGTAAAAGTTGTTGTATCTAGCACTTATACCGGTTCGGATATTATTAAGAATGGCACAGAATTCGTCGATGTAGACGAGGTGGCTATTCTCAGTACAGTTAGTATGCATGCTTATATACATGAAAAACACCGTAAATTAGCGCCGCAACTTTCTAAGACAATAGATGCGATGAAGCGTGACGGGAGCTTTCAAAGGGTTGTGGCAGAAGTAGACGGAATCCCTTATACAGCCGCACTGACCACATCTGAAGGTGAGTAGCTGACGGAGATAGAGGGATTACAAACGCAACTAAATTATATCGCAGATCAACTGCGTAGGGTCCGATCGCTACGCACGATAAGCTGCGAGACCACCCTCGCAGTAACTATCCCAGGAGGCCGGAACAGTGGTGAGTATCCTGGTGTTTCACCAAGCTTCGCCCAGACACGCTGGGATCGCATCGTCGAGAACTACCAACTGCTCAACCAAGTCGCACCCTCCGCGCTGCATCAGATAAACCAAGCCATCGCCCTCGCTGAGCGGGACAGCCCCGAAGCGGGTCTCGCTCACCTGGCGCCCCACCAACTCCCAAGCTGGCTGCAGCAAAGCTGCCAATGGGCGGCCGTCAAAGCGGACCTGCTGCTGCGCAGCGGCAAGTCAGAACAAGCCAAGCCCTGTACCCAGAAAGCAATACAAACTGCGCCCTCAGACGCTATACGCCGAATGCTCGAGCGAATGTCCGGGCAACATGGAGCTAGCTGTCGCGCCGTCCGTTCCATCAACGCGCAGCCACGTAGGTTGGAGTGAGGAACGAACCCCAACATTTCTATACCTCACCAAATTCCGCCCCATCATCCGCCTGCCCATAACCCCAACCGGCATCCATCATGCCTTGCTCGATATGCTGATGAATGGTTGAATAAGGCCAGTCGACCGCCGCGGTGACATGGCCGTGTTTTACCGGATTATAGTGGATGTAATCCACATGCCGAGCAAAGTCGTTTTCGTCCCGAATGAGATGTTCCCAATAACGCCTTTGCCAAATGCCACGTTCCCCTTTCGTTTGTCGACTGCGGCTAATACGCTCTTGTTTAGGCAGTTGTCGAGAAAACCCAGATTTAATTAACATCCAGCGTGTTGCAAAGTCATGGTCATTTTGTGGCAGCGTCATGAGTGCGTGCAAATGCTCCGGCAGCACCACCATCGCGTCCAGTTTAAAAGGGAGCTTGTGTTTTACCTTGTTCATGGATGCACGCAAAAATATCAAACTCATCGACCAACAATGTTCTATTTCGTTCAGCCAGATTGACCGTGAAAAAATACGTGCCACCGCAGACTTTCGCTCGCCGATATTTCATTGATTCCACACCATCTCAATAATCGTAGGTTGTGCTTCGCCGGTCTTTTATTGATTCTACATCAGGTAGGTTGGCCGATATCACAGACACCCCACATCATGCCAAGGCGCGTAGGTTGTGGGTGAGGAACGAACCCCAACGTTTGTGGAGGTCAAAGCGTTGGGGTTCGCAGGCTCACCCCAACCTACGGGCTGAACGCTTATCAGGCGCTGCCATGCCTAGGCCGAAGCAGCCACGCCGCCTCCTCAGCGGGCACCTTGCCTTTCAAGCCACCGTCCACCGCTCGTCTGCTCAGGCTCTGTATGTGATGGCTCTCCCCATAGAGCGCCGTTATCCCCGCTTCATCCAGAGAAAAGGGCGGGCCTTGCATCAGGCTTTGCTCGTATTCAAAGCTGATCAGCAACTGCGGGGCGTAGCCGGCTATCTGTTGCAAGTGTGCGGCGTAGCGCTGGCGCAAGTCGGCGGGCAGCGCCACCGATGCCGCACGGTCATACACTGCGTCTACCTGGCCCAGCATCGCGCGCGACAGCGAAAATACATCCCCTCGGTAGATGTCGAGATTGGGCGCTTGATAGTGGCTCAGATCCCCCTGTGAATCGATCTGTGCATCAATGCCAAGATCAGCAAAGAGAGCGTCCACCGCCAGCTCGCTCAGCTCGATACCCACCACCTGATAGCCGCGACTGAGCAGCCAGTGGATGTCACAGGTCTTGCCGCAGAGCGGTAGAAAAACCCGCCCGCCGTCCCGCAGACAGAGCGCATGCAGTTGCTCTGTCAGTAGGGTATTCGCTTCGCTCTCGTGAAAACCAATCCTTCCTTCACGCCAACGCTCGTGCCAAAAATCTGCTTGCATAGGGGGGTCTCCTGTTGGCTGATTGTCGCATTGTTCGCGCTGACACCGGAGTGCGTTGTGAATCAGCCCGGTGCGGGATGGGTTCATAGCAGCGCGTAGGTTGTGGGTGAGGAACGAACCCCAACGTTTGTAGAGGTCAAAGAGTTGGGGTTCGCAGGCTCACCCCAACCTACGGGCTTGGCGTCATTTGATTGTTTCTTGGCATCATCGGATGCAGGGTGGCGCCTTCTGCTGGCGCATAATCTCTTCAAGCTGATCGACGATCACAGAGAAACAATCACAGAATTCGGGGAAATAAGATGTCAGACACAGCACTCATCACGGGCGCTTCGGGCGGTATTGGATTGGCACTTGCCAAGCTGCACGCAGAAAAGGGCGGTGATCTCGTCATCGTAGCCCGCTCGGAAGACAAGCTATCAGCGCTTAAAGCTGAGCTAGAAAAGCAATACGGCAACAAGGTAGAGCTTATCGTCGCCGACCTTTCAGAGCCCCATGCAGCGCAGAAGGTATTCGAGCAAACACAGGCGCTTGGCCTGGAGATCGACACCTTGATCAACAACGCGGGCTTTGGTGGCCACGGGAAGTTCCACCAGCGATCACTGCGCGATGAGCAGGCGATGATGCAGCTGAACATGGTCACACTCACCGATCTCACGCACTTGTACCTGCCGGGCATGATCGATCGAAAGCGCGGCAGGATTCTCAATGTGTCCTCAACCGCGTCGTTTATCCCCGGGCCTTTGCAAGCCGTCTATTATGCAACCAAGGCCTACGTGACTTCCTTCAGCCAGGCCATCGCAGAAGAGGTCAAGGAACACGGCATCACCGTGACGGCCCTGTGCCCTGGGCCTGTCGCAACGGGCTTTGTAGCAGCCGGTAAGCTGCAGGGCGTAGATGCCTGGAAAAACGCAAAGTCAGCGGAATCCGTTGCGTTGTGCGGTTATACGGCCATGGAAAGAGGTGACTTGGTCGTCATCAACGAGGGATCGCTGAAATTCTTGATGAACTGGATCATCCCCTTGCTGCCGCGCAAGCTAGTATTAAAAATATCCCGTCAAGCGATGGAAAAGAACAACAAATAGCATGAAAAGAGCGACGCGGTTTCTCATCCCGCCCAATTGGCAAGTGCTGATCAGTGATCTCGGTTTGGACATGCAAGAGGTGCTGGCCCACGCGGGGCTGCCGCCGGGGCTGTTTACTCAACAGACTGTCCAGCTGACCCCCGCGCAGTACTTCCAGTTCTGGTGTGGTGTAGAGGCCGCCTCCGACGGCCTCGATATCCCGCTAAAACTGGCCGAGGCGATGAGCTTGGAATCGTTTGATGTGCCTATATTCGCCGCGGTTTGCAGTGCAAACTTCAACGCGGCCATACGCCGGCTGCGAGAATACAAGCTGCTCATTGGCCCCATGGTGCTCGACGTGGACATACAGGACACCTACACCGAGGTGGCCATCACTTGTTATGGCCACGAAGGCCCCTTGCCCAAGTACCTCAATCTGATCGAGCTGGT
>JAWSVD010000365.1:0-9846 GCA_033852095.1 Granulosicoccaceae bacterium | reverse complement strand
TAGAATGTAGGTCAGAATTCATTCTGACAACGATATAACAGGGGCCGAATCCGTTGAGGTCGCGCAGACGTTTGGGCGGCTTGGGGTAGGCGTTGTTCATGGTTGTCTAGACGCTATTCCTGGTCAATGCGTGAGTAGGTGTTCGAACACATCATCCAGCTGCTCTTGGCCCATATCATCGGCGATAGCTTCGGCGCGCTGCCGGTAACTGGCATTTCTATACAAATCCAACAGCAGTGGCTCCAGCGCTTCGCGGCTAAACTTGCCGATGGCGAAGCCCTTGGGGCCAACGCCCTGATCATACAACAAGGTGTTCCAGAGGAATTGGTCAATGATATGGGGGATGATCATCGTCGCGCAGCCGCAGCGGAGCGCACTGTGCGTGGTGCCGGAGCCGCCGTGATGGATCACCGCGTGTACCTGGGGGAAGATCCAGTCATAAGGGATGTCGTCCACAAAATGCACGTTTTCTGCCATCAGATTAACCGGCTGTTCTAAACCACCCGCAGCTGTATTGATGATGGCGGGGATGCCGTGTCGTTGCAGGATATCCAGCAGCACGGCTGTTTTGGTCTCGGGCGCGGGGTTCGTCATGCTGCCAAAGGTGATGAAGAGTATTTTGCTGTGCTGCGCCAGAAAATCAGTCAGGGTTTGATCGGGCTTCCAGTGGCGGGTCTTGCGGCGCTCTCTGTAACCCACCACTGACACCTGCTCGGGCCAGTAGGGTTTTCTGGGGAAAAGCGTGGGGGAGAAGGTGTAGAGCATCTTCTGCGCCAGGATGGCCGACTTGATTTGGTGGCCTGTGACTTCTGATTGATTGGGCAGTTTCTTGCCGACGCTGAGTATGTGCCGCACCAATCCAAAATTGGCCAGACTGTAAGTCATTTTGTTCAGCAGGGTGCCGTAGTTGCCCTTAAAACCTATGTGCGGGATGTCGTGAACGGGGTGAATCAGGCAGGGCACGGGGCTCAGGGCGATGGCTCTGCCCGGGTGCTTTAGACCCCACAGAATGGGGTAGATGGCCTTGCCGCCGTAGATGATCCTGTCGGGGCGATCATCAGCCACGATGGCCGCTTGCTGCTCCAGCAGCACAGCATTCACGGCGTTGGACTTCTTGTACAAGCGATAATACAGCTGTATTTTCCGGATAAATGAAACCGAACCGCCCATCGCCAGCTGCCCTTCCTCGCTGTCGAGCATCTCCAGAAAACCCTTGCTCAAGCCATGAAATCGAATGCCCGTGTCTTCGGCCAGGTGTGCAAACTGCGTCGGAAAAGCACAGCTGACCTCGTGCCCGCGAGACTGCAGCAGCTCAGCGGTGGCGAGAAAGGGCTCCATGTCGCCACGGGTGCCGATAGAGATAAGCAGGAATTTCATGGTGATATTGGTGTTGTTTGGCCGTGTTTAAATTGAGAGCGTGCTTGCCCGTTGCAAGGTTCCGTTTTTGTGTTCAGTTGCACCGTAGGGCTCGGGAGGCGCGGGTCGGGCCTCAAAAGGGAGAGGCGCCTGACATCGCTGTACGAATGAATTCGAACCCACAATAACTGCACCTGTGGGTTCGAATTCATTCGGACTCTTTTGCTGGGGTTTCACAGCTTGTTCTGTGCGCAGATAAAAAGCAGATTCATGGAGCTATATTAGCGCATCCGCATCCGCATCCGACTCAGACACTCGCGTTCAGCAGCTCGCGGGTGTAGGCCTGCGTGGGCGCCTTGTCGCGCAGCTGTTGCACGGTGAGTGTCTCCACGATGGCGCCGTGTTGCATCACCAGCAATCGATCGCACATGTGGCTTATCACCGCTAGGTCATGGCTCACCAGCAGATAGCTCAGCCCCCGGTCGCGCTTAATGTGTGTCAGTAGATTCAGCACTTCGGCCTGCACGGAAACGTCCAGAGCGGAGGTTGGCTCGTCGAGCAATATCAACTCTGGCTCCACGATCAAGGCGCGGGCAATGGCGACGCGCTGGCGCTGACCACCCGACAACTGGTGCGGATAGCGAAATCTAAAGTTGGCGCTCAGGCCAACTTCGTCGAGCAGGCGCAGTACGCGCTTGTCTGCATCGCCCAGTTTGTGCACGCGCACTGATTCGCCGAGTATCTGGTCGACGGTGTGGCGCGGGTGCAGCGAGCCGTAAGGGTCTTGAAACACCATTTGCACTTGCTTGCGAAACACCATGGATCGGTTGCGGCCTATCAAGCCTCTGCCCTGCAACTCTATCTCGCCTGACCAGCTGTTCACCAAGCCCGCAATAGCGCGCAAGATGGTCGATTTACCCGAACCAGATTCGCCCACCAGGCCCAAGCTCTCGCCTGCATAGAGCGTAAAATTCGCTTCTTTCACGGCCTGAAAGCTCGCACGGCCTTTGCCAAAATTGACGCTGAGGTCTTTAGCTTCCAACATGCGTCGCTCCAACTTTTGCTTGATCGATGGCCCAGGTATCTTGTCGACGAAGGGTGGGTAACTCAGCGGTGGGGGCGTCGATGCGCGGCATGCAGTTCAGCAGGCCGCGGGTGTAAGGGTGCTGCGCCTCGTGCAATACGTTTGCCGCAATGGTTTCCACTACCTGGCCGGCGTACATCACCAGCACCCGGTCGCAGAAGCGCGACACCAAGTTCAGATCGTGGCTGATAAAAATCAAACCCAGGCCGCGACTGATGATCAGCTCGTCCAGCAGCTCCAGCACCTGTTGCTGCACCGTGACATCCAGCGCCGAGGTGGGTTCGTCGGCGATGATGATGTCCGGCTCGGGGATCATCATCATGGCGATCATCACCCGCTGCCCCATGCCGCCGGACATCTCGTGCGGGTAGGCGCGCATCACGCGCTCGGGGTTGCGTATCTGCACTGCCTCCAGCATGGCCAAGCTGCGCTCGCGGGCCTCGCGGCGGCTGGATTTGTGGTGCACCCGGTAGGCTTCCATGATTTGCTTGCCGATGTTCATCACCGGGTTCAGCGAATATTTTGGGTCTTGCATGATCATCGAGATGCGGTTGCCGCGCACGGCGCGCAGGGTGGCATTGTCGGCGTTCAGCAGGTCGATGCCGTCGAAGCTCAACTTGCTGGCCTTGATCTCTGCGTTGGCGTCGTTGAGCCCCAAGATGGCCCGGCCGGTCTGTGATTTTCCAGACCCTGATTCACCGACGATGCCGAGTTTCTCGCGGCCGAGACTAAAGCTGACATTGCGCACCGCCTGCACGGTGCCCCGGTGCGAGTGGTAGCTGACGCTCAGGTCCTGCACCTCCAGTAGACTGTCGCTCATTATTCGGCTCGTGTTAGCGCTCATTTGCCGCTCCGCTTGGGGTCCAGCACGTCGCGCAGCCCGTCGCCCAGCAGATTAAAGCCCAAGCTGACCACCAGTATGGCAAGCCCTGGCACAGTAGCCACCCACCACTGGTCCAGCACGTACTGGCGACCCGAGGAGATCATCGCTCCCCACTCCGGGGTGGGGGGCTGTGCGCCCAGTCCCAGAAAGCCAAGCCCGGCAGCAGTGAGGATGATGCCGGCCATGTCCAAGGTCAGCCGCACGATCACCGACGACATACACATGGGCATGACGTGGCGGTAGAGGATGCCGGGGGTGGAGACGCCCTGCACTTGAGCCGCGAGGATGAACTCGCTGTTGCGCACCGTCAGTGCCTCGGCGCGGGCGATGCGGGCGTAGGGCGACCAGGTGGTCATGGCGATGGCGATCACTGCGTTCTCGATGCCCGGCCCCAGCGCTGCCACCAAGGCCAGCGCCAGTATCAGGCGCGGGAAGGCGAGGAATATATCGGTGATGCGCATCAGCACGGTATCCACCCAACCGCCGATATAACCCGCGGTGGTGCCGATCAGCAGGCCGATGGGCACCACGATCACACCCACCAGCATGACGATGTACAGGGTGATGCGCGAGCCCCAGATGATGCGGTCGTAGAGGTCGCGGCCAAGCTCGTCGGTGCCAAACCAGTGCGCCGCGCTGGGCGGCTGCAGTCTGTCGCTCAAGACGGGTTTCAGCCCGGTACTGTGAGTGATCCACGGTGCCAGGAAAGCCACTGCAAACAGGGCGAGAATGATAAACAGCCCAGTCATGGCGATGGGATTGGCGCGGAAATCCAACCAAGACAAATACCAGCGCTGGGCGCGCGCCTGGCGCGCCGACTGCGGTGAATCACTGAGCAGCCAACCGCGGATACCGGTGGCGGGGGCTTTAGCTGTCATGGCTGTCCGCCCGCGGATCGACCAAGCGGTAGAGAAAATCGGAAAACAAATTAATACCCACGAAACACAGGCCCACCACTAGGGTGCCGCCGAGCACGGCGTTCATGTCCGAATTGAACAGCGAGCTGGTGATGTACATGCCGATACCCGGCCAGGCGAAGATGGTCTCGGTCAGCACCGAGCCCTCCAGCAGGGAGGCGTAGGTCAGGCCGATGATGGTGATCAGCTGCACCATCACGTTAGGAAAAGCATGGCCCCAGATGACCCGTCGCTCAGACAGCCCCTTGACCCGAGCGGTGAGGATGTACTCTTGATTGAGCTGGTCCAGCATAAAACTGCGCGTCATGCGCGCGATATAAGCCAGCGAATAAATGGCCAGAATGCTGGCGGGCAGCACCAAGTGGTAAAGCGCATTGTAGAATATTTCCCACTCGCCCTCCCGTGCCGAGTCGATCAACAACAGCCCGGTGACGGGGGTGACGATGTCATCAAAATAGACGTCGATGCGGCCGGGGCCCGGCAGCCAGTCAAGCTTGGCATAAAACACCACCAGCGCCATCATGCCCAGCCAAAACACCGGCACAGAATAGCCGAACAAGCTGAACACCCGCACCAGGTGATCGGGCCAGCGCCCCTGTTTGACCGCCGCCAATACACCCAGCGGCACGCCGATCAGCACCCCGGCGATGATGGCGAAGGTGGCCAGCTCTAGGGTGGCAGGAAAGAAGTGCACGATGTCGTCCGTCACCGTATTGGATGTCATGATGGAGGTGCCGAGGTCACCGTGCATCAACTGCTGTAGGTACAACAGGTACTGCTCCCAGATGGGTTTATCCAGGCCCATCTCCAGAAACACCCGATCATAGACTTCCTGAGAGGCCCGGTCGCCGACGATGGCCAGCACGGGATCCACCGGCATTACCCGACCGATGGTGAAGGTGATGGCGGTTAAACCCAAAAACGTGAGTGCCAGGCTGGCAATCAGCTCGATTGTTTTGCGCAACAGGCGAAAAGCCCCGCTCAGCCGATCGGGCGGTGTGTCGAGGGTGCTTGAGGCTGTGGACAAATTACATGCTCCAAGGGGACAGGCGGCAGGCGAAAAAAGCTGCCGCTGAGACTGCGAGGGGTCGCCCACCGGGTGTTCCGGTGGGCGCTTAGCAACTAACCGTGCTCTTAGTCCTTGGTGACGTTGCGATAGAACACCAGGTCAAAGCTGGCACCAGACACAAAACCCTTGACGTTGCTGCGCATGGCGATTTGCTCGATCTGTTGGAACATAAAGATGAACGGCGAATTTGCCTGCACGCGCTTTTGCAGCTCCGTGTAGATGCCTTCGCGCTTGTCCAGATTCAGCTCGGCTCGCGCCTGCTCGGTCAGTTCGTTCACCTCAGCGGCGTCCCAGGCGTTGCGCCAAGCCACCTTGCCGGTCAGCTTTGCCTCCAGGCGGTTGTCCGGGTTGTGGGCAAAGGCGTCGGCGTTGGAGTGCGGATCAAGGTAGTCCGGTGACCAGCGCGCAATGATCACTTCATGACGGCGCGCCCGGTATTTGGGCCACAAGGTTTTGCCCTCGGAAGTGAGGATCTCGCTCTTGATACCGGCCTCGGCAAAGGCCGCCTGCACGGTCTGCGCGATGTCGGTGAAGGGCGGCTTGCTGAGGGTATCGATGGTGATGCTCATGTCGGCGGCGCCGGCTTCAGCCAGCAGTGTCTTAGCCTTCTCAATGTTCAGCTGGTAGGGGTTGTCGGCCAGCCCAGCCCACAGGCCTTCGGGCCAGAAGGCCTGGTGCACCTGGAACTGCCCGTCGAGAAAGCTGTCCACCATGCCCTGGTAGTCGACCAGGTAGCGCATCGCCTCCCACACTTTGGGGTGTTTGAGCTTGGGGTGACTGGCGTTCAATGCCATGTAGTAGGTCGAGGCTTTAGGGTTGTTCAGCACAACGACGTCGTCGTTGCCGGCCAGGCCTTTTATTTGGTCGGGTTGCAGCTCGCGCGCCATGTCGATGTCGCCCTTTTCCAGCTGCAGACGCTGGGTGGCGGGCTCGGCGATGTGGCGCATGATCAAACGTTTCATGGCGGGTTTACCGTGACGGTAATCATCAAATGCCTGCAGCGTCACCAGCTCGTTGGCCTTCCATTTTTTTAGCTCAAAAGCGCCACTGCCCGCGCTGTTGGCCTTCAGCCAGGCGTAGCCCATGTCGCCGTCCACTTCATTGGCCATGGCTGTTTTCATGTCGATCACCGAGCCAACTGTGGCCGAGAGTGCATTCAGCACCAGGCCGGGGGACAAATCTTCGGTGATGGTGATGTGTGCCTTGTCGCCGACGACCTTCACCAGTTCATCGACGTTTTCGGCGTTCCAGCCGAACTGAGTGATGATAAAGGCGGGGGTTTTGTTCAGCTTGACCACGCGCCGCAGCGACCAAACGATATCCTCCGCGCGCACGGGATTGCCCGAGTGAAAGGTCTGCCCGGGCCGCAGCGTGAAGACAATAGTTTTGCCGTCCACGCTGATCTCCCAGGATTCAACCACACCACCGACCAGCTTTTGCAGGTCTTCGGGCTCACTCATCATGACGCGGTCGTAGATGTTCGCCATCAATTCGCCCGTGGTCAGCTCAAAGGCTTCGGCGGGGTCAAAGGTGATGATATCGGCGATGTTTTTCGCGATCACGAGGGTGTTTGAGGGGGTTGCTGCAATTGCATGGGTGGGCAGGGCGGCGACCGAGGTCAGCAGCAATGCAGATGCAAGCAGTGGTCTGAGCTTATGAATCATCTTTAACTTCTCCGTGTTAAAACGTTCCTTTCTGACATTTAATGCACGGTGCGTATTAAAATGCAACGTATGTTTCTAAGGTAGCTGGAGGAATTCCGCGTGGCATAACACAGGCCTCGGTGCTAATTTTCGCCGGATGGGGCCATCGCGCTGAGCAGTGGATTTGCGGTCTAGTCTGTGGTGTTTGTAAATCATGCGCTGAGTTCCCTCAATTTGAGCTTATACACACGCAGTGCACAACAATGGAGCGGATATGGCGAGGATTGCGGTTGCCGGTTTTCAGCACGAGACAAACACCTTTGCGCCGCTGAAGGCTGACTTGGCAGCGTTTGAAGCGCGCAGCGACTGGCCGCCGCTGTGCCGTGGCGAGCGCCTGCTCAGCGAGATCGACGGGGTGCACTTGCCGATCACCGGCGCCGTCGGTGCCTTTATCGCTGCAGGTCACACGGTTGTGCCGCTGTTGTGGTGCTCCGCCACACCCAGTGACCGTGTAACCCGCGGCGCCTACGAGACCATCGTCGGCCAAATGCTGGACATGCTGGCGGACCAGTGGCCGGTGGACGGTCTCTACCTTGATCTGCACGGCGCCATGGTCTGCGATCACCTCGACGACGGCGAAGGCGAGCTGCTGCGGCGCTTGCGCAAAGCCTATAGCCCAGATTTCCCCGTCGCGGTCAGCTTGGACTTACACGCCAACATCAGCCAGCAAATGGTGGACAAGGCCAGCTTGATCGATTGTTTTAGAGAGTACCCGCACACGGACATGGCAGTGTGTGGGGCACGCACCGCCAGGGGGTTGATGCAGCTGCTGGACCAAGGGCAGGGCGCGGTGGCGCACACCGTGATGCACAAGCTGGACTACCAAATACCCATGACTCAGGGTTGCACTTTGGTAGATCCAGCCCGCGGTGTGTATCAACGTGTGGCGCAGTTGGCGGCTACGCCCGGCCTGTCCTCGGTGGTGTTTGCCTGCGGCTTTCCGCTGGCCGATGTCGCCGACGCTGGCCCGGCGATTGTGGTCACAGGCAGCGACGCCGCGCAGGTACAGGGCGCCGCCGATGAGTTGTTGGCCGAGTTGATCGAGCGAGAGGGCGATTTTGCGCTGCAGATACTCAGCGCCGAGGTAGCGATAGCACGCGCCCAGCAACAGCTGTTACTGCCGGGCAGCGGTCCGGTGGTGCTGGCCGACACCCAGGACAACCCGGGCGGTGGCGGTGCGGGTGATACCGTGGGTATTTTCAAAGCGTTGCTGGCGGCCGGTGTGCAGAGCGCCGTGGTGGGCATGGTAGTCGATGTGCCACTGGCAGCGGCAGCACACGCGGCGGGTGTGGGCGCGGACATCAGCGGTGAGCTGGGCGAGTGGAGTGGATTCACCGGCGAGGCGCCCTACAGCGGGAGCTTCCGCGTGCTGGCGCTGGGGCACGGCAACTGCACCGCCACCGGCCCTATGTGGTTGGGCGCTCAACTGGCCATGGGCAAGTGTGCCTTGCTGCAGGTGGACGGGGTGCGGGTGGTGGTCAGCAGCATCAACATGCAGCTCGCCGACCAAGCCATGCTGCGGCACCTGGGGGTGGAGCCGCAGGATGAGCAAATTCTGGTGCTCAAAAGCTCCGTGCATTTTCGCAATGATTTTCAAGACATCGCACGGGAGGTGCTGGTGGTTGCCAGCCCCGGCCCCGTCACCGCAGACCTGCGCACACTGGACTACCAACACCTGCGCAGCTCGCTGCGGCGGGTCCCTCAGGTAAAGGGCTGAACAAAGCAGGCAAAATCACTGTGGCTTGGAATTCACTGCAATCACTGTGGGTTGGAATTCATTCTAATGTCACAGCAGCCAGGATCCACACCCAAGCCAGCGACTTTCTCAAACTAAAAAGGCGAGCATAGCCCTGTAGCTTGGGGTTCTCTCCAATCCCTACGTCGCTCATTAAATTCCCCAAGCCACCAAGCTGCTAAAGCCGCCGCGGTCTGCAGGCTATCCTCCACCGTTCCACGCTCAACCAGCGTCCGGCAAAATCACCCGTACATCGATTGCGGAATAAACAGCACAATCTGCGGGAACAGGACAATGAGCAGCATGCACAGCGCCATCGCTATCCAAAAGGGCAGCACCCCTTTGAAAATGGTCGCCATGGGCACATCAAGTGCGACACTCTTGACCACGAACACATTCAAACCCACGGGCGGCGTCACCATGCCCATCTCGATCGCAATGACCGCAATCACGCCGAACCAAATAGGGTCTAAGCCCATCGACGTGACCAGAGGGTAGAAAATGGGAGTCGTCACCACCAGCATCGCCAGCCCGTCCATGAACATGCCGAGCAACAGATAACAGCAGACGATCAGAAACAACACACCGTAAACACCGAGATCCAGCGACGTGATTGCGGTGCCGAGCAGATCCGGCAGGTGGGTCAGCGAAAGAAAGGGATTGAGCACATTGGCGCCGATCACGATCAGGTAGAGCATGGCCGTGGTGCGCACGGTCTCTCGTGCGGAAGTCACTAGATCTGTAAACGATAGCTTTTTGGCGACGATGGCCATGGCAATCACCAGTGCAGCCCCGACACCCGCGGCCTCCACCGGCGTGAACACACCCGTGTAGATGCCACCGATCGATACCACGATCACCGTGATCAAAGGCGCTGACAGCAACAATGCCTCTAGGCGCGCGGCCAGCGGCAGCGCCTCGCCCTTGGGACCTGAGCTGGGGTTGAGCGTGGTGGTGATGAATATGGCGCCAATAAATAGCGCTGTCAGCAGCAGCCCGGGCAGTATGCCCGCCATGAACAGTTGTCCTATGCTCTCTTCGGTGAGAATGGCGTAGAGAACAAAGCCAGTTGACGGGGGGATAAGAAAGCCAAGGGTGC
>JAWSVD010000364.1:0-1012 GCA_033852095.1 Granulosicoccaceae bacterium | reverse complement strand
GGCGCAAACTCAAAGCCCCCGGCCACGCCGAAGAGGTGCTGGAGACGCTGGAGAAGCTATGTGACAAGCCCTAACCCACCGGCAGTGATCATGTTCGGGCCCTGAAAAGCGCCGCCCTGCGCCTGGGCCCCACAACATTAAGCTAGCTCCGCTGCACTTCCCGCATTGCGCTCCGCTCCATGGCGGGCTACGGCGACAGTGATAGGGCGGAAGTCGGCAATGCCGGATGAGTTGTAGCCCGGAAGTAGCGAAGCGGTATCCGGGTTTGCGCAGCAAACTTAATCGTGCAGCGGAAGCCAGTCTCAACCAAATAACACGCAGCTTGCGGTGTTTTTCCTAGACGAGCAACGGCGGTGATGCTTCAGGCCCACCGCGCCGCTCTACCCGGGCTCGTAGCTCGGAGACGACGGCCAGGCCTTGAGCAGTGCGTGCACAAAGGTGGCGAGCGGGATAGCGAAGAAAACGCCCCACACACCCCACAGGCCGCCAAAGAACAACACCGCCACGATGATCGCTAGCGGGTGCAAGCTGACCACCTCGGAGAACAGCACTGGCACGAGCAGGTTGCCGTCCAGCACTTGGATGATGACGTAGGAGAACAGCAACCAGTAAAAATCAGCGCTCAAGCCCCACTGGAAATAGGCAATCACCGCCACGGGCAGGGTGACAGAGAACGCACCAACAAAGGGCACAATCACAGACATGCCGACCAAGAAGGACAACAACAGCGAATAATTGAGACCCATCAGCGCGAAGACCAGATAGGTGACCGCCCAGACTATGCCTATCTCAATGAATTTGCCGCGCACATAGCTGGCAACCTTGTTGTCGACTTCGCCCCAGACCCGCTTGGATAAATCGCTGCGAGTGGGCATGAAGTGATACAGCCAACCCAACACCATGTGCTTGTCCTTCAGGGCGAAGAACACCATCAGCGGCACCAAGATAAAATAGATGGCGAAGGCAAACAGGTTCAAAACGTTAGCCACAGAAAAGGACACCACCGACCGGC
>JAWSVD010000003.1:0-2176 GCA_033852095.1 Granulosicoccaceae bacterium | reverse complement strand
ATCACCCTGACGGGCACGGAGACGACCTGGACTTACCGCTGGCAGGAGTTCAAGTTCGCGACGCCTGTGCGGGCGGACAACGGCAATTGGCATGTGTGGTGGATCACGGCGCGGAATTATTCGTCCGGTGGGGGTATGACGCCGATTGGGCTGTGGGTGGCGGGGAAGTCGGTTCAGGGCAGCCGGATTTTGGAGGGGAATTTTTAGGGCTGCTAGTCCTATGCTCACATCAGTGCTGTTCTTTCACATCGTGCAGCTGCATTCGGCCTGGCGGGGCTGGCCTCCCACGAGTTCTGCGCCCACCGGTCCCAACGTGGGAGTGTCGACCCCGTTCGACCGAATATCTGCATCAAGCACCAGCCCAAACATCGACGCGCTCTTTCATAGAGTGCGGCGGCTTTCGGGATCAAAGCTGGCGCGTTCGCATTCGCTCGGGCGGGGCCGAGCTCCCACTGGATTATCGAGCGCTCTTGTGGGAAGACGACCCCGTTCGACTGAATGCTTGGGTCTAGCACTAGCTCAACGTTGACGCAGTCCTTTAACACCGTGCACCAACCTTCGGCCTGGGAGGGACAGGTCCTGGCCGCGCAGGTTCCCACGCGGGAACCCACTCGGACAACTGGCGCTTTCGCATTCGCTCGGGCGGGGCCTAGCTCCCACTGGATTATCGAGCGCTCTTGTGGGAAGACGACCCCGTTCGACTGAATGCTTGGGTCTAGCACTAGCCCAACGTTGACACAGTCCTTTGACACCGTGCATTAACCTTCGGCCTGGGAGGGACAGGTCCGGGCCGCGCAGGTTCCCACGCGGGAACCCACTCGGACAACTGGCGCAAGCTGGCGCTTTCGCATTCGCTCGGGCGGGGCCGAGCTCCCACGGGTTTCGTGCTCCCGTTTGAGTGAGCACTGCAGCGTCGGTTTTTGTGTGATCGATTTTTCCGGCTGAAGCCGAACCTACAGGTGCAATAACTGGCGCCTCAGGTGCCGCAGTAGGTGACATAGGGGGCGCCGTCGGTTGGGGCTGGGCCTGCGTAGTGCTCGTGCTCTGGGTGTTGTTGGTAGGGTTTTGTCAGCACGTCTAGCAGCTTGTCGAAGGGCGTCATGTCGCCCTGCTCTGCTGCTTCTAGGGCTTCTTCTACGCGGTGGTTTCTGGGGATGTAGATCGGGTTGATCTTGTCCATTGCGTCTGCGCGTTGCTCGGCGGGGATGTCTTCTTGTTCGTGGCGCGCTTGGTAGTGATTTAGCCACTGGTCAAAGGGGCTTGGATTATCGAACTGGGCGCGTGCGGCGGTGGCATCCCCGCGAACAGCACCGGATAAGGCTCTGAAACACTGGGTGTAGTCCACGTGTTGGCCTTCCATTGCGGCCATCAGCTCATTGGCGAGTTCGATGTCTGTGGGCAGTTCTTTCATCAAGCCGAGTTTGGCCTGCGTGACCTTAAGCCAAGCCTGCTGGTAGGCGCCTGCAAAGGCCTGTATCTCGGCGGTGGCACGTTCCACGACGCGATCGGGGTTTTCTGGGTCTATCAGCGGCAGCAGGGTCTCGGCGAAGCGCGCGAGGTTCCACTGGGCGATGTTGGGCTGGTTGCCGTAGGCGTAGCGGCCCTGGCTGTCGATGGAGCTGAACACGGTGCCTGGGTTGTAGTGGTCCATGAAGGCGCAGGGGCCGTAGTCGATGGTCTCGCCGGAGAGGGTCACGTTGTCGGTGTTCATCACGCCGTGGATAAAGCCCACCCCCACCCATTTGGCCACTAACTCGGCTTGGGCGCTGCCGACGCTGCGTATCAGTTCGAAGTACTTGTCATCGTGATCGGCCAGCTCGGGGTAATGACGCGCAATGGTGTAGTCGGCCAGCTGGCGCAGCTTGTCGTGATCACCGCTGGCGGCGACGTATTGGAAGGTGCCGACGCGCAGGTGCGAGCTGGCTACCCGCGCCAGCACGGCGCCAGGTGGATAGCCTTGGCGGGCGACGTTCTCGCCAGTAGTGACGGCGGCCAGTGCGCGGGTGGTGGGGATGCGCAGGGCGTGCATGGCCTCCCCTAACAGGTATTCGCGCAGCACCGGTTGCAGCGCTGCTTTGCCGTCGCCGCTGCGGGAGAAAGGCGTGCGGCCGGAGCCCTTGAGGTGCAGGTCGCGGCGCTTGCCGCGGGTGTCGATCAGCTCCCCGACCAGCAGCGC
>JAWSVD010000363.1:0-8812 GCA_033852095.1 Granulosicoccaceae bacterium | reverse complement strand
GGAGGCTTATCGGCCCTACAAAAACTCCGCGCTGGTTGGTAGCGGGCGCCGCGGCTGTCACCCCGCAGCCGCGGGCGATTGTAGGGCGAATAAGTGAAGCGCATCCGCGGCGATGCTGGCGAGGGAGGGCGAGCCCAAATCACAGCCACAAAAAAACCCGACACGAGGTCGGGTTTTTTCGACGGGTCAGGCGAGCAAAGATTACTTAATCTTCGCTTCCTTGTATTCCACGTGCTTACGTACCACTGGATCAAACTTCTTCATGACCAATTTTTCTGTCATGGTGCGTTTGTTCTTGGTCGTTGTGTAGAAGTGACCGGTGCCGGCACTGGAGACCATCTTGATCTTATCGCGCATGTCGGTGTCCTCTCCTTATGCTTGCACGCCGCGCTTACGCATTTCTGCGAGCACGGTGTCTATGCCTTTTTTGTCGATGATGCGCATGCCTTTGGTAGTCAAGCGGAGCTTGACCCAACGGTTTTCGCTTTCAACAAAGTAGCGATGAATGTGAAGATTTGGTAGAAACCGACGGCGGGTTCTATTTTTAGCATGGGAAACATTGTTTCCAGCCATCGGGCGCTTACCCGTTACTTGGCAAACACGAGACATGGTATTGCTCCGAGAATTTGGTGTCCACGTCGATTGACGAAACCACAAATGATAACCCAAGGATCTACGAGTGACAACAGCAATCGACGAAAAAACCTTGGAGACTTTGGCAGAATGCCTGCAGGAAGTCGGCCTAAACCTGATGACGACCCTGTCGGCGAGAGCATTGGGTGCCGAAATCTGGCTCGAGCGTGCAATAACCGATGGCGGCACCATACTCTTGCTGGGCAATGGAGGGCAAGCTTTTTGGCGACATTCGCGTGAAAACTGGCCCGGTGGCGAGCACCCGGTGGACGAATACAGCGCCCGGGTCAGCGCAGAGGCTCTGCAACAGCACCTGCCCAATGTGCAGCGAACACGGTTGTTTCCGCGGGATGATTGCCCAGTGGTGCTGCAGCGGCTGATGGTGGGCGCGGGCTGGCACAGTCTCTCGCCGCTGGGCATGGGGATGCACACGGAATATGGTCTGTGGAGTGCCTGCCGGGCTGTTTGGTGGCTGGGAGCTGAGGTCGTCGACTCGAAGGCGGTAGATACGCCGGTAGATACGCCGGTGGATCACTGCGCCAGCTGCGTGGCAAAGCCCTGTCTGGAAGCGTGCCCAGCAGGCGCACTCAGCGCCGCTCGATCGCCGAATTTATCTGCCTGTGCCGACCATCGTTTATCCGCAGGCAGCAGCTGCGAGCGGAGCTGTGTCGCGCGCGTTGCTTGCCCCGTAGCGGCAGATCACCGCTATGTGCCGGAGCAACTAAACTACCATTACGACTTGGCGCTCAGCGCCATCGCGCGCTACCGCAACGACTGATGGTTTGCAGGGCAGGCTTGTGCGCGAGTGTTCGAAGCCGCCTCGGTTTTTGTAGCTTCGAATTTATTCGGACAAAAGTGTACGCGCTCTTGCAGAGTGCTGTCCGAATGAATTCGAACCTACATAGGGCATGGCGTTGTATTTGACGGGCCGCGCAGGTCGGGCCGCGCAGGTCGGGCCGTGCATGCCGGGCCGTGCATGCCGGGCCTCGCAGATTCGGCCGCGCCACCCGAACGGCCTTCCGCCCTCGGCGAGCAAACGTTTTTTCAAGGGAAACACCGTGGACCAGATTTTTATAGAAGGGCTGGAAGTCGAGGCGATCCTCGGCATCCTGCCGCACGAGCGCGAAACGCCGCAAACCGTCGTTTTTGATATCCGCTTTGCGGTCGACACCCGTGCCGCCGCCGCGACTGAGAACATCGAGCAAACCGTGTCTTACGCGACCGTAGCGGAGCAGGTCTCCGCTTTGGCTGTCAGTGGTCGATACCAACTGGTAGAGACACTGGCCGAAGCCGTTGCCGATTTGTTATTGGGTGCCTTCGCCGTGCCTTGGGCTCGCATCAAAATCACCAAACCGCAGGCGGTCGACAATGCCGCCGGGGTGGGGGTGCTCATAGAGAGGGGTGCGAGGCCCTAGGCTGAGTAGGCCCGATTGAAAGTAGGGCATTTTTCCTCCCGCAAATTACCCAAGAGATTAATAGACAGTGATTGACACATTCCAAGTGATTATTTTGGCCCTGGTTCAGGGGTTGACCGAGTTCCTGCCGGTATCCAGCTCTGCCCATTTGATTCTGGTGCCTACCTTTTTCGGTTGGCCCGACCAGGGCATTGTCTTTGATGTGGCGGTTCACTTGGGCACTTTGATCGCCGTGGTGGCGTACTTTCGCAAAGACATCACCGCCATGATCCCCGATTTCGTCGGCTCCTTGACGGGCAAGGGCATGACCGATCAAGCGCGCTTGGCCTGGGGCGTGGGCATCGGGACCATTCCGGCGGGCTTAGTGGGCTTGCTGGCCAAAGACTTCATCGAAGAGAACCTGCGTTCGCCGCTGGTCATCGCCACCACAACCATCGTCTTCGGCTTGTTGCTATTGTTCGCCGACCGCACAGCGAAGTTGGTGAAAAACATCGAGCACATGGGCTGGGGGCATTATATCGCTATCGGCTGCGCTCAGGCGCTGGCGCTGATCCCGGGTACATCGCGCTCCGGTATCACCATGACTTTCGCATTGATGCTGGGCTACAGCCGCGACGCAGCCGCTCGCTTTTCCTTTTTGTTGTCTATTCCCATTATCGCGCTGTCCAGCTTGCTGGTATTGAAAGATCTGGCAGAGCACACGGGCCCCGTTGATTGGCAGGCTTTGGCACTGGGCGTGGTGTTGTCCGCGGCGGCGGCGTTCACCTGCATTCTGCTGTTCATGCGCTGGATACAGCGTGCCGACATGTCGATATTTGTGGTGTATCGCCTGTTGCTGGGTGCCTTCCTGTTTTACGTGTTTTGGTAGAGAGGCCTGATTGACCGGCCGCTCGATAGGTAATCGAACAGGATAGTGGAGTACTGTAGGGCAGTAAATAGGGATGAATTTGCTGTAATACTATTATATTGGCATCCTTTGGCGAATTAATGCCAATGCGCGGCGTGCTTTGATTGTGTGTGTGCTATTTATTACAATCATGAATTGCTTTAAGCGCAGCAATAGATTTGAGCAAGTATTGCTCTGAAGTGGCCGTAGCGCCTGTGCCAAAGAAATGGAGTTTTAGGTATGTCGAATAGCCCGACCGTGTTCATTGTGGATGACAGTGAGTCCGAGCTTTTCTTGATGGAGCAGGCAATCAGGCTCGCGGACACCGCGTACGAATTTGCCAAGGCCGTCAGCGGAGAAGATTTGATGCAGCAGCTGGAAATGCTGCCCGAGGGCGACGCTGCGGCACTGCCATCGCTGCTGCTGAGCGATGTCAATCTGCCAGGAATTGATGGCTTCCAAATCCTAGAAAAGATCAAAGCCAACCCCGCATGGCAGCACATCCCCGTGGTGTTGATGTCTTCGGTGCACGCGCCGGGCAACGAAGCCAAAGCCACCGCGCTGGGCGCCATCGGGGTCGTCACCAAGCCCGGCAGCCTGCCGGACTACATCGCACTCGCCAAATCACTGCCCGATTATTTCGCCAGCTAGCGAAGCACTGACTGAGGCAGCCTCCGCACCCGCGTTTTCTCCGTGACAAAGCCTTCCCCGCGCCACTGTTGGTCCAGTGGGCCGCGCAGGTCGGCCTCACGGCCCCTCGTTGGGCATAACCTGAATTAGTTTTTCATCGAATGATCAGTGGCGGAATGTTGAATGAAGTGAGGCGTGAGTGCGGTGACGTCCGGCTAAAGCCAAACCTACAGCTGCTTCGTCCGGCTCATCCAGAGTCTCTCCCGCAGTCAGCTTCGTCCCTGTAGGTTCGCCTTCAGGCGGACAATTGGCCCGTAATAGCGCCTCCTTAAATTCTACGCACCCAGCCCAGTCATCCGCGCCGGGTAGTTGGTGAATATCGCTTCAACCCCCCAGTCCTTCAACTCAGCAGCACGCTGCGGATCGTCCACGGTGTACACCCGCACCGGGTAACCCGCCTCGATCACCTTCTGGATGACCGATCTCCGCAGGCAGGCGTTGTCGCCACAGTGCAGCGCACTGCTGCCTGTGTATTCCAGCACGTATTGCCATTCTTGGGGGGTGACAGTGGCTAGGTACGCCCGCGGCACCTGCGGCAACAGCTGTTTCGCCACCAGCAAGGCCGCTTGATTGAAGCTGGAAAATAGCAGGGGCGTGGATTTGGGCCAGTGATTGCGTACTGATTCGCAGACAGCTAGGGCGGTCGGTTCTTCCCAGCCGTCCACCACCTTGATCTCCAAATTACAGCCCAAGTGCAGTTCTTCGCAGAGCAGGCCGCATTCGGCCACGGTGGGGATGCGTTCTCCCAGAAAGCGGTCGTCAAACCACTGACCAAAATCGAGTGTTCTGAGCGTCTCTAGGCGCTGCGCCAGCAACAGACCAGAGCCGTCTGAGCAGCGGTCGAGCTGGTCGTCGTGGTGCAGCACGGCGCGGGCGTCCGCGGTGACAGTGCCGTCGACCTCGACCCAGCCACAGCCGAGTTCTGCGGCGTGGCGAATGGCCGCCAAGGTGTTTTCTGGGGCGTTTCCGCTGGCGCCGCGGTGGGCGACAACAAAGGGCAGAGGGGTGGGAGATATGGCCTGATTTTGCATACAGAGAAGACTTCCTGGAGTCCAGATGAGAATCACTGGAATGTGACTAATTGCGCTATTCGCAATGAATCGTGGATTATTTTTAATGAATTGCGGTCAAGAGCTAGTGCTCCTTCGCTGGTTGAGGCAGAATGCTTCGGCAATCTTGCAGCAAACGGCAGGTAATAGGTTTGTCAGGAAAACTCTATTTTGTTGTCGGCCCATCGGGCAGTGGAAAAGACAGTTTAATCAGTTACGCCAAATCTTACCTGGATCGGTCTGATGGTGTGGTGTTCGCGCGCCGTTATATCACGCGTCCTCCCGATGGTAGGGGAGAGCAACATATCCCGCTCAACAAATCCCAGTTTCTGATGCGCGCTGAGCGCGGCGATTTCCTGATGTGCTGGCAGGCTCATGGGCTGAGCTACGCGGTCGATAAATCCGTGCTGACCGATTTGCGCGCCGGATTTAACGTGGTCATCAACGGCTCACGCGCCTACCTGCCCGAAGCGCGCCTGCGCGTCGATTCTCTGGTGCCGGTGGTTGTCACCGCTCCTGAAGAGCTGCTGATAGAGCGCCTAGTCGCTCGCAGCTGCGACGATGACATCGAAATCGATCAGCGCATCAAACGCGGCAAGAAATACGAGTGCGATGGCCTTGAAGGCGCAATCTGTCTGCACAACGACGGCGTATTGAACCAAGTTGGCCGCCGTTTCTGCGAGCTGCTCAGCCCAGAGCACGCCGCGGCGGGCTAAGCCCGCCACTCTGACTCAGGTAGGTGCGAATTCATTCGCACTTCACCGCACTGACCAGCATCCCCAGCGCCCGCAATATCACGACCGTTACCCGGTGACACAAATTTGCGCGGCACTGTGGGTGCGAATTCATTCGCACGCATGCGCCAAGAGATTCACCGCAATCAAAGGCCGCCACCGATCCCCAGCCAAAACCTGCGGTTGCTTGCGGGGTATGCCACCGAGGCGTCTGCGGCTTGTCGGTCCTACGGAAAATGAGAGGGTTCTACCACCCTCAGTGGGTGCGAATTCATTCGCACGTTACCGCGCCTACCGTCATCCACATCGCCCGAAATTCCGCCACACAATGGCCTTGCCGGCCCGACGGAATCCGATGAAAATTGAAGCGGGCACATACCCGTAGGGCGTATAAGCCGTAGGCGCATCCGCGGCGATGTAGGCTTGCGCGCGGAATTCACTGCATTAACCGCGGTCCCCGTCACCTGAAACATCAGCGGCCGCTGGCACCTGCGCCAAACCCAGCTCACGCTGCAATTCCGCCACAGCACGCTCCAATATCTCCACGCGCTGCTCCAATTCTGCAGAGCCTGCGCCATGCCTGGCCGCGGCGCGGGGGGCTGCCTGTGAGGCTATCTGCACCTGCGGCTCGCCGCTCAACAAATGCGCATAGCGGTCCTCCCGCTGACCCGTCTGACGCGGAATCAGCACCACCAGCGGGGCAGGGCGCTCGATCAGCTTCAGCAGGCTCAGGTGCACCGCTTCCGCGTCGTGAAAATCGGCCAAGCGGGCGCTGCGACTCAGCAGCTCGTTGATCGTCTGCGGCCCGCGCAGAAGCAGCAGCGCTACGATCGCTTGGCGTTTGTCGTTCAGGCCCAGCTCTCGTCCCAGCAACTGGGCAAAGCGCTCGCTGCGCGAACCGGACTCCGTACGCACCAGTCCGCGCGCCTCCAGCGCCCGCAGGGTGTGGCCGACCTCACCGGGGCTCAGGCTCATGACCGGCTCGCGGCTGCTCTTCTGGTTGCACGCGTTAATCAGGGCGTTCTGCGTCAGCGGGTAGGCCTCGGGCGTGGTGCGCTCCTTCTCCATCAGCGCCCCCAGCACGCGGCCCTGCTGCGCATCCAGTTGCAGCGGTGCCTGCGATTCCGTCTCGTTTTGCTGGTCTGCCTGCTGCTCGGGCTGGGTGCCTTCGTGGGTGTTGTCGGTCATGGCGGGTCCTTTGCTGAGGGATCTCTTTCTTATAGTTGAGCTTAGAGTAGCTTGACGGGTTAGAATGGCGCCGCTCCCCTCCACGGCGAAGACCCATGACAGACCCAGTAGACCCAGACAACAACCCCGATGACGAGATCGAATACGTCAGTCGCGGCGAACTCAAGCGCGACATGCAAATCTTGCATGACTTGGGGAAGGAGCTCACGGGGGTCTCAAAGAAGGCGCTGGCGGAATTTGGATTGCAGACGCGCACCCTAGACGCCTTGCTCGAAGGCAAGCGCCTGGTGCCCCGTGCGCTCTCCCGTCATCTGCGATTTGTCGCAAAATTGCTGTCGGACGAAGACGCCGAAAAACTGCGCGAACAACTCACCGCGCTGCACTTGCCGCATAAAATGGGCGTGGCGGCGTTTCACCGCGCAGAAGCCTGGCGTGATCGCCTGCTAGCCGGAGATAAAGACGCACTGCAAGAGATCATGAGTCGCCACCCGGGCGCCGATGTGCAGCGCCTGCGCCAGCTGACGCGCAACGCCATCAAAGAGGCGGAGCAAAACAAGGCGCCCAAAAATTCACGCGAACTCTTCCGCTTGATCGCTGATACCCAGAAAGCAGGTGAAGCATGATCGGCGCAGAACCACCGGAGCAAGGCGACGAGCCCAGCCAATCCGCAGAGCCGGTGAAAGAGCAAACAACAGAAACGCCTGAGCAAAAGACCGAGCAAGAACACGACAGCACTGGTGCACCGCAAAACGCTGAGCAGCCGGTGGTTGAAGATGCCGTGAGCGCTGACTCTGAGACCGTGCTGGAAACCCCAGAGCCTGCGGAAGACGCAGAAGTGGCGGAAGAAGCAGAAGCGGTGGAAGTGACGGACATCACAGAGAGCGCTGAGGTTACAGAGGTGACTGAGGCCGCAGAGGCCACTGACGTTACAGAGGCCACTGAGACGGCAGACGCTGCGGACGCGGAAGAACCAGAAACAGCCGCGGAGCCAGTGGTGCGCAAAAGCTTCGCCGAGCTGGGCATACCGCCGGCCCTGCTGAGTTTATTGGCCACACAGGGCATAGACGCGCCGACTGAAGTGCAGGAAGCCTCTATCCCCGACGCCATCGCTGGCACTGACTTGATGGTGGGGGCGGAGACCGGCAGCGGCAAAACTCTCGCGTTTCTGCTGCCTACACTGATCCGTTTATCTCAGGCGGGGCCCGAGGCGCGCGCCGTGGTGCTGGCCCCCACGCGCGAGCTCGCGCAGCAGATAGCCGAAGTCGCTAAGCCGCTCTCAGAGGCCGTGGGCGTGGTCACTCGCCTGGTCATGGGCGGGGAAGACTTCCGGCTACAGCAGCGCGTGCTGCGCCACGAGGGTGGGCTCTGGGTAGCAACACCCGGCCGTCTGGCTGAGCAGATCGAAGTCAAACCCGACCTGCTCGACAACGTCGCCGTGCTGGTGCTAGACGAAGCCGATCGCATGCTCGACATGGGCTTTGCCGAAGTCGTGCTCAGCCTGGCATCCCTGTGCCCTCCCAACAGGCAGAGCCTGCTGTTCAGCGCCACCCTCAGCGGCGGGGCGATGCGCCGCGTCCGCGAAGCCGTGCTGCAGCAACCCAAGAAACTGGTGCTCAATGACCCCCGCCGCGCGCACTCGGCCATTGAACACCAGTTGCTCACCGCCGACGACGACAAGCACAAGCTGGCGCTCTTGGCGCATCTCGCCAAGCACCACGACGGCGGCTGCATTCTCGCTTTTTGTAAATCGCGCGAGCGCGCTCAAGTGTTCGGCGACAAGCTGCAGCAGCAGGGCGTGCGGGCGACATCCCTGCACGGCGAGCTGGACACCAAACAACGCCAGCGCGCCGTGCGTCTGCTGCGCGAGAGCACCGTGCAGGTCATGGTGGCCACAGACGTGGCTGCCCGCGGCCTAGACGTTGCCGGTGTCACCCTGGTGATCAACATCGACATGCCGCGCCGGGCGCACCAGTACATTCACCGCGTGGGCCGCACCGGCCGCGCAGGCGCCACCGGCCAGGCGGTGTCACTGGTCGATCACACGGAGTGGAATCTCTTCGTCGCCATCGAGCGCTACATGGGGCAGCGTTTCCGCCGCAGGCGCATCGACACCCTCAAAGGCAGCTACACCGGCCCCAAGAAAATGAAAAAATCCGGCAAAGCCGCCGGCACCAAGAAAAAGAAAGTGAAAAAAGCCGCCGACAAGAAAAAGCGCTA
>JAWSVD010000362.1:0-9439 GCA_033852095.1 Granulosicoccaceae bacterium | reverse complement strand
GCCGGAAACTGCAGCACCACACAGGGCGATACCAGCACACTGGCGTACATGCGGTCCGCTGCGGGCAGCAATTCGCGCACCGGCAGCAACAGCTGCTTCGATCGCAGTTCGGCGACCTCGGCCGTGACTTCCAAGCCATAGCCCGCGTTCGCACGCTGGCCGAGTTGCAGTAATACAAGCACGCTTGCATCAAAATCGATGGTCGGCATGGACGCCTGCTCTGCGCCTACAAAGGACGCGCTGTTCAACACATCGCCGAGCGCCTTGGCACTGTCTATCCGTGTCAAACTCGGCGTGATGTCCTGCCGAGCACATTGTGCGGCGGCGTAGAGCCGCTGTAACGCGACGCTGCTGTCCGCGGCTTGCAAGCGTTGTTGCGAGCAAGCAGCGATCGACGTGGCCGCTAAGCTGAGTATAAATCCCTTTAACCAATTCATCGCAACTTTCCTGCAAAGAGCGCTGCCTTGTCGACCGCATAACCTCTGCTCGCCCAGCCCGTGCGGCTCAAGCTCTCACCCAAACTGCTCTGATGGCCGACCAGAAACGCCACGTCACTGCGGCCCGCAACGATCTCGAACTCATCCAATTGACTGAGCACTGGCCAGCCACCGCAGGCCTCTCCGGCACCACAGATATAACCGTCGTTGTCCTGATCACTGCCGGCGACAAGGTAATAACTGCCAGCCGGCACGCCGTCGAAATTGAAGCTGTATGCCTCTTGCTCTACAGCCGCAGAGAACTGCGCCACCACCTCATCACCGGCGGTGGTGAAGAGCAGAAAATAAATCTGACCCGCATCGGACTCCAAAACAATCGTCGTGGTATCGACGGTCACCGCTAGCTGCAGCTGCCCCGCCGAGCTGTCCACCGTGAGGGTGGTGCGGTGCACGCCTTCACTCAATGCGCCGCGATCAACTGAGACCACGAATTCCAAGCCACCGTTGCTGGAGACAGCAGTAGCGATGTGCAGCCAACTGGCGGCACTGGCCACAGCGCTGACCGTGACCTCCCCGCCGCTGCTCTCCAGTCGTAAGGTCAGCTGATCAGTGATTTTGCCAAAATCGAAACGATCGCGGGAGCTGATCAAGCGCGGCACATCAGGCGTGGTGATGCCACTGAGAGATTGAGCGGCCAACACAGATTTGTAGGCGTTGATCACACCCTGGCCAAAATGATCATCCCGCCCCACTGGCCCCAGATCGTCTGTCATCTCACCGGACAGCAACAGCGTATTTATCTGCCCGGCCGTTAGTGTGGGGTTCGCTGCTTTCATCAACGCCAATACCCCCGCCACGTGGGGTGCCGCCATGGAGGTGCCCTGCAAGAACTTGTAGGCCACTTGATATTCGCCGCCGGATTCCTTGAGCACAGCGCTGAGCACCCCGTCGACGTGGCCGTCGGCGTTTAAGTCTTCGGCGGTGTTGCCGCCGGGCGCACTGATGTCGATGTTGACACCATAATTGGAATAAGGCGCACGCTCATCCCCCAAGGTAGTGGCACTGACCGAGATAACGCCTGGCAGCGAGGCCGGGTACATGGGCGCGTTGCTGCCGTCGTTGCCCGCGGCGGCGACCACCACCACGCCTGCATTCTGCACGGCGAGCACGGCCTCGGCGATGACCGCGCTGCGTGTCGCCCCGCCCAGGCTGAGGTTGATGATGTCCGCGCGCTTCGCCGGAAAAGTGGTCGAATCATTGGCCAGCCCCGCGGCAAAACGGATCGCCTGCGCGATGTCGTAGCTGCTGCCCCCCTCCAGACCGAGCGCCCGCAGCGGCATCACACGCGCGAGCGGCGCCACGCCTGCCACGCCGGATCCGTCATTGCTTCTAGCCGCCACGGTGGCGGAAACGTGAGTCCCGTGCCAGGAACTCAAGCCAGGTGTGGCACTGGTGCCTTGATCGGTGGGATCGCTGTCGATGCCGTCGCCGTCCCGCGAATAGGCCGGGTCGCTGACAAAGTCGAAGCCAGGTACCGTCTGGCCCAACATATCAGGGTGCTGCAGGATCACCCCGGTGTCGACCACGGCCACAATAACTGGCTCCCCCCCGCTGGCGCCCTCGGTGATGTCCCAGGCCTGCGGCAACTTTATCTTCGGGTAGTGCCACTGATAGGGGTAGAGTTCGTCGTTGGGGATGGCGAGATCATATGCGCGGTAGTTTGGCTCTGCATAACGCACTGTCGCATCAGCTCGCAGCGCATTAATAGTCGCGATGGTGTCTATTTTGGCCTGCATCGCCGCGCTGCGGGGCAGGCCCGACCACTCGTCCACGTGCTTGACGGCGCTGCGGGCGCTAAACGCGCTGGCGGCGGCGCTGCGCACAAGCACCGCGGCAGACGTGTCGCGACCGCCGAGCACCGAGCTGTTGGGGCTGCTGGCCATGGCGTTGCGCGCAGTACCCTGGGGCGCATAGGCGACCACCGCATCCCCAGGAATAAAATCGTCCAAGCGACTCAGGCCACGGGTGGTGGCAAAGGCGGCGCTCTCGCCGGAGCTGATGCGCAAGGTGTAATTACTGGCACCGGCTAAGGCCCCTAAGACAACGTAATACTCCCCCGTCGTTTGCACCACCAGCGCGTCGACGGCTTCAATGCTCTCCGAGACCTGCCGCAGCTCTTTATCCATGTCGAAGAGAAAGAGATTGATGTTAACGGCTCCAGGAGCACCCGGATCCCAGCCCGCCATTTGCACGGCGACACGCTGGCCAGCAGCCAGCGAGACCTTGTAGGTATCAAATGTGTCGGCTTGATTGGCAAAGCGGCTGCCGGTGGGGCCATAGGGCACGGCGGACAAATAGCCGAGCACGATACCGGGGTTCGGCCCTGGCTGTGCGTCAGCAGCGGTATCATTGGCACTGAAATAGGCATAGGGGTCGTTGGTGTCACTGTCGGAGATCAAGCCCGAACCGACGGTCGCGAGCCCTGACACCGAAAAGCCGGTCCTCTCCGCACCCGCTTGCCCAACACCTGCACCAGTGGCAGCAGGGCCGTCGCTGCCACCGCCACACGAGACGGCCATCAGCGACGAGAAAAAGACAGCGAGCAAGGGGCGGAAATTGTTCATGCAGGTATTCTCATCAGTCCGTGTAGGAGAAGTGCGCTGCGGCTCAAATCACGTGCAGCGACTGTACAAGATTATACATTTGGTGACTTTCTAATCAATCCCATACAGCCGTTTTAAACACTAAACCCAAGACTGTGCAAACAAAGACATAAACCACACCTCATGACACGCTGCGGGTGTTGTTTCCCCGTGGAATCGTGGCGAAGTGTCACAGTTTTGATGCAGATGCAGGGCGAGCCGACCGCTCAGCTGAGCGTACCGATGCAGATCGAGCGGCGGCAACTGATCCAGAGCTCTCACTCCTAAAGACACAGCGCACCGCTGTGAGGCTGCTGCACGACAGCAAGCTAGCGGCTCGCTTTGCCTGATCATCTGATGGCGCTGAAAGGCAGAGCCGTCAACGGCTTGGGCGCGCCCCCCGAAGTGATCAGCGGCCCGCGCCGTCACACGCCGCTCCTGCCCTCACTGAAGCGACGAGAAAAGCAAGGCACATGGGCACTGAAGGAAAAGCCGTGGCGCCACTGCTCACGACTCAAAGACTGAAGATCGACCTAGATTTTGCAGTTTGAAATCCAGGCCGATAAATGGACGCGGGGACCACGTGAATTCAAGCCAGACTACTTGATCATCGCCATGTAGTCGGTCAGGCGATCTTTGTTCATCATCACGGTTTTGCTCAGCTCGGCTGCCGCCTCATTCGCCGCCTCCAGATTGACCGCCTCGCCGACTTGCACAACGCCCAGCATCGCCATGATGGAGTGTGGCAAACACTGATATAAATACACGCCTGGCTTGTCATATTTTACGGTGAAAGTCTCACCGAAATCGCCCTTCCAGCTCTGTCCACCCTCAGGGCCAAAATAGGATTCGGCGTTGTGGCCAGCGTCCGTCGCCTCGAACACCACGGAATCACCCGGCGCAATCTTGATGAAACCTGGCTCAAACACCATGGCCCCGTCCACGCCGCCGTTCAGCATTTTCACCACGTGCTGATCCGCCTGCGCCGTCACGCTGAACAACAAGGAAAATCCAAAAATTAGCTTTTTCACCGATACTCACTCCTCTATAGAAAATACGTCATGCACTCGGGAATCTCGGATTGAGCCGAGGCTACCCCGCTCCTGCAGGACAGAAACACAGCAAACTCAATGGTAAGCATTGGCTGCCCTCGCTGGCAAGCAGCTGAAAAACCGGGGGGGATGGATGCAATAGAAGATTCGAAGCGAATCAACGGGCTGCAGAAAGGGCATCTGCTCGCACTGAAATCACCGAAAAAGGTGTTTCTCAGCACACTCACAGGGATCGCTTGTATTTACAAGTACGTCACCTGCCAACAATAACAGTGCGAAAACTGATCTTTTGGAATCAAGTTGATGAAATTACATTTGGCGGAAATTTCAATCAAAAGAGGAATGAGCAATATTTTCACAATTAATTGCTCAGAAATGAGACAGCGGCGGGGAAATTTGGAGTATTTAGAGGCGGGCTAAGACCACGGCTCGGAACAATTCAGATGATCAAAAAATCGCATTGGCTGCGCGATCACCCTTGTTGTAGTGCAATTATTGCGGCCATCATCTGAGGTACTGGAACGGCGTGTTGTACTTGCTTTCAACAGCAATTTTTTCAGGCATTCGATCTATCACTCAGCTAAACGCTGATTAATTGGCTCTGCGCCACCCTGCACGGCGTATGAAATACGCGCCCATCTTAGTGCGCTTTAGACACCTATATGACCTCAGCCTAAAATCCGACCAATACTATAACGCAGGCCACACACACGGCCGTGATACAGAAATGCCTGTCGAGCAAAAGCTCTTTTAGCTTAGCCATCTGGATCGAGTCCCTAACCGTCAAATTGATTCGAATAGGCTATCGGCGCATAAGCACCTTGCTGAATACAGCCTTCGTGTCGAATCACCAACAATCGAGCGTTGTAATGTTCCAGAGCTTGTTGTTGCAGCGCGCTGAGCAGCGGGAGATCAGTACGGTGACCTTCAGCCGCTTGAATTATTCGCTGATAATCAAGACAGGTTGAAGCCAATGGTCGCCGAAAGGCGGTATGCCGCGGCCAGTATTGAAAGCGTGAGATCGCGAGCAGTTGGGATTAATACACGTAAACAGCCCCTGCTCCCGCGGCGCCGTCATCCGAACTGGCCCCAACGCCACTGCCGCTGCCGTCTTCGCCGTCAGCCCCAATGGCCAATGTCCGCCCGTCACCACTCAATGAAACTGCGCTGCCGAAATAATCGCCAATCCCCGTGTTGCTCGCCTTGATGTATCGTGACGCTTGCCAGCCACTGCCGTCGTGGCGATACACGTAAACAGCGCCCGCAAGACTGGCAGTGTCGTCGGAGATTGACCCTAGACCCGCACCACTGCCTTGCTCGCCATAAGCCCCAACTGCCAACGTGATACCGTCAGTGCTCAAGGCGACAGCGCAACCGAAATTGTCTCCAGCCCCCGTATTGCTCGCCTTGATGTAGTGCGGATTCTGCCACGCACTGCCGTCGTAGTGATAGAGATAAACCGCACCGGCTGCAATGGCGCCATCGTTCGTCGCTGAACCGACACCTACGCCATTGCCATCTTCAAAAATAGCCCCAACGGCCATGGCGTTACCATCGCCACTCAACGCAACGGCGTAGCCGAAGTAATCACCTAAACCTGAGTTGCTTGCCTTGATGTACTGCGGCGCCAGCCAAGTACTGCCGTCGTATTTGTACACATAAACGGCCCCGGCATTGCTGGTACTGTCGTCTGAAATCGCCCCAGTACCTGTGCCACTGCCATCTTCATAAATAGCCCCAACAGCCAAGGTGCTACCGTCGCTGCTCAGAGCAATTGAAGCGCCAAATTTGTCGCCTGCCCCGGTATTGCTCGCCTTGATGAACTGCGGTGGCTGCCACACACTACCGTCGTAACGGTACACATAGACAGCGCCCGCCTCATTGGCGCTTTCGTCCACACCAGCCCCTACGCCCGTGCTACCACTGGCCTCACCTGCCGCGGCAACGGCCAAGGCGTTACCGTCACCGCTCAACGCAACAGCGCGCCCAAATTGATCGTTGGCCCCCGTGTTACTGGCCTTGATGTACTGAGGCGACAGCCAAGCGCTACCATCGTAGCGGTACACATAGACAGCCCCCGCATCATTCGCGCTGTCGTCCGAACTCGCCCCCACACCAGTGCCGCCGCCGTCTTCAGCATAAGCGCCTACTGCCAAGGTGTTGCCGTCAGCGCTCAGTGCCAGCGCGTGCCCAAAGGCGTCATCTAGCCCAGTGTTACTTGATTTAATGTATTGCGGCCCCAGCCATTCTTCTCCGTCGTGGCGGTAGACGTAGACTGCCCCTGCGTTGCTGATACCATTGTCAGCGCTTGGCTCTACGCCGACACCACTGCCGTCTTCGTTGCGGGCACCGATGGCCAGGGTGCTGCCGTCACCACTTAACGCCACAACCCAACCAAAATAGTCATCCGCATCTGTGTTGTTCGCCTTGATGTATTGAATCAAGTCATTGGCACTCAGTCCACTCGGACCCACGCTGCCACTAGCCGCGATGACATCGCCGGACTCATCCAGTGCCTCAATCATGTACAAGCGAGTGGAGAATGCAGGGTCAAAAGCATGATTGGGCAGAGAAAGAGCTGTCGTGCTTGACGGCAGCACATCATCGGCATCCGCCAAACCGTCGCGGTTACTGTCCATCGGCGTGAACCCTGAACCTCCATCTGGATCGACGCTGATGCGCAGGCGATAAGTACTTGCCAGCGGATCATCAATGGCCACAGCAAGCGATATTTGCCCCGAGCCCGCTGCGAGAGTCAGCGTTGGATCGTCGAAAATAAGCTGATCCTCAACTTGAAGACTCAACCGCTGTCCGGGCAGCGCGGACGCGTCCCAGTAAATTTCCACCTCATAGCTGTTGTCGCTGTTTTGATCACCGGGGGATTCGAAATCCAGCGCGTCGATCAGCGAGACAACACCCAGTGCGTCAATCTGGAAATTTCCGGCATCTGGCCCGCCCAAGTTATAAGCTAGCGCCTCACTGCCTGATGCAAGCTCAAAGACCGTGCCTGCAATATTCTCCTCGACCACCACTGAAGCATGCGGCACATCAGTAACCCCGCCCGCACTGGGTGAACTGCCACCACCGCATGCGCTCAGCAGCACGGCGCCTATCAGCACACCGGCAGTTGCCAAAATCCGCTTTTTCATCTGATCGTCCCTGATCGTGCTAACCGTATGCCTCTATCGCAAACAAGAAAAGAGCCGCTACCGCTACTCATTTGGGTCAAGTGGGTTCGATAGGAGAATACAATCCACTCTGAGACAGGCACGCCGCATTCACCGAAAAACCTGATCTCCTCAGATATTCACGTCAATTTTTAGGTGGATAAAAAGCCAACCCTGAAAACTTTTCGGGGTCTGTCAATAGAGATCATCAGGGAGGGGAGATCAGACAAGGCGTGACAGGGCCTGCCTCGTCATCCTCGCGCTGTAGCTGTTCAGCTTAGGATGTCCCGGGCTCCAACCGGCTAAGAATCGCTCAAAATCAGCCCAAGCAACTGGGTACAGGGTGCGCCACTCGTGGATCAACGCTTTAATTTCCGCCGCAGCCATATCGTCACGGGCCAGCAGTTGCCCTTCGAGGCACGCAAAATAGAAGTCGCAGCATTGGGCTCCCCGCTCTTCGAGTGCCTGCCCGTCCAGGCAGCTTCCGAGGAAATAAGCGAGATCACAGACCCCGACCCCCAAGCCCACGTATTGAAAATCCACCGCCGCCAGGCGCTGGCCGCTGGAGTCAAAACAGAAGTTAGCGATCTTTGCGTCGCCGTGGATCAGGGTTTTAAAGCGGGCGTTTTCCAGCGCCTGATCGAGGGCCGTGGCGTGTTGTTTCAACGGCCCCTCGGGCATAGCAGCCCATTCATCGGGGCGAGTAGCCAAATGCCAGTAGCTGCCGCGCGGCCAGAGTCTGTCCGTCGATGCGCCCTGCCAGCGAGCGTGAAATGCGGCCAACCAGCCCAGCGCCGCCTGCAGCGCCAATTCGTCGGCATCCTGCACTCGTCGATCGTAGCCCGCAGCGTCCAGGTCTTCGAGTATCAGCGCCACATCCACCCCCTCGCCGATCACCCCATAACAACGCGCCACCCGCGCCTCATCACCGCAGTCCGCGGCGAAATGGCTGTACCAGGCGGTCTCCACTTCATAGGAGCGCAGTTTGCGGGCGTGGCCGCGGTCACTGCCCCAGCCGCGCGGGTGCGCCACCTCGGCTGGCAGCTTAATTTGTTTCACCACCACACTGGGCAGCGCGCAGCCGCTCAGCGAATAGCGCACAATCTCGCCGTAGCCGCTCCAGAGCTCTTGCAACACCGCGTCCCGCGACACGCCGGACGCGCCGGTCACAGTGGCTATCTCTTGTTCAATCTCATTCATGCCGCAAGTCTAGCGCGCTTTGGTGCTTTGCGGAGTGGAGCCAATTTCCCATATCCGGCCAAGTGCCCGCCGTGAGATTAGTATGCTTCGCAAACCCGGATACCACGCCGCAACGATTGGGCTACGCAGGATCTGGCATCGTGGACTCCGCTGGGTCGCTGTACCCGTAGCCCGTCATGGAGCGGAGCGCAATGCGGGAAGCGCAGCGAAGCAAACTTCTAGTTGTAGCGCCCTGCAAATTTCTCTGCGCCGTGCACCTCAGCCAACATCGCCGCGGATGCGCTTCACTTATACGCCCTACGGGTTGGTGCAGCCCGGTATTGTTCGGTATTTTGTAGGGCCGATAAGCCGCAGGCGCATCGGCGGCATACCCACGCGGAATCACCGACCGACCCAGCATCACTAAAGCCCACAATTTCACCGTGCCTGTCTATCCCCCTTGTGTCCTCGAACGAGTAGCGCAGGCTTGGCGGGAATAAGTGGCGTGGATGTCTGAGCGGAGCGAGTTCCCGCGCGCCGCTCCCGGCCGGACCCCACCAAGCTGAGCAACGCAGTGGTTTTGCGCAGCAAAATGAGGACACGGGCGTGCCTTTTTGGTTACTTTTTAGCACTAAAAAGTGACTCGCCCGCCCGGCGATTGAGGGCATCGAAGCCAAAGAACCCTCAAGCCAGCAGAGCCAATCCAAGAAACACAAGCCCAGGCGGCATAGCCCGAATAAATTCGGCCCCACATTTTTGGTTCAGCTCGGTTCTGGCAGGGCCGAGACCGCGAGCCACTCGCGCACGCGCGCTTCTGGGTCTTTGTGCAGGGTGATGTCGGTGACGGCCGCGACAATGTCCGCGCCGGCGTCATAAGCGCCCGGCGCCCGGGCTACGCTCATGCCGCCGATCGCCACCAGCGGGGTGTCGCCCATGCGTTCGCGCCACTCGCTGACTTTGCC
>JAWSVD010000361.1:0-11368 GCA_033852095.1 Granulosicoccaceae bacterium | reverse complement strand
ACCAAGCGTGGCCCTGAGCGGCCTCGATGATGTGTTCCAAGGAACTGGAGGCCGCCGTCGACGCCCCCACCGGCACCTGATGCTGCGCGGCGAAGCGCGCCAACATCAGATCTGCGCCGGGCCCAGACAAATTGCACATGCCCATCGGGCTCACGCCGAAGGGCAAGCCGGCCGCCTCAGTAAACAGAGGCACCGCCAAACCGCGGTGCTCGACGTTGTTGAGGATGCGCGGCATCAGCCGCAGTGCGTCCATGGCTCGTCGGTTTCTGGCCTCGGCAATGCCCTCGCCCGCAGCGCCGTCGATATAATCGAAAACCATCCACGGCAGGCGCGATTTCGCCTGAGAGCGTGCATCCGCCGTGCAGTGAATTTCACGCGGCCAGCTCAACATGTCATCAAGCCACCGCAGCGGTGTTTCTCGCCCTGAGTTCTGTCATGAACCGCTCCCGTATAACGACCGGGTCCTTCGTGATCACCGGCACCTTGATGTTACCCGATTCGCATTTGCAGACAATGATCGTCATTTTGTCGCTGTCCAGGGCCTGCTGCAACACAGCCGGGGCATCTTCTGCCTGACACTCGATCACGTTGTCACAACCGCAGGCCTGCGCCACCGCAGCCAAGGACGTTTTCTTGCCAGCATAGGTCGGTTGATCACCGGTGGAGCCGTAGCTGCCGTTGTCGATGATCAGCAGTATAAAATTATGGGCCACGTTATTGGCGATGGTGGGCAGTGTGCCAAGGTTGGTCAGCACCGACCCGTCTCCGTCAATGGAGATTACCTTCTGTTGCTGGGCAAGCGCCACGCCCAAGCCTATCGAGGAGGACAGCCCCATGGTGCCAAGCATGTAGAAGTTACTCGGCTTGTCTCCCAACATGTGCAGCTCTTGGCTGGGCAATCCTATGTTGCAAACCACAAAATGATCGGCAAAGACGGGCACCAGATTCCGTATTATCTCAGATCGAATCATGATCAGTATCCTCCCCAGAAAGAAGCGTCCGTCAAGATGGCAACGGGTTTGTTGCACATAAACGTGTATTCGAGAATGGCATCGAACTCTTCCACGTCGGACGCCTGATGAAAATGATAGGTGGGCACGTTTATTTGCGCCAGCAGCGCCTTGGTGTGCACCGCCATCTCCACTTGGCAGGCCACCGGCTCTCGCAACTCACCGCGGTAGCTGATGATCATGGGCAATGGCAAGCGATAGAACTGCGTCAACGTTACCAGCGTATTGATGGTCACGCCAATGGCCGTGTTCTGCATCACGATCGCCGCACGCTTACCGCCCATAAAGGCACCCGCACAAATGCCCATGCCCTCGTCCTCTTTGTTGGACGGGATATGGTAAATGTCAGGGTGTGTTTCAACCTTGTCGATCACCCCGGCGAGTTGCTTGCAGGGGACCGTGGTCACCAGCTCCACGCGGTGCTTCACCAAGTCACTGACAATTCTGTCTTCGACCGTCATGCTTTTTCTCCTTGTTGCTTTCGCGAGATTTGTTCATTTCAACCACAGGCACAACCTGCAGAGAGAGGCGCCCTTTGCTGTGCTTAACTTCCCCTGACTGAACTCAGGGTTTCAATACGATTTTTGCCGCAGCTGTACGGCCCGCGCGGATGTCAGCAAACGCGGCAGCGCCGTCGACCAGATCCCGTGTTTGCACCCACTTCAGCGCCCCCAGGTTCCCGGCGAAAATGGCATGCGCCACCTGCTTGAAATCCTCGTGGGTGTAGGTGTAGCTGCCGACAAAACTGATCTCCTGCAAGGTTGAACGCCGAACATCCAGGCCTGGCTCTGCATCACCCAGACCGATGTGCACAATCACCCCACCGGGCTCGATCCGTGCAGATGCTTGGGCACGTGTGCTCCCGAAACCAACACAGTCCACGACGAGCTGAAACTGTGCTGCAGCGGGCAGCTCATCGGGTGCAATCACCTCCAGCTCAGCCAACTGCTGCAGACACGCTCGCCGCAGCTTATTGGGCTCGACCACAAGCACCGAGCCGATGCCTTGGCAGCTCAAAGACAGGGCTGCCCCCACGCCAATCGCCCCGCCACCAATCACCAATGCACTGCATTGGTCGAAAGGATGGGACAAGGTGCGCCGGGCCAATCGCCCCGCGTGCCAGCCACAGGCGATGGGCTCAGCGAGCGCCGCGTGTTCAAAAGCGACCGCATCCGGCACCGTGACCAGATTGCCCCGCGGCATGCGCAACAACTCAGCGAAGGCCCCTTCACGTGGTTGCATGGAGATAATCTGTCGCTGCGGACAGAGGTTCTCTCGCCCGCTGCGGCAAGCCGCGCAACAGCCGCAACTGACCAAGGGATTGACGGTCACCCGTCGCCCGTCATCCGGCCCGCCGACCACGACGCCCGCCGCCTCATGCCCCAGTATCAACGGCGCCGGCCGGCGTTCGTCGTGCCCCAGATAGGCGTGCATATCGGAGCCGCATATCCCCACGCTGTCGACACGGATCAATACCTCGTCCTTGTCGGCATCCGCCTTTGCATCGGCCACGTCGCGGTACTCAAGTGTCTCTGGGCCTGTGTAAACCAGTGCTTTCATTTTGCTGTAAACCCCCCATCAACCATCAACAATTGGCCACTGACAAAGGCCGAAGCCTCAGAGCAAAAAAACAGCAGGGCCCCGTCCATGTCGGCCACTTCGCCGTTGCGCCCGACACAGGTCTGTGCCGCATTGCGCGCAGCGCGTTCAGGGTCAGCAAACACCGCTGCGGTGAGCTCAGTGCGGAAAAACCCCGGCCCCAGCGCATTGCAGTTCACGCCCTGGGCGGACCAGACCTCCGCCATGGCGCGGGTCATCTGCGCCACCCCGCCCTTTGAGGCGCCGTAAGATAATCCAGCCGGGAACGCCCTGAAACTCTGCAATGAGGCGAAATTGACAATGCGGCCCCAGCCCTTCGCCTGCATCGCAGGCACCAGCGCTTGCGCCAAGAAGAATGGTGCCGCCAGATTGATGTCCATGGTTGCATTCCATGCTTCAGCGGTGATTTCATCCGCAGGCTGGCGGGTGTTCAATCCAGCGGCGTTGACCAAAATATCTGGCGCACCAAAGGGCTCAGCCACCTGCTCTGCCACCATTTTCAATCCATCACGGTCGCCCAGATCCGCAAGCACATAAGCTGTCTTCCCTTGTGCTTCGCGCTGCCACGCCTGCAGTTTATCCTCACGCCGAGCCACACCCACCACCGACACACCGGCCGCCGCAAGCACAGTTGCCGCCTGCCGCCCCAGACCACCGCTGGCACCGGTGACACACGCCACTTTGCCTTCGAGCTGATACAAGTCACGAATGCGGTCCATGCTCGCCATCACTCGGGCACCGACAGCTCGAAGTGTTCGTCCGGGAAGTATTTGGCAAGGCGAATATCGGCAGTGCGTGCGTGGCCTTCCATGCCCTCTAAGCGAGAGATGCGCGCGGTGGCCTCCGCCACCTGCTTCGAACCCTCGCGCGTGGCGCGCTGCCAGGTCACGATTTTCATGTACTTGTGCACCGACAAACCGCCTGTGTAATTGGCGGCACCGGAGGTCGGCAGCACATGGTTGGTGCCCGAAGCCTTGTCACCGTAGGCCACTGTTGTCTCTTCGCCGAGAAACAGGGAGCCATAACACTGCAACCGCTGCAGCCACCAGTCGAGATCATCCGCCTGCACGGTCAAATGCTCCGGCGCGTAGCGGTCGGCGGCCTGTGCCATCTCTTCGCGGTCAGCACAGAGGATCACCTCGGCGTAATCCCGCCAAGCGGCCTCAGCGCTGTTGCGGTTCAGTTCCGGCAAATCGGCAATCAAGCCAGGCACCAACTCCATCACGCGCTCGGCGAGGGCACGGTCATCGGTGACCAGCCACACGGGGGAGTTATAGCCGTGCTCGGCCTGGCCGACCAGATCGGCCGCAACAATCTCCGCATCTGCTTGCTTGTCAGCGAGGACTAAGCTGTCAGTGGGACCGGCGAACATGTCGATCCCGACGCGACCAAAGAGAATGCGCTTGGCCTCGGCGACGAATTGATTGCCTGGGCCTACCAGGATGTCGGACTTAGGCAAGTCAAAGAGACCAAAAGCCATGCTGGCCACTGCCTGCACCCCGCCCATGGCAAGGATGGTGTCCGCCCCTGCAATGTGGGCCGCGTAGACAATAGCCGGCGCAATGCCTACACCCGGGCGCGGCGGGGAACAGGCCACAATATTGCTCACCCCCGCCACCTTGGCAGTGGTCACCGTCATGATGGCCGAGGCAATGTGACTGTAACGCCCCCCTGGGATATAGCACCCCGCGGCACGGCAGGGGATGCTCTTCTGCCCCGCGAGCAGACCCGGCACAATTTCTATTTCCACGTCCTGAAGGGTGGTTTTCTGTGCCTCTGCGAATCGCTTCACATTGGCGTGTGCGAACTGGATGTCGCGTTTAAGTTTTTCCGGTACCAAAGCGCAGGCCGATTCAATCTCCTCAGCACTGAGCACAATGCTGCCTTCATAACGATCAAACTTGACCGCGTACTGCTTCGCCACGTCATCGCCGCCAGCCTCGATGGCGTCGAGAATCTCTTTGACCGTTTCACTGACATCTGCCACGTCGCTGGATGATGTGAATTTTGCTTTTTTTAAGTATTCTAGAGCCATGGTGGTTATTCCTATTGGTATATTTCAGGCAGCAGCGATGTGGACATAGCGGGCACATAGGCAATGAGCAGCACCACCGCAAGCATGCCCAGTACAAAGGGCACGGCGCGCACCGCGATCTTCAATATCGACTCGCCCGTCAGGCCCGATACGACGAACAGGTTCAGGCCCAGTGGCGGCGTGATGAAACCCACGCCCAGGGCTGAAATCATCATGATGCAGAACTGAATTTCATGCATGCCAATGTCGTCCGCGAGCGGTTTCAGTATGGGTGCAAGGATCACGATATTCGGTGTCGTCTCCATCACACAGCCTGCACAAATCAAGATAAAGATCATCAACAAGATCAACAGATTCGGGTCTTCGGTGAGCGACGTCACTGAAGCCACAAAACCCTGCGGTACGCCCATCACGGCCAGGGCTTGGGCCAGGGGCAGTGAGAAGGCGATGATGGGCAGAATCACGCCGTTGACCTTTGCCGAACTCAGCAGCATGGGCGGGAAATCGGAGAGTTTGAGTGTGCCGATGATAAAGCCGATGGTGATGGTAATAACCACAGCAGTGGCCCCCGCCTCGGTGGGCGTCAATCGCCCAGAGAAGATACTATAGAAGATAATGCCGGGCACCAAAAAAGCATACCAACCCGAGGCCACCGTACGCCCCAAGTTTGCCGCCCAATCAGCAAAACTGATGGGCTCTCCACCTTCGTACCGATGAATGCGATTGACCACCAAATTGGTGATCAGAATGCCGAGCAAGATGGCAATGCCCGGTATCACGGCCGCCAAAAAAAGCGTCGAAGCCGATATACCCAACACCAGACCGATGACGATATAGGCGATGGACGGCGGAATCAGGATGCCTGTGCAGGCACCGGCAGCCACCAGAGCACAGGCATAGGGCCGCGGGTAGCCACTCTCCACCAAACGGTCGATGGTCATGCGCCCCACCGCCGCAGCGCCCGCCGCATCGGAGCCAGAAATGGCAGCAAACATGCCGCACACCAGCACAGTGGCAGAGCCAAATCCGCCCCGAGTCCAGCAGGTCAGTGCCTCGGCGACATCGAGGAACTTGCGGCTCAAGCCCGTGCGCACCAAGACATCGCCGGTCAAGATAAACAGCGGGATGGCGGTCAAGGCAAAGGCGTCGATGCCGTCGAACAGCGATTCTCCCAACAGAGAGAGCGGCAGTGCACCCGACAGTACCAACAAGAGAATAGCCGCCGAGCCTATGGCAGCCCACACCGGCACCGCCAGCGCACACAGCAGCACAAATACCAACACCGGAATGAAGAAATCTGGGCCCAACTCTACCGCACTGTTTAAGGATTCATCCCACAACATGTCCTGACCTCAGTCGAAAAGTTTGTTGCCTTCGAACACGGGCTTGCCGCTTCTCAGGTCATGGAAATCACGGCGCATGGACTGCAACAGACGCAGCACCATCAAGGAAAAGCCAAGGGGCACGGCCGCCAGAAACCAGACCTGGGACACGCGCAAGCCGTGGCTTACAGATCCGAATTTCCAAGACACCATCAGGGTTTCAAAGGACCAGTAGAGCGCAAAACAAGCGACCACCAACATCACGGCGTCGCCGAAGATATACAGCAGCGCTTTGAGACGGGGACTGACGTAGTGCATCAGTACATCGATGCGAATATGTGCACGTTCTCGCACCGCGGTTGCGGCCCCTATCCACGCCAAATAGATAAACGAGTAACGCACGATCTCCTCACCCCAGATAGACGAATAGGCAAAGACCTCGCGCCTGATCACTTCCACCGACATGGTCACGGTGAGCATCACGTAGAAGGCGAGCAAGGCCCAGCCTTCGCCGTTTTTATCGATGGCTTTCCACAGCTTTGCCATTCGCGTTACTCCCTCAGGAATGGGCTTGCAACGGTGGTGCAAGCACCGGCCGCATTGCCAACGGGATCACCGCCGCCCATTGAACGGCTCTGACCCCATGCTAAATATCAGGCGTCGTGCACGTAGTACTTGCCACGCGTCCCGGCGGCTTGTTCTAGCTTCTCAAAGGCCCCCATGGAGCCGGCCAGCTCTGTCTTGAAACCGTCCCACTCCGACTTCTGATAACCGCCCTTGTCCTTCCACTGGGCCAGTTGATCATCACTGAGTGAGTGAAATTCGACTCCGGATTTAGTCAGCTCCGACATGGCGTAACTGCGCGCAGAAGGCACTTTGGCCAAATTCTGGTGCGCCGTCATTTCTGCTGCAAACTCCATGGCCTCTTGCAGCTCCAGGCTGAGGGAATTGAACCATTCCAAGTTGCAGGAATAAACTTGGCTGTCAGGCACCGCCTGCGTGAAGGTCACGTGGCTCAGCACATCCTTGAAGCCAAAGACATAGAGCGCACCCACGGAGGGATCGAGGGCGTCCGCAACACCTTGTTTGATCGCTGACGGCGTCTCACCCCAAGCGATGGGCGTGGGGTTCGCACCGACCATGCGGTAATACTGTTGCAACATCTGCGAGCCAGGCACGCGGAACTTCACGCCCTGCAGATCATCCGGTGTGATCACCGCACCGGCCCCGCCCTTGCGAACAGCCACCACACGCGGGTCTATCACCACGTAGAAAAGCGCCTTAAATCCCTTGGCTTCAATTTTGGGGTGAACCTCCGCCTTCCAGGTTTCGGAATTCACCAAATTTACAAAACGCTGATTCGCGCCACAGAAGTACGGCAGGTTGATCAGATCGACCACAGGGGCAAAAGGCGCAAAATTGGACAATGAATGCTGAGCGGCGTGAACGGTTCCACCCTGCACTTTTTGCGCAAGTGCACCGCCCGCACCCAATTGCCCCGCTGGGGCCAATTTCACATAGATTTTTCCGCGGCTTGCATTTTGGATGTTCTCTTTCAGATCCAACTGCATGATCGGGTAGCTGCGCGACGCACCCGGCGCATAAGCTGTCGCGAGTGTCATCACATGCTCTGCGGCCTTCTCTCGAGATCGCTCTTCGTTTTTAGTGGCAGCAGTCGCCTGCTCAGACCACAGCAAACCTCCGCCAGCGGCAACTACAGCAGCGGTGAAGGCGCCCGCGCTTGAGAGCTTTAAGAAGTTCCGGCGTTCAGCCATGTCTCTATCATCAATCTCTTCGTTCATCGTCATCCCCTAGGTGGTTTGTTTGATCGCGAGCGCGGGTGTATCCCCGTTTATTGCTTGTTGTTTTTCTCTTTCTCTTTGCTTTCTGCTTTGAGCATGGCGAAAACAAAAGACACCGAGACTGCGGCCAAAAGCAGCATCTCGCTGACATCGCTTAAGAAGGCCATACCGCTCATCGAGCCTTGCAGCACGTTGGCGACAAACAGTAAAAACAAGCCCATTGATATGCCCAAGTACATTGCCTACTCCTCAATTCAATCCAGACAATCCAATAACAAATGCCAGTCGTAGAAACACTTGTCAAAATTCAGCTACTCGAGAAACCGGCACTGATGCAGCCTCTTGTGCAATATAATGTAAGCGCTTTCAGATCAAAATGCAAGCGCTTACATTTTTAGGAATGAACACCACGAAGCCTGCTGTGGCAGAATTACCCACCTCAACCCAAGAGTCGCTTAGGCCCCTATGAGCAATGCCACGCTGCCAACACTGGAAGATGTAGCCCGAGAGGCAAAAGTATCCACAGCAACAGTATCCCGCTGCCTGAACACGCCCGAGAGGGTCAGCGAAACGACGCGCAACAAAGTGCTTGAGGCCGTCAGAGCGCTGGGCTACTCACCGAACTTTGGCGCCCGCGCGCTGGCATCCAAGCGCACCCACACCTACGGCGCCATTATCCCCACCATGGCCAACGCCATCTTCGCCCGGGGCCTGCAAGCCTTCCAAGAGGAACTATCGAGCAAAGGCAGCACCTTATTGGTGGCGAGCTCGTCCTATGATCCTGAGGAAGAAGAGAAACAAATTCGCAACATGGTGGCGCGCGGGGCAGATGGCTTGGTGCTGATTGGCACCAGCCGGAGCGAAGAAATCTACCAGTTTTTGCAACAACACAATATCCCCCTAGTGCTCACGTGGAACATAGATCGAAGCAACACACACAACATGGTGGGCTTTGACAACATCAGTGCGACGCGAAAGCTAGCGACCAGAGCCGTTGCACTGGGTCATCGGAATTTTGCGTACATGAGCGCCGAGCGGCAATACAATGACCGAGCACGCGACCGTCTCGAAGGTGTCAGACAGGGATTAATCGGTGCGAATATTAACCCTGACACCATCGCGCTGGCACAGTCGCCCTACTCCATCGCTGAGGCAGGAGAGGCATTTCAGCATTTGATGAGCAGTGAGATTCGCCCCACTGTTGTTATGTGCGGCAACGATGTTCAAGCGGTGGGCGCCCTGAAGAAAGCGCGCGAATTGGGGCTTCACGTTCCCGAGGATGTTTCAATAACAGGCTTCGATGACTTAGAACTTGCCACAGTGGTCGAGCCTGGCATCACCACCGTGCATGTACCGCACCGCGAGATGGGTCGGCGCGCGGCAGAGCTACTGCTGGCGGCAGTGCCCGGCGCTAAAACCCAAAAAATAGAACTAGATACCTATTTAGTGGAGCGAGGTTCGCTGGGGCCTGCACCTAACAGCCCGTTCAAAAACGACTACCTACTGCGAACGCGCTGAATTTGGCCACATTTTCACCCTGATTTCGTTAAATAGGCCAGCTATTCGCCTCAATCAGTGCGAAAATATACCTCAAATCAGCACGCTCTCGCGACGGCACCTGTTCTTGAACGGGCTGCTAAGTAATAACACTGACTGAGTGAATACACGGGGTCACAGCTTTCAACACTGCCCGCAGACAATTGCTCGCTCCAGGGTTTATGGTGCTAACAACGTGGCCGGCCGCTGCGGCTCACAGACCATACTTCGTTAGAATCTGAGCCCATTCAGGGTCACTCGACAGCCCTGATACATATTTTTCGATAGTCTGATAGGCCAAGCCCAAATCAGGTTGCACCAACACGTATCGATCGTAAGTTGCGTGCGGTAACTTGGACACATGAATTTTTCTTTTTAGCTCTACGTCTCTTAGGAAATAGGAAGCTACGAGGTTCGAGATGATCAGCGCCCCGTCGGGCTTAACAGAAATAAAATTTATCGCCGCTTCTTCTGTGCTTACGTCCTTGCGACGAATATTAAGCTCCGCTGAACGCTTGTCCACACCGCTGTACACATAACCTCGAACGCCTATTAGATCCATATTGGCGATAGAGTTTGCATCCACGTATTCCACAGGGCTAGAGGCCGGAGACAAAACCACGTTTTTGCCACTCAGGATGGGACTACTCCAGCGGTACTTGCTTTTATCAGGGTCAGCAAACCAATTGTTATTCACCCATAGAACAACACCTGGTAGCCCTTGTTGCAATCGTTTGTCGAGACGGAGTCGAGGCAGCAGCTCCACACTAAAAATGTGCCGCCCTCCAGAATGCTTAGTCAGCAGTCGCGCAAAATCGTAACTCAGGCCCTCTTCTCTCTCCGCATCGATCACAAATGGCGCGGCCGAATGATATTCCCACACCTCTATTTCGTCGGCCCACACCGACGGCGAGAAACAGCCTGCAAAAAAGTAGGTGATGGCGGGCACAACAAAATATTTTGCAGTCATTGGCATAAGACACACTCACTTGTTAAAACGCAAAAACACGGTGATTTTTCGATCAAGCACTGTATCTGCAGAGGCCAAAAGCAAGCTACGCTGAATAAGCCCACTGAGCAAGGACTTGAAGGCCAGAACTGAGCGCTTCGATGCACGCCACATGCCGAAGGGTTCAGATCCCACTGCCACATAGGCTAAACAGGTAGCAAGGCCAACAACATTAAGAAACACAGAGCCGTGCGAAAGACACCGGGCGAACAATCACTGAGCAATTTGAGCCAGATGCCGAGCTCTTGATCCATGCGTACTGTCGGCCACGCCAGCGTGACTGAAGGTCTAAATTCCGGCGAAGCACTTGCCCTGACGTGTATCAGAAGTAGTTTCTGCGTTTTTCTTACGCTGGTTGCACAGCAATCTCAGCTGCACTGCACGGGAAAATGACAACGCCCTAATTTTCTTGTGGTTCGAGCCATAATCTTCTCCCTCTGGCAAACAAATTGCTCCATCTAAACACCCGGTATTTATTATCTACAGCTAACTCTGCGGATGGAAATTGAGCAGTTTTCGGTGTGCCACATTTTCAGATGTTCAAAGTTTCATTGCCGTGCTTCGTTGCCCAGTGTGAGTTTGAAACAACTAATCTTTTTATTAAATCGCTTCATAATGTTCCTGCCTCTGGATAAACGGAGATTAGACAGTGCTAGCAATACGCAATAAATTAAGATTATCGGCTTTCATTTTTCTGCTCGTGTTGTTGTGCTTCGCACTATTCTACTCATCTCAGCGAAACAAACAAGAGCCGCCAGGAGCAGCACCTGAAATTGGCGCTTTGCAGAGCGCAGCACAAATATCCATCGTGCAAAATGAACACAATGCGTTCATAAAGACAAAATCAAATGGCAGATGCGTCTCTCTCGCAAACCATACGCGGGAAAATGGTGAGCATGTCATCGCCGGAGATTGCTGGGAAAACCCCAGAGGACGCGTCTGGTTCGACCAAGAAGCAGACGGCTACGGCTACCAGTTACGCTTTAAGTACAGCGGCAAGTGCCTCGAGCCTGAGAGTGAAAATAATAACGCCAAATTGGTTCAACGCACCTGCA
>JAWSVD010000360.1:0-870 GCA_033852095.1 Granulosicoccaceae bacterium | reverse complement strand
GGTGGTCGACACGGGTTTTAGCCGAGCGGATGCGCTGCGCATCGCGGCCAAGGTGTTGGATTCGGGCAAAGAGCTGAAAACTATTTTCATCAGCCAGGCGGATCCAGACTATTACTTCGGAGCCGAAGTGCTGCACGCGTTGTTTCCCGCGGCTGACGTGTTGACAACACCTGCTGTGAAGGAAGTCATTGAACAAAAATTGGAAAAAAAGCTGGCATTCTGGGGCCCAAAACTCGGCGCGAATGCACCGGTAGAGCCCGTCATTCCAGAGGCCTATCTGCAAGATTCGCTGACAGTGGACGGCCACGCGATTGAGATCCGCGGTACAACGGGCCTGCTGGCGCACCGCCCGTATTTGTGGATTCCCGCTAACAAGGCGATTCTCGGTAACGTGGGCGTTTTTGGTGACATACATTTGTGGATGGCGGATACGCAGTCGCCGGAATCCATCGCAGCGTGGACGGCACAATTGGCCGAAATGCAGGCCTTGCAGCCTGAGACGGTGGTGCCGGGTCACATGCGTGCTGGCACCGAATTGACAGCTGAAGCGATTCAATTTTCGCAGACTTATATCGCTGATTTTGTTGCCGCCAAAGAGAAAAGTGCCAACAGTGCCGAGCTGATCGAGCTGATGTCAGCCCGTTACGGTGATCCAAAGTCCCTGTCATTGGGCATAGCGGCGAAAGTTCACACGGGCGAAATGAAGTGGTAAGGCTCCACTATTTTTACGATCCGCTGTGCGGTTGGTGTTTCGGCAGCACCGCATTGCTGAGTATTGCCGCTGAGGCTGAGAACATTGACTTGATTTTTCATCCCGGCGGCATGGTCAACCGGCAGGCAATTGGCTCGTCCTTCAAATCTCACATATTG
>JAWSVD010000359.1:0-711 GCA_033852095.1 Granulosicoccaceae bacterium | reverse complement strand
TGACAACACCTGCTGTGAAGAAAGTCATTGAACAGAAATTGGAAAAAAAGCTGGCATTCTGGGGCCCAAAACTCGGCGCGAATGCACCGGTAGAGCCGGTTATTCCAGAGGCCTATCTGCAAGATTCGCTGACAGTGGACGGCCACGTGATTGAGATCCGCGGTACAACGGGCCTGCTGGCGCACCGCCCGTATTTGTGGATTCCCGCTGACAAGGCGATTCTCGGTAACGTGGGCGTTTTTGGTGACATGCATTTGTGGATGGCGGATACGCAGTCGCCGGAATCCATCTCAGCGTGGACGGCACAATTGGCCGAAATGCAGGCCTTGCAGCCTGAGACAGTCGTACCAGGTCACATGCGTGCTGGCACCGAATTGACAGCTGAAGCGATTCAATTTTCGCAGACTTATATCGCTGATTTTGTTGCCGCCAAAGAGAAAAGTGCCAACAGTGCCGAGCTGATCGAGCAGATGTCAGCCCGTTACGGTGACCCAAAGTCCCTGTCATTGGGCATAGGGGCGAAAGTTCACACGGGCGAAATGAAGTGGTAAGGCTCCACTATTTTTACGATCCGCTGTGCGGCTGGTGTTTCGGCAGCACCGCATTGCTGAGTATTGCCGCTGAGGCTGAGAACATTGACTTGATTTTTCATCCCGGCGGCATGGTCAACCGGCAGGCAATTGGTTCTCCCTTCAAATCTCACATATTGCA
>JAWSVD010000358.1:0-4975 GCA_033852095.1 Granulosicoccaceae bacterium | reverse complement strand
TCTGCCCGCGCCGGGCAGGTCTCGCTCTGCCACAGGGCCGCAATTCGCCCGTCGGCCGCTATGTTCACGCACTGCCCTGCCTGCCATCCTTCGGGGCTCAACGCCCATTCCGCCCAAATCGTCTGCATGACGGCAAATCCTCTTGATATTTATTATGTACATACATATTATCGAGAGGGTTTATTAAAACAGGGAGGCAGCCCCCGTGCAAGCAGAGCACTATGTATTCGTCGACGCGCGCGTTGCTACGCTCAGTGAAAACAGTGACTTAAACACACCCTACGGTCTCATCAATCAAGCAGCGGTGGCGGTTAATACGGGCTGCATTGACTGGGTCGGGCCGCAGGCGGCGCTACCATCTCGCTACACGCAGTGGCCTCAACACAGCTGCGACGGCCGCTTGATCACTCCCGCGCTGATCGATTGCCACAGCCACACGGTGCACGGCGGCCACCGCGCACTGGAGTTTGAACAGCGGCTGCAGGGCGCCAACTACAGCGATATCGCCCGCGCCGGCGGGGGCATCATGTCCACCGTTAATGCAACCCGTGCCAGCTCCGAGCAAAGCCTGCTGCGCGAAGCGCTGCAACGAGTGGACAGCATGCTGGCACAAGGGCTGAGCACACTGGAGATCAAATCAGGCTACGGCCTGGACACGGAGACAGAGCTGCGCATGCTGCGTGTCGCCCGCGCCATTGGCGAATCGCGGCCACTGCAAGTGCGCACCAGTTTCCTCGGTGCACACGCCCTACCGCCCGAATACAACAACCGCGCAGACGAGTACATCGACCGCGTCTGCATCCCCACTCTGGAGCGAGCGAACGCCGAAGGCTTGGTGGATGCGGTAGACGGTTTTTGCGAGAGTATTGCCTTTGACAAGGCGCAGATAAGAAGGGTGTTTGATTGCGCGGTGTCACTGGGACTGCCTATGAAGCTGCACGCCGAGCAGCTGTCAAACAGCGGCGGCAGTGCATTGGCAGCCGGTTACGGCGCCCTCTCCGCCGACCACCTCGAATACCTGGATGACGCAGGCATTGCGGCCATGGCCGGAGCAGGCACCGTGGCGGTGCTACTGCCCGGCGCCTACTACACGCTCAACGAGACCCAGCGACCGCCCGTGGACGCTCTGCGCCAGGCCCGTGTGCCGATGGCTGTGGCAACAGATTACAACCCCGGGAGTTCCCCACTGGGCTCGATACTGCTCGCCCTAAACATGAGCTGCACGCTGTTCAAACTGAGCCCCGAAGAAGCACTGCGCGGCGCCACACAACACGCGGCCACGGCACTGGGGCTCAGCGACAGGGGCCAGATCCGCGCCGGTTTGCGGGCGGACTTGGCTATTTGGGATGTTGAGCACCCCGCCGAGTTGATCTACCGCATAGCTTTCAACCCTCTCTTCCAACGCATCTACGAAGGTATTCGATGAGCCTGTTACTCGACCCCGGCAACACCGCACTGCCTGTGCTGGAACAACTCTACCGCCAGGGTGCAGCAGAAGCACGCCTGCACCCCGCGACGCGCGAGGCAGTGGAAAAGGCCGCCGCCTGCATCGCTGCAACCGCTGCTGGCGACAGCCCTGTGTACGGGGTGAACACCGGCTTTGGCAAGCTTGCCAGCACCTCCATCGCGCCGGAGAATACCGCGCAGCTGCAGCTCAATCTGATCCTCTCCCACTGCTGCGGTGTGGGCGAGGACACCGAAGCGGCGATTGTGCGCCTGATGATGGCTTTAAAAATCTTGTCGCTGGGACGCGGTGCTTCGGGGGTGCAATGGCGCACCGTTGAGCTGCTGCTGGCGATGTTGCAACAAGATGTGCTGCCAGTCATCCCCTGCCAGGGATCCGTGGGCGCATCGGGCGATCTGGCCCCGCTGGCGCACATGGCAGCGGCGATGGTGGGCGAAGGTGAGGCGGATTATGAAGGCCAGCGCTTGCCCGCACTGGCGGCTCTATCTCGCGCCGGTCTAGAACCCGTGGTGCTCGGCCCCAAAGAGGGACTGGCACTGATCAACGGCACCCAATTCTCCACGGCGACGGCGCTTGCCGCGCTCTTCGACGCCTGGCGCGTGACGACTGCGTCGCTGGTCTGCTCCGCGCTCTCCACCGATGCCATCATGGGCTCTACCGCTCCCTTGCAACCGCAAATCCACGCCCTGCGCGGCCACCGAGGACAGATAGAAGTGGCGCAGCTGATGCGCGCATTGATGAGCGGCTCGGCAATCCGCGACAGCCACCGCGAGGACGACAGCCGGGTGCAAGACCCCTACTGCATTCGCTGCCAGCCGCAGGTGGCAGGGGCCTGCGTGGACCTGCTGCGCCAAGCTGCTCGCACTCTGGAGATAGAAGCCAACGCCGTCACCGACAACCCGCTGGTGATCGTCGACGAGGGATTGATTCTTTCCGGCGGCAATTTCCACGCGGAGCCGGTGGCGCTGGCAGCCGACCAGATCGCCCTCGCACTGGCGGAGCTCGGCGCCATCGCACAGCGCCGGGTTGCACTGCTGGTTGACCCCAGCTTGTCTTTTGATTTACCGCCTTTCCTCACGCCGAATCCAGGTTTGAACTCGGGCTTTATGATCGCCGAGGTCACCACTGCCGCGCTGATGAGTGAGAACAAACACCTGGCCAACCCCTGCAGCACCGACTCGACGCCCACCAGTGCCAATCAAGAAGACCATGTCTCCATGGCGGCGCACGCCGCGCGGCGGCTGCTGCGCATGAGCAAGAACCTCGCGCACATCATCGCCGTGGAATGGCTCTGTGCGGCGCAAGGTGTGGAGTTCCGCGCCCCGCTGAGCAGCAGCACGCCGCTGCAAGCCGTGATCAGTCGACTGCGTCAAGATGTCCAACAGCTGGGCGAGGACCGCTACATGGCGACGGACATACAAACCACCGCCGCGCTGATACACAGCGACGCCGTGGCCACTGCGGCGCAGATCAGTTTTCCGCTGAGCGAGGCTTCAGCGTGAATCCGGTCACAACAACACCAGGTACCAGTCCGATCGTGCTGGCCATGCCACACACGGGCACTTACGTTCCGACGGAGATCGCTGAGAAACTGAACGAACGAGGCAAGGCACTGGCGGACACGGATTGGCACATCGACCGCCTCTACCGCGATATCCTGCCCGACGCCAGCCGTGTGCAGGCGAATTTTCATCGCTACGTGATTGATGCCAACCGCGACCCCAACGGCGAGAGCCTCTACCCCGGTCAAAACACCACGGGCCTGTGCCCGCTGACTGACTTCGACGGCGAGCGCCTCTACTCAGCGGGCCAAGAGCCGGATGCCGCCGAGATCGAATCACGGCGCAGCCTCTTTCACCAGCCCTACCACGCAGCTCTGCAGGCAGAGCTGCAGCGACTGAAGCGTATACACGGCTTTGTGGTGCTCTACGATTGCCACTCCATTCGATCGCGTATTCCCTACCTGTTTGAGGGACAGTTGCCCGATTTCAACATCGGCACCTTTGATGGGAAAAGCTGCGCGGCAGCCCTGAGCGATGCAGTTCACGCCGTCTGCGCATCATCGAAACCCTACCAAAGCGTTGTCAACGCGCGCTTCAAAGGCGGCTGGACAACCCGCCATTACGGCCAGCCAACACAGGGCGTGCACGCCATTCAAATGGAGCTGGCGCAGCGAAATTACATGCAGGAGCAAGCGCCCTGGCAGTACAAATCCGAGTCGGCCGCGGCCTTGCACCTCGTGCTCGAACAGGCCCTGAGCGCACTGGCTGCCGCCAGCGCCAGTTTCAATCTGCCTGCTAACCCAACGTCCGAGGTATGAAACATGTCAAACAGCCGCCACAATCACCGAATCATCAAATCCCCCGTGGGCACCGAGCTCAACGCCAAGAGCTGGCTCACAGAAGCGCCGCTGCGCATGCTGATGAACAACCTGCACCCGGACGTGGCCGAAAACCCAGAGGAGCTGGTGGTCTACGGCGGCATCGGCCGCGCCGCACGCAACTGGCAGTGTTTCGACGCCATCGTGGACAGCCTGAAGCAACTGGAGAGCGATCAAACGCTGCTGGTGCAGTCGGGCAAAGCAGTGGGGGTGTTCCAAACCCACGAAGATGCCCCGCGGGTAATCATCGCCAATTCCAATCTGGTGCCACACTGGGCAAACTGGGATCACTTCAACGAACTCGATAAAAAAGGCCTTGCCATGTACGGCCAGATGACCGCGGGCTCTTGGATTTACATCGGTTCACAGGGCATCGTGCAAGGCACTTACGAGACGTTCGTAGAAGCCGGGCGCCAACATTATGAAGGCAATCTGAGCGGCAAATGGATATTGACCGGCGGACTGGGCGGTATGGGCGGCGCGCAACCGCTGGCGGCCAGCATGGCCGGCGCCTGCTGCTTAGCGGTGGAATGCGACCCGGACCGCATCGAATCCCGTCTGCGTACCCGCTACGTCGATCAGCGCGCCGATGACCTCGACCAGGCGCTGGCCTTGATCGAGCAGTGGACCGCGGCCGGTGAAGCAAAGTCGGTCGGCCTGCTCGGCAACGCCGCCGATGTCTTTGCCGAGCTGGTGGCACGTGGCGTGCGCCCGGACATGGTGACAGACCAAACCTCCGCGCACGACCCGATCAACGGCTACCTGCCACAGGGCTGGACCCTCGCCGAGTGGTCAGAGAAGCGCCAGTCTGACCCCGACGCAGTTAAACACGCCGCCTGCCAGTCCATGCGCAATCAAGTCGCGGCGATGGTCGCCTTCCATGAGGCGGGGGTGCCCACCTTTGACTACGGTAACAACATCCGCCAGGTGGCGCTTGACGCAGGGCTGGAGAACGCCTTTTCCTTCCCAGGTTTTGTGCCCGCCTACATCCGGCCGCTCTTCTGCCGCGGGATTGGCCCCTTCCGCTGGGTCGCGCTCAGCGGCGATCCCGAGGACATTTACAAGACCGATCAGAAGGTGAAAGAGCTGATCCCCGACGATGAACATTTGCACAACTGGCTGGACATGGC
>JAWSVD010000357.1:0-18010 GCA_033852095.1 Granulosicoccaceae bacterium | reverse complement strand
CGGTGACGGAAACCGATGTGGGTGAGCCTTCAGGCTTACAGAGGAGTCGCCCGCACGAAATCGCCCCTAACGCAGCTCGGCCAGCAGATGCTCCTGCGGCCGCAATCGTTGTCTATTTACGTGTTCCCAGTACTCTGGCACACAGATTAGCGGCACCCTGTGATTCATTTTGTTCAGGTTTCCGCCGTCTTTCCGACTAGTTGAGTCGTGATACTAATATGCCTATGGGTGAGTATCGCGCTTCGGTGCGGTTGTCAGCAGATATGACACGCAAGTATGAGGTCAGCGGGACGACAGTGGGGATTGCGTGCACGGATGTTATGTGGGTCTTCTGGGTGATGGGGCGGGTGTTGCGAGGCGTTTATGGACTCGATTTATGGCCTTGTCAGCTGTCGCTCTGTCGCTGACCGCCTGTGAAGCCGATTCAAACCACGACGCCTTTCGGCAAGCCCTGGCTGAGCCCCATGACCTGGTTGTGGTCCGCTCCTTGGCGGAGTTCCACCGAGAGCCGCTTTTGCCACTGCCTTTGCAGCTGGATCTAGACCCGGCGAAAGTCGCACTCGGTGAGAAGCTATTCCACGACAAGCGCTTGTCGAGAGATGAGAGCATCAGCTGCAGCAGCTGCCACGATCTTGCCGCGGGCGGCGCCGACAGCCGAGATGTAGCCGAGGGCATTGACGGTGTCTTGGGCGACATCAACACCCCCACAGTACTCAATGCGACGTTCAACTTCGCTCACTATTGGGACGGCCGGGCGGCATCCTTGTTCGAGCAGGTGAGTGGCCCGATCGAAAACCCCAAAGAAATGGATTCCAGCTGGCCAATCATTGTCGACAAGTTGCGCCGCAACTGGGTCTATTCCGCTGCCTTCGCCAGCCATTACCCGCGTGGAATCAACAAACACACCATCACGGACGCACTGGTGCAGTTCGAGCGCTCATTGCTGACACCTTCTGCCTTTGATCGCTATCTGCGCGGTGATAGAGCCGCCATATCCTCTCAGGCGAAACAGGGTTATGCCTTGTTTAAAAACTACGGATGCGCCAGCTGCCATCAGGGCATCAACGTCGGTGGCAACATGTTTCAGAAATTCGGTGCGGTGCTCTCCGTCAACGGAGACGATACCCGCGCGAGCACCGAAGCGCAGCAAGCTGGCCAAACATTGATAGCCGACGGGGACACAGACTTGTTCAAGGTGCCGTCCTTGCGCAACGCCGCACGCACAGCACCGTATTTTCACAACGCAAGCGCTGCCACCCTGGCGGAGGCCATCGATATCATGGGGGAGCTGCAACTGGGCCGGAAAATCCCCGCACAGGACAATCGAAAAATCCAGATTTTCATTGAATCCCTCTCCGCAGAGGGGAATTCATAAGATGAGACGGCTGTACAAATTGCTGCTGGGAATGGTCGCCGTGCTTGTGGTGTTGCTCTGCTACCGGTTTGTATCTTGGGTAAAGCTGCCAAACATCGACGGCGAATTCCACGCCGATTACATCCACAACATCGAAGAGACTCAGGGCGCGATATCGGGTTTGCGGGTTGAGATGTTGCGCATTCAAAACGGCCAGCGGAAATTCTACGATCTGCTCGAACTCGAACTGAAAGAGGTGCAGCGCCACCTCGCGGTATTGGCTATCACACCCGAGTTCGTCCGCGACAAAAACACCTTAAATGCAATCGCTCGCCTTGCCACTGAAAGCCAAGAAAACGCTGCCTTGCTGGACACGGAAGTGCAGTTGTTCAAACAGTATTTTTCTCTGCTGCAAAACTCCCGCACCTACTTGCCACTGTTGGCCAAAAAGCTGCGGCTGCAGGCGCAGGCCTGGCCGCAGTACGAGGCCGCCATTGGCGATCTGGTGTACCGGGTGATGGAATCGACCTATCTGTCGTCTGGTCGACTCAGCCGTGAGGCCATCGTCGATCAGGCGCAGCAGTTGATCGACAACAAGCCCGCGGAACTGGAAGTCGCAGCGCTTTGGATGCTCAAAGCGCACGTGGAGATTGCGCTTAGGTACGACCATGAGCTGAACCTAACATCGAGTAGAATAGACGCCTCACTTCTGCCTCAGCTGGTCGCTTCATCGATCGACATAGAGCGACTGTACAGGGCGGAGTACGAGCGTGCTCAAGCAGAGATCCGCTCCCTGGAGATCCTCGGTCTGGGCATCGCCTGCGTGTTGTTTGTCAGCTTGATGTTGATGTTCGCATCCTATCTAGTGAGCAGGCGAAAGCTGCAAGCGCTCAGTCAGAAAGAGAGCATCCAGGGCGAGATCAACGCGCAGCTCGATCAACTGGTGCAACAAAAAACGGCGAGCCTGCAGCAAGCCAATGAAGAGCTCAGCCAGTTTGGCTACCGCGCTTCGCACGACCTAAAATCCCCGCTGGTGGCGATCACCGCGCTGGCCGAGTGTATCTTGTTGGATTTGGACTGCGGCGATGTGGAGGAAGCGACGGCCAATACGCACAAGGTCATCGACTGCTCGGAGCGTCTCAGCCGATTGGTCACGGACATCATGGAGCTGTCCCGCGCCGATTTGGCCGACGAGGTGGAGCAGACCGTCGACATCGCACGATTGTTTGCCACACTTGAGCTGTCAATGGTGAGCGCTGAGAACGCCGCACGCGTCGAGCTACTGCTCAGCGACGAAAGCCGAGAGGCATTTGTCAGCCAGCCAAGGCGGCTGCAACAGGTGATCTACAACCTGCTGTCCAACGGATTCAAATACGCCAACTTGCAGCGTGAATCCTGTTTTGTAGCGCTTAAGTTCGCTGAGGTGAACGGGGCCATGCAACTGGAAATCTCGGACAACGGTGTGGGCATCCCCGAAAAATTCCAAGACCGTTTGTTCCAGCGCTTTCAGCGTTTTCACCCCGAGCTCGCCGAGGGAAGCGGTCTCGGCATGTCGATTGTCAAAAGCCACATTGATCGACTCGGTGCCAGCGTTGAATTTAGCAGCAGCGATCAGGGCACGCGCTACACCGTTCGCTTTCCCGCGCGGCAGGCGCTGGCCGCCGCTGCCTAAGCATCGAGTCTGCGTGCTTAAGCTGATGTCAGCGGTGTGATGCCTGCAGCGAAGGACTGCATCATCTTGTTTTGCTGGTATGACATCAGCGCCGACGGCATCAGCCGCATGCCGGTATCTCGCAGCAGCCGCAGCGGAGCTGATTGCCAGTGAGCGACATGGCCCATCTGCCAGCTCTGTTTTTGCATAGCGCTGATGCGCTTGTGGCGTTGCTCGGCCAGCCGCTCAGCGACCTTGGGCTGCTGCCCATGATCCCGCAGCAGTGTCGCCAGGCACCAAGCATCCTCGATAGCCGTCGCCGCGCCCAGCCCCATGTTGGGTGTCATCGCATGAGCCGCGTCACCGATAGCCACGCAGCGGCCACTGCCCCAATGGACAGCGCGCTCCGCCAGTGGGTGGCTGAGCCACTCAGCGTCTGTGAAGTCTAGCGAGCTCATTTCGCCCCGCGCTTGCTGTGCCTGCAGCCACGCCAGGTGTTCGCCGCTGTGCTGATCGCCGGCTTCGCTCATGACATGAAACACATAGGCACGCCCCTGATCGAGCGGCACAATGCCCAGTCGGTGCTGGCCAAACCACTGCTCAGACGCAAGCTCTGGATCGCCCGAGTAGGGCAGCACCGCGCGCCAGCACCACTGTCGACTGGATCGAGGCTGCGGCACAGCGTGCAATGCACTGCCCGCGCCGTTGGCGACCACCAGCGTGCTCGCCTCAATGTCGCCAGCGGGCGTTTGCACAAGCAGGCTATCTCCCGCAGTCTGCAACCCCGATATCTGACATCTGTAGCGCAGCCGCTCGTCGGGGATGTCGCGGCGCAAGCGCTGCATCAGCGTATGGCGGTGCAGTGCCAGCGGGCGCGAGGTGCCGGTGTTGCTAAAATTCAAGGTCTTCTGCACCCGCGGCGTGCCGAAACGCATGGCCCTCAATCGTGCACCGGGCATGTCATCGTCAATGCCCAGCGCCCCCAGCACAGCCAGCGCGTTCTGTTGCAAGATAATCCCCGCACCCACCGCCGCCTGCTCAGGCTGCTGCTCGCACAGCCGATAGGGTAGGTCCAGCTGCTCAAGTGCATTGGCCAGCGTCAACCCTGCGATTCCTGATCCGGCTATAACAATCATGTCAGCAACATTCCCTGTGAGTTGCACCAATGGTAAGGCGCACAGTCGGTGAAGGGCAAGATCCAGCGATCTACCGGAGGCCACAATGTCGCCCATGGTGTAGCCCGGAAGTAGCGGNNTCCGGGATTGCGCAGCAATCTGAATCTCTCGTCATGTACATGGTTCGAGGAGGGCTGGCGATAGTTTCAGACTCTCACAAGGTCCAGACCTCGGTGGCGATCCTTGGTGCCAGTGACAACCCCGCATTGCGCTTCGCTCCATGGCAGGCTACGGGTACGGTGACTTTGCAAGACGCGCCGATTTCCCGGCGGCCACGATGTAGCCCTTGGTGTAGCCCGGAAATAGCGGAGCGGTATCCGGGTTTGCGCAGCAAACTTGATCTCACTTCATGCATCAAAAACACAGCGAAAATAGGGGGGCGGCGTTTTTGTGCAGGCCAGCTGCCGTGATGAAACCTAGAGTCGAAAGCGCCGGCGCTAAAGCTCACTGGCCCCTGAGGGAACGGTATATCCCACAGGCCTTCTCCTTTTTCTTTTCGGTTTCAGCACTTCGAAAAGTCATCAGCTTGGAAATGGCAAGATTGCAGTCAGTGCGTGCCTGTTGCAACGGTGATGGTTCGTTAGACCATTGCACGCTGGCCATTGTAGGCTGATAGGTGGCAGCGGCTCCGCAATACATATTCTTCAGCTTTCGGTGTTTCCAGTGATGCTCTGGATTAACTTGAAGGTGTGCGCATGTCTCTTTAAAAAGCGATTGGGCGGCGACAGTGCATTTCGAATAGAGCACCACGTTCTGGCGGGATGAAGCGCAGACTGAATCGGGTCGGAGTTTCCACATTTGATATGCGTAAGGAATATTCACATTGTGATGCTCCACGACAACGGCTTGTACTTCCGTGCCAAGTACATCGGTCATTCGGCTCGTGGCTCTGGAAGATACCAGCTCTAAGTACGAGGTGAATGCGGCTGAAATTGGGTCCATCCCGGATTGTTTCCTGCGTGAACTGATGTAGGCGACACCAAAATATGGCGTTGCAAATATTGACAGGACCAGACTTCAATCTTATTCGCTTTCTTTATCTTTGGTCTTTTCCCGTCGCATCAATAAGCGGCAAGTCTGGACGGTTCTGTACGCTTTGACGCCACACGATCTCGAATGATATTAATGATCAAAGTGCAGGCATTGGCTTCAGGGGCTTATGCCTCCCCGCATTGCGCTGCGCTCCATGGCAGGCTACGAATGTGGTGATGTGGCAAGCATCCGCCGATATCGCGGAGGTCGACGATGTTGGACGATGTGTAGCCCGGAAGTAGCGCAGCGGTATCCGGGTTTGTGCAGCAAACTTGATCTCAGGTCATGCACGAGGCACACCGTTGTGAATTTTCTGCGAACGGCCCCGTTATGCCGCTGAAACTTCCGTATCCCAGCCAGGAAATACCAGCACCGCTGGATGGCACTGTAGCGCAACAGCTAAAACTTTGGCCCTTTCAACGCCAAGATTCACCCGGCCATTTTCGATGGCGGAGATAGTGGACTGTGGGATGCCGGTGATTTCGGCGAGCTGGTTCTGGCTCAGCTCTTGAAGTTCCCTGATGATGCGCACGGATTCACCGGGCGTAACGGTCAGGCGGGTCTTCGCTTTTGTATAATCACTCATAGCTGGCTATCTCCGATAGTCATGAGGGGTCAGGCGTTCGACTTGAACGAATACCTCATTTTTATTTATTTTGTAAATCACGCGATACTGGATATTCAGCCTAGACGAGCGGTGTCCCTTCCACTCTCCTCTAAGGGGCTCGTCATGAAAGCCACGGATGTTCTTCAGCCCGTCCGGGCCGGATATCCGGACAATGTCTATCCACTTCTCATACCTCTCTTTCACGTCTAGAGGTAATTTAGAAAAGGATCGAGTGACTTTTCTGTGTTCGTATATTTCCCACATATCAAATAGAGTATATATACCATTTATAGTATGTCAAGAAACCGCCTAAGACTACCGCTATGACGGCAGGGGCGGCATTTCGAGGCAGGTGATGTGGGCGGGAGCGTAGCCCGAACGTCGCGCCGCGGTATCCGGGATTGCGCAGCAATCTTGATCTCACGTCATGCGCCAGCCATACCGTGGAAAAGGGGTTTGCCACGGGCACAAGAATACTCAATGAAGAGGCAGGGTAGAGCTGGTGGTGTTGCCGCGCAAGTGCACCGTTTAGGGCGCAATTTCACGGCTGTGACTGATCGGGTGCTGTTGCTCTTCAGTTTCAAAGAAATGTAACAAAATGTACATCTGAGCTTCTTCTCTCTGGCGCATACTGGTGTTTTTGCATACGTCGCCAAGGCCAAAGTTTATGGAAGACCTCTCGCCGTCTGCGCTGAAGACAATTCTGCACTCCAAGCGTGCCAATCTCTATTACTTGGAATATTGCCGCGTGCAGGTCAATGGCGGCCGGGTGGAGTACGTGACCGACGAGGGCCGGCGCTCTGCGTATTGGAACATCCCCATCGCCAATACCACCAGTGTGTTGTTGGGGACTGGGACCTCCATCACGCAAGCCGCCATGCGTGAACTGGCCAAGGCCGGTGTGATGGTCGGTTTTTGCGGTGGTGGCGGTACCCCGATTTACTCAGGCACGGATATCCAGTGGCTCAGCCCGCAGAGTGAGTACAGGCCCACTGAATACTTGCAACAGTGGGTGAGCTTTTGGTTTGACGACGAACGACGATTGGAAGCCGCGCGGGCTTTTCAACGGGTTCGGATACGGCAAATACAACAACACTGGCTGACATCGCGTGCCAGGAGCAATGGCTTCCATGTCGATGCCGCTGAATTGAACGCGGTGTTGATGCGCTTCGATGAGGCATTGAGTACCGCAAGCTCCCAGACCGATATTTTGGCCCGTGAAGCATCGCTCACTAAATCCCTGTATCGCATGGCCGTGCACGCGGTGGAATACGGTGATTTTGTGCGCGCTAAAGGCGGCACCGGCACCGATCTCGCCAACCAGTATTTGGATCACGGCAACTACCTGGCTTACGGTTTGGGCGCGACTGCCGCATGGGTGTTGGGCATACCCGCCAGCCTCGCGGTGCTGCACGGCAAAACCCGGCGCGGTGGGTTGGTGTTCGATCTGGCGGATCTGGTCAAAGACGCGGTGGTGCTGCCGCAGGCGTTTTGCAGCGCCGCCGCTGGACACGAAGACCAGCAGTTTCGCCAAGCCTGTTTGCAAGGGCTACGTGACGTGGAGGCCTTAGACACTCTGATCGATACCCTCAAAGACACCGCGCAAACCGTGGCGGCAGCGTGAATGTTCTGTTGGTGTCCCAGTGCAGCAAGCAGGCCTTGCCTGCCACGCGCCGCATACTCGATCAGTTCGCCGAGCGCAAGGGTGAGCGCAGCTGGCTGACCCCCATCACTGCCGACGGGCTGCGTTGCTTGCACCAGCTGTTGCGCAAACAAGCACGGCGCAACACAGCCGTCGCCTGCCACTGGATCAAGGGCGGACAGATAGAGCTGCTGTGGATCGTGGGCAACCGCCGTAAGTTCAACGCTGAAGGCAGTGTGCCCACCAATACCACCGGCCGCGACGTGGTGGGTAAATACCAAGAGCAAGGCTGGCGACACACTGAGAGCATTGCCCTATTGGCCTCCATCGCGGGGCTGTTCCATGATTTTGGCAAGGCCAACAAGCTGTTCCAAGCCAAGCTCAGTGCCTCTTGCAAGCCGGGCGGCAGCGCTAATAACAGTGAACCCATTCGTCACGAATGGTTGAGTGTGCGCTTGTTCGAAGCCTTTGTAGGGCAGGACGACGACTCGGCGTGGCTGCGCCGGCTGGGCGAGATAGACGCGAGCACCGGAAAACAACTCATTGAACAAGTCCAAAAAGACGGCGTATCCCCACACGACCGCGTGTCGTTTCTCGCCAAACTGAAAGACAGACCTGTGGCGTGGGCCGTGGCGTGGCTGGTACTCAGCCATCACCGGCTGCCCTACACCGACGATGCCGCCTACAGTGGCGCGGATGGCATGGCCAAGTGGGAGCAGCGTCTCGCCGCGCATTGGAACTCGCCCCAATACCAAAAGGGCGAGCACAGCGCCAAGGTGTTAAAAGATCTCTGGAGCTTTCCCAAGGGGCTTCCCTGTGACAGCGACACCTGGCGTGCCCGCGCTGCCGTGGTGTCCAAACGCGCCTTGCGGCACACGGCACTGCTCGGTGAGGACTGGCGCGACAATACTTTTGCCCAGCACATTGCGCGCTGTGCGCTGATGTTGGCGGATCACTACTATTCGGGTCACGATGTCACCACGGCTTGGCAAGCCAAAAAGTACAAAGCACTCGCCAACACCCGCAAAGAGCACCCCGATGACGAGGTGCGTGTGGCGCACCAAAAGCTCGACGAACACTGCATTGGGGTGGCGCATCACGCCTATTTGATCGCCAAGAGCCTGCCTTTGTTGCCGGATCTACTGCCCGCCGTGAGCGACGTGCGCGCACTGAAGAAGAGTGCGCCCAAGCGCTTCCAGTGGCAGAACAAAGCCTACGGTCTGGCGGTGCAGATGCGCGATCAGAGCGCCAAACAGGGCGGTTTTATTGTCAACATGGCCTCCACCGGCACCGGCAAAACCATTGCCAATGCGCGGCTGGCTTACGGTTTGAGCAATGTGCGCAAGGGTTGCCGATTTAGCGTGCTGCTTGGCCTGCGTAACCTCACCTTACAAACCGGCGACGCCCTGCGTCAACGCATCGGCTTTGACAGCGCAGAGCTGGCGGTGCTCATTGGCTCCTCGGCGGTCAAAACGCTTCACGAAGAGCAGCAAAACAATATACAGCCCTCAGAGGCTGAGCAGAGCGGCAGCGCATCTGCCGAGCCGTATTTTGCCGAACACGAATACGTGGTCTACGACGGTGAGCTGGATCAGTCGCGGGTGGGGCGTTGGCTGCGCGGGCAGCGCGACCAGAAAAAGGGCTCCGTGTTGCACACCGTGCTCAGCGCGCCGGTGTTGGTCAGCACCGTTGACCGGCTGATGCCCGCCACTGAAAGCGCCCGTGGGGGTCATCAAATCACCCCCATGCTGCGACTGCTTTCGGCAGACACCGTCTTTGACGAGCCCGATGATTTTGGCCTAGAGGACTTGCCCGCGCTGTGCCGTCTGGTGCATTGGGCGGGTCTGCTGGGCAGTCGAGTGGTGTTCTCATCGGCTACCTTATCGCCTGCGTTGTTGGAAGCGCTGTTTGCCGCCTACTCAGCGGGGCGGCGAGAGTACAACCTTGCCACCTTGGGTGTTGTCGCAGCCATCAGCTGTGGTTGGGTGGATGAATTCAGTACGCAACACAGTTTGGTTGCAGAGCCGAGCGAGTTTGTGGCCCAGCACAGCACCTTTGTGCAGCGGCGATTGGCGAAGCTGGCGAATAACACGGAGCGGCGCCGTTGGGCTGAGGCCGTACCGATCAGCGAAGCAGGCGACACCCCGACTGAGCGCATTGGCCACACCCTGTCAGAGCAGGTCGATCGCCTGCACCGATGCCATGGCGCAACATCGCCCGACGGTGCAAAGCAGTTGTCCATCGGATTGGTGCGACTGGCCAACATCGACCCCTTGGTGGCGGTGGCACGGTGGTTGGCTTCGCATACACCAGCGCCTGACACCCGCTGGCACCTGTGTGTGTACCACTCACGTCACCCCCTGCTGCGGCGCTCCCGCATCGAAGAGGTACTGGACACCCTGCTGGCCCGCCACAACCCCGATGCACTCTGGCAGCACGCGGTGGTCAAAGACATGCTGGCCAACCCCGAGCCGCAGCAAGTGGTGGTGGTGCTCGCCACCGACGTGGCCACCACCGGCCGGGATCACCACTACGACTGGGCCATTGTCGAGCCAAGTTCCGTGCGCTCTGTGGTGCAAATAGCGGGGCGGGTGCGTAGGCACCACAGCGAGGGAGTGCCCTCACAGCCTAATGTCGTTTTGCTGCAACAAAACAGCCGTGCCCTGCGCGGCGATGAGGTGGCGTTTAGCAAGCCTGGTTACGAGAGCAAAGCACGGCCCTTGCACAGCCACAGATTACCCGATCTTCTGGTGCTGGAAGACTACGAGTACCCCAGTTCAACACCTTGCATTGTGGAACCCCTGTCGCTTCTGCCTCAACAACGTTTGGTAGACCTGGAGCATTTCGCCACCCGCCAAACCCTCATAGCAGCTGAACTGGACGGGTCGGACGCCGAAAAGTCAAGCGATGCATTTGCCGCCAATCACTGGTGGAGCGCGTCTATTCGCTGGAGCTACCAATTGCAACGTCACACACGCTTTCGCCGCAGTCAGCCCGAGGACATTTTTGCGCTGGTGGCCGAGGATGAAAGCGACGAGCCGACATTCAGGCAGCAGCCGCCCAATTTTCGCGAGGCTTGGTCTGCAGTAAAAGGTCGCTTCAAACGTGTGGAAATCACACTGCACGAGCGGGTGCAGCCCTGGCCATTGTTCAGTGATGCAGAGTTGGTACAGCAGTTGGCTGAGCAGCACCCCGTGTTGGAGCACGCCTGCCAGCGTTTTATGACGATCAGCTTGCGCCAAGGCAAAGAAGGCTCGACCGAGCAGTGGCTCTACCACCCGTGGCTGGGTGTATTTTCACCAGTTAGTGTGTAATAGCTGCGTGTGCGGCAGCGAACGTAAAAGTGTTTAAGGTATGTTTCTTAGCTGTGTTTATTGCGGTAAAGCCTATTCAAATCTACGGCCCCGGCATACAGATCAATTTCACCGGTGCCGCCGTCAAAAAATAAAGGAGCAGTGTGAACATGGACCTCAGCCCACAGATAAGGGAATACATCCAAGGTCGTTTAGACGATAAATTGGAAAAACACGACAAGGCTGCCAGCAAGGCGTTGGAAAAAGCAGCTAAAGAAGGTGGCGACAGTGCGGCGCTGGAACTGACGCAGACGCAGCAGCGTATTGAATTGCAAGACAAGCACAAGCCCGCGCATTGGTTGGATGACGCCGCCGACCGTGCCAAGCAGGTTAGCTTTGTCACGCACCCAGCAAAATACACGCACGGGGCCAACAGGGCCAGCAGCATCCCGGCTGTTTATGACAGCCCCCGCGCTGAGCTGCTCGGCAGCTACAGCTTGCGCAACATCGGCTTAGACGTGGTGGGCAATGCCGCCGCGCTGGACGTCGCCAACATGCTGCTTCTTGGAAGTGAAGGGCAGGTGCTCGCTCAGCAGTTGCAAGCCAAGAACACCGTCTCGCTGGAGCCACTGGCAAAGGATCTAGCGCAGTTGCACGCGTGGCTTGCGGGCTTCTCCCAAGCACTGACCGTGCTCGACATGAGCAGCCACAGCCTTGCCAAGCAAATGTATTTCCCTATTGCTGAGGGTGAGTATCACCTGATCAGTCCCTTCTATTCCAGCCCGCTGATACAAGGTGTGCATGATCGCGTGCGCGATGCGCGATTCAGTGAGGGTGCAAAAAACAGTCGCGCGCAGCGAAAAACCGAAAAAGGCTGCGCTGACGATGTGCTGTATTTCCCCGGATTGTTGCGGATGAGCTTCGGCGGTGCGAACGCACAGAACGTATCGCTGAACAACAAACGGCGCGGCGGTGGTGTTTATCTGTTGCCCAGTGCGCCGCCCGTTTGGGACAATAAATTGCTGTTGCCCACCGAGCGAAAAGACAGCTTTTGGCGGCTCTATAACCGCCGAGCCGACAAGGTGGTGAGGCGTTTGCGGCTGTATCTGGCCAGTGTGGCGCATCGCTCCACCAACCGCGATACAAAGCGCCGACGCGAATTGTTCGTCACCGAGCTGATGGGTGAGTTTTTACAGTTAGTAGCGGAGCTGCGTCAACTGGGCGGAGCGGGGTGGTCCCAAGACACAAAGCTGCCTTTGCACGAGCAATGCTTGCTTGACCCTCAGCGAAACGACCGGACACAAGGGCTACAACAAGGCTCGGATTTTGACCGCATGATCGACGACAAATCCTGGCTCGACGTCGTGGCCGATGATTACGGCCGCTGGCTCAACAGTCGCCTGAGCCAAATCAAAACCAAGCAGGGCGAACTGTTGCGCGACATGGCCGACGCCGAGGCGCAGCTGTGGCGGCAAGAGTTGGACCGCACCTTGTCTTATCTGCGCAACGACTTGGAGCACCTGTTATGAAAGGCTTGATTGCACTGCGCCGCCTGCGGGTGGAAAACGCCAACGCTGTGAGCGGCATGACCTGGGGTTTTCCCAGCGTGTCGCAGTTTTTGGGGTATTGCCACGCGCTGGATCGCAAGCTGTGCGCGGGCACGCGCCATGACACGGTGCTGGGCGGCTGCGTAATTGTCAGCCACGACCACCAGACCCACAGCGCAACCGACGACTACGGTGAACACGGTTTTGCACTCAGTCGCAATCCATTGACCAAAGAAGGCAAGACAGCACCTTTCAACGAAGAGGGCCGCATGCACCTGACCGTCACCCTGTTGATTGAATGCGCGCTCTATGCCGCAGATATTCGCGACGGTGTGGATCATGACCCCGACCCTGAAATCGAAGACGACAGCGCGTGGTTGGCGGCGCAGCTGGAGCGCACGGTGCAAAGCCAGCGACTGGCCGGTGGCACCCTCACGGCGCTGGCCCGCGTTGAACACCTGGACCTGCCACAAGCGGAGGACAAACGTGCGCTGCTGGCCAAAAAGACCCTGCGCCAGTGTTTGCCGGGCTTTGCCCTGGTAGACCGCAGCGAGCTGATGCTCGAGCACCTGAAAAATTTGCAAGAGCAGCTGCCCGATGCGGAGCTACTGGATGCTTGGATGGACTTTGGCGGGCTGCGTTACCGTGCCGAGCACAGCGACGCGGGCCGCAGTGCCGACTGGCAGCGTGCGCCACTGCCGGAGACCGGCTGGTTTGTGCCGCTGATGGTCGGCTATCAGGGCATTGCCCCCTTGCAAGCGGCGGGCAGCGTGCCCAGCGCCCGTGACCCAGAGCTGCCTTTCGCTGCCGTGGAGTCGATCTATGGAGTGGGGCAGTGGATCAGCCCGCACCGTTTGTCTTGCATCGAAGCGTTGCTCTGGCGTTACGCCCATGAGCAGCCGCAGCACTACCGTTTTAGCAATCAGTACACACCCGCACAACACACCGAAGAAGGATCTTAATCATGACTTTAAAAACAGCTTCCGTATTGGCATTTGATCGTAAACTCAACACCTCCGACGCCTTGTTCTATGCAGGAAACTGGAGCGACAGGGAGAACAGCGATCGTTGGAAACCCGTGGGGGTGACCGAAAAATCCGTGCGTGGCACCATCTCTAACCGGCTCAAGAGTGCCATCGCCTCAGACCCTGCAAAAGTAGACAACGAGGTGCAGAAGGCTAACCTGCAGACGGTTGACGCCGCTGCCTTGCCCGCAGACGCGGACACGCTGAAAGTTGTTTTTACGCTGCGGGCGCTCGGCGGCATCAGCCAGCCATCGGCCTGCAACAGCACCGAGTATCAAGCCAAGTTAGTCGCCACTATCGACGGCTATTTGCAAGAGCACCAATGCCGAGAGTTGGCGTATCGCTACGCCTGCAATCTGGCCAATGGCCGTTTCTTGTGGCGCAACCGAGTCGGTGCTGAATCTGTCGAGGTGGTGGTGCAAAGCAACGACGGAGCAGCCATTCGCTTCGACGGCTACGCCGAACACCTGGACGCTTTCCCTGCCGACAACGCCGACCGTCAGGCCGTGGCCAGCGCCCTGCAAAAAGGGCTGATGGGCGAGAGCTTTAGCTTGCTCACCGTCACCGCGTTTGTGAAGCTGGGCATGGGCCAAGAGGTGTATCCCTCGCAGGAGCTGGTGCAAGACAAAAGCAAGAGTAAATACCTGTACCAGATCGGGGGAGTGGCGGGCATGCACTCGCAGAAAATCAGCAATGCCTTGCGCACCATCGATACCTGGCACAGCGAAGCCGACACCGTAGGCCCTATTGCCGTTGAGCCCTATGGCTCTGTTACCAGTCGCGGTGCCGCTTATCGCCAGCCCAAGCAGAAGAAGGATTTCTATAACCTGCTCGACGGCTGGGTGTTGAAAGACAAGGTGCCCGAGCTGGAGCAGCAGCACTACGTCGTCGCCACGCTGATTCGGGGCGGTGTGTTCGGCGAAGCGGGGTAGTGGGGTGGACAGCTTTGTTGATTTGATCATTACCCCGCGCGCAGAGCAGAGTGCGCCTGTGCTCATCAGTTCCGTGTTTGCCCAGTTGCACTTTCAATTGGCCAGCCGTGACCAGGGCGATGTCGGCGTGAGTTTCCCGCATGCTGACAAGCAGAACCTTGGCGATATCCTGCGCTTGCACGGTGAGGCCGCCGTGTTGCGCGAGTTGATGGCAGGCGATCGCTTGCGGCGACTGCGGGACTACTACCGCGCAAGCAGCGTTGCGGAAGTGCCGGCGGGCCATCAGTGGCGGCGTGTGGGCCGTAGGCAAAAAGGCATGACGGCGGCAAAAGCACGGCGGCTGGTGGCGCGCGGTTCTGTCACCGAAGAACGAGCGCAAGAGCTTTACGAGCAAAGCCCCGCGCGCGTGGATCTGCCCTACCTGCAACTGCAAAGCGCCAGCTCTGGTGGCAGGTACAAGTTGTTCGTGACTCAAACTGATTGCGAACCGCCCGAAATGCCCCAGGTGTTCAGTGCCTATGGCTTGGGAGGTTGCGTGCCTTGGTTCTGACCCTTTTTTCACAAAGGTTTTTAAGTGTTTGATTTTTCAGTGGTAGATCAATTGCGTTGAAAAAGGGTATTTTGCCAGAAATACCAGCTATTGTTTTAATATCAGTGGGTTAGAGAGAGTTCGCAACAGTTCGCTGCCGCACACGCAGCTAAGAAAATTTTGACACCTAACCACGATACTGTTAACCAGTTCGCTGCCGCACACGCAGCTAAGAAAATACTGCCTATCAGAACCAGCATACTACTCACGTTCGCTGCCGCACACGCAGCTAAGAAACTGGATGACGGCACCAACACTTGGATTCTTGCGTTCGCTGCCGCACACGCAGCTAAGAAATGCAGCTATGCGGAGTGACAGACACACGCGGCGTTCGCTGCCGCACACGCAGCTAAGAAATTATATCTTGCACCCGCTGCACATTATGAGCCGTTCGCTGCCGCACACGCAGCTAAGAAATGGCAGCCGACATGATGTTGCGCAGAGTTGTGGTTCGCTGCCGCACACGCAGCTAAGAAATGAAGAAAGTGCAGTACCTGAGTTTAACGCAGGTTCGCTGCCGCACACGCAGCTAAGAAAAGCAGCCCAGACTCAGAGCGATTCGGCTTGGCGTTCGCTGCCGCACACGCAGCTAAGAAAAGAACGATAGCTACCAATGCATACATTGTATTGTTCGCTGCCGCACACGCAGCTAAGAAATCGCCGGCCCCGCAGGGCAGACCCCGTGCACCGTTCGCTGCCGCACACGCAGCTAAGAAAATCCCGACGCATGGTAATCATTTTCGCGCTAGGTTCGCTGCCGCACACGCAGCTAAGAAATGCTGGCGGATGGCGTTACGCTGTTTTGGGGTGTTCGCTGCCGCACACGCAGCTAAGAAACATGGCGTTGTGAGGGGTAGCATCGATCGACGGTTCGCTGCCGCACACGCAGCTAAGAAAATGATTGAGCCGTCGCTATTAAACGCCGTGTCGTTCGCTGCCGCACACGCAGCTAAGAAACTACAACAGAAGCGCAGGCACCTTGCCTGCAAAGTTCGCTGCCGCACACGCAGCTAAGAAATGATAGTCCGTGCCTCCGTTTGCCGTTGGCGTGTTCGCTGCCGCACACGCAGCTAAGAAACTGCAACAATGACCAAATCAGAATCTTGAAGCGTTCGCTGCCGCACACGCAGCTAAGAAACATCGACGCAATCATGCGCATACCCAATTGCTGTTCGCTGCCGCACACGCAGCTAAGAAAACGAAACAAAACAACGCTGACCGGGTCTCCGTGTTCGCTGCCGCACACGCAGCTAAGAAAATGCATACATTGTATTATCGCAGCAGCACTTAGTTCGCTGCCGCACACGCAGCTAAGAAAGTCGGTGCTGGTCCAGAGCGTGAAATTGTATTGTTCGCTGCCGCACACGCAGCTAAGAAACTCAACGTAGGACGTGGCGCCCGATATCGCAAGTTCGCTGCCGCACACGCAGCTAAGAAAGTTCTTCGCCTTAAAAGCCCTCTGCTCCTCCGGTTCGCTGCCGCACACGCAGCTAAGAAAACGTACAAATCTTCTGCTTTAATGCCAGAGCCGTTCGCTGCCGCACACGCAGCTAAGAAATGATAGTTATCGACTACTTGCAGCTAATGCAGGTTCGCTGCCGCACACGCAGCTAAGAAATCGCTGGCACGGACGTGATGTTCAAGGATGACGTTCGCTGCCGCACACGCAGCTAAGAAAAGTTGTTTTACCAGCAAGCCCGTTCATTTTACGTTCGCTGCCGCACACGCAGCTAAGAAATAGTGTGACGAAGCCATAAACCATGCTGGCTGGTTCGCTGCCGCACACGCAGCTAAGAAATTGAAGTAGTGCAAGAAAGTTTGAAGCTTGCAGTTCGCTGCCGCACACGCAGCTAAGAAATCAAGTCTGAGGCCCCAAGTCTGGGTGACAATGTTCGCTGCCGCACACGCAGCTAAGAAAGCGCACCTCGTACACTGATTCCAGATTGGCAAGTTCGCTGCCGCACACGCAGCTAAGAAAGGCCCGATCGAAAAGATAGAAGAGAAATTCGCGTTCGCTGCCGCACACGCAGCTAAGAAAGTGTTGATTGTAAGATCCAAGCTCAGCGGTTCGTTCGCTGCCGCACACGCAGCTAAGAAACTGTAGCCGTTTAGTTAACTTTTGCACCCAGTGTTCGCTGCCGCACACGCAGCTAAGAAACATTAAGAGCGTCGAGATTCAAGCCGTGTTGAGTTCGCTGCCGCACACGCAGCTAAGAAACGCATCTGCACCCATGCTTAGGCTCTCTGTAAGTTCGCTGCCGCACACGCAGCTAAGAAAAAGAGGCTGAAGGATGCGCGGAGGGAGAGGGCGTTCGCTGCCGCACACGCAGCTAAGAAATCTCTCCGGCTCGGCTCGGCTCGATCAGCTGGGTTCGCTGCCGCACACGCAGCTAAGAAAGCAAACACTGCCGTACATCAAGCCACCAAAGTGTTCGCTGCCGCACACGCAGCTAAGAAATAAAGGCGGGGGCTTTACGGTGCGTTCGGTAAGTTCGCTGCCGCACACGCAGCTAAGAAATTAATGAAAGTCGCAAAATCTATCAGTCGCAAGTTCGCTGCCGCACACGCAACTAAGAAATCAACCCGCTGCTGCTTGCCCGCAGTCCAGGTGTTCGCTGCCGCACACGCAGTTAAGAAATGCTGGAACGTTAGTCCAGAAGCGTGGCACTAGTTCGCTGCCGCACACGCAGCTAAGAAACGTGTCATTGGTGCCACCGCGGAAGGCTTCGAGTTCGCCGCCGCACACGCAGCTAAGAAAAGCATCTGGGAGGGCACTGGTGCATAGCTGACGTTCGCTGCCGCACACGCATCTGAGAAAGATTGAGCTATGCATCGACACGCCGTGAAATAGACGTGTGTCTAGGTTTTCGCCCGCGAGTTGGAGCAAAGTGTAAAGGTGTGGGCCCTGGCCAAAGTTAGAAGGGCAAGGCGCATTGGGTTAGGGTGCCTGAACAAAACCCACCTATCCCTCAAAAACATCCGACAGCCTGTAGTCATTGACCACCGGTCGCCAGCCTGAATGACCCCGCAATTTTCCACTCCCCATCTGCTGATCCAACCCACAGCCAGCAGCCCAGTCGCCACACCGACGCATTGCTTCATCAATCGGTAAAACAGTAGGCGCATGCTCAACACCCCAGTGCCGACGGATACTCTCAGCAAT
>JAWSVD010000356.1:0-669 GCA_033852095.1 Granulosicoccaceae bacterium | reverse complement strand
ACCCCGATGCCTGGCAGGCCATCGGCCCCGGCCTGTAAATGCCAGGCAAAGATGGGCACGGCGGCTGGGGAGCTGCGGTGCGGCAGGTCTTCGGCCAGTAACATTTGCACTTGCACGTTGCCCTGCGAGCGAGCACGGGAAAAACGCAGCTCGGCGTCGCTGAGGTCGAGCGAGATGGCGCCGCGGTGCAGGCTGAATTGATCGCCGCCGCGCAGGGTGACAAAGGGCTCGGTGCTGGCGATGACCGGTAGCTTGTGCGGTACGGTGCGGATGGCGCGGCTGCGCTGCACACTGAGCCATTGGTCCACGCTGCCCCAAGCGGGGTCGTCCTGACCGGGGTTGATGAGCAGCTTGTAGCGGCCCGCGGGGATGGGCGTGGCGAGGTCTTCTCCGCCGCCGAAGTTGTAGTTGCCAAAGGCGTCGGTGCGGCTGCTCAGGCCCAGCTGGGGCAAGCTGACCAACACCGAGGCGATGGGCTGGTTGAAGATGTCAGTGACGGCGCCGGAGACGATGGTCGGTAGATCCTGCACCTGGTAGCTGAAGCGGCCGAGGGAGCTGCCCTGGTGGCTGACTTCGACGTACACGGTGGCGCCGTAGTGCAGCGGCTCGCGCGGGTAAAAACCCAGCACTTGGCGGTTGTTAAAGGGGGCGCGGCTGCCGACGACGGGG
>JAWSVD010000355.1:0-3733 GCA_033852095.1 Granulosicoccaceae bacterium | reverse complement strand
CGCTTATCGATAGAACGGTGAATTCATCGCTTTACTAGCATCCTTGGTCACGCGCGCATCGAAAACCCGTGTATAGAATGCAGTGTTTAGACTTTGTGCCACTTCAGGAATTGCCACGAACGCAAATTCCCGAGCGTTCTCCAAAGTATCGAAAGCGTATAAGCCACCAGGTGTCCCCGTGTGAAGACCGCTGAGCCACGTTTTTGCCATAAGACCTTGTTGATTTTTCAACACGTCGTTCCTGTTGCGCCAAGCCACTTTTTGACTGAATGGCAGCGCACTAATTTGTATTTCGGTGTAAACAAAAGCGGCAGGTTCGCCGTCTATTTTCCCGTCATAGTGCATTGAGTTCATGCCACGACTGGCCTCTTCAGTGGCTTCAGCATCAAAAATTCGTGTTGTCTGAGCGACACCAAAACCCTTTGCTTCGCTGGGGAAGTAGTCGGTGACAAATTTTTGAGCATTTTCAATCGTGTCAAACGCGTAAATGCCACCGGCGGAATTATTGCCCGACCCGGAAAGCCAGGTCTTGTTGATAAAGCCCGGTTGCTTCTTAATGTTCTCGTTCACTGACGCCCATGGAACGTTTTCAAATGGCAAGGATATTTGGAGCTCCGTATACACGTAGGCTTTATGTGTCATTTTGATGTTCTCTTGAGTGTTTGATGATCCCACGTTCCCGTTATTGGCTTGCAAGCTAGAGCAGCCGGCTAATAGAACGGCCCCCATCAGTAGCTTGATCGAGGCTTTGGATTTTCCGGTTTTCTGCTGTTTGTTCATGGCAATTTATTCTCGAAAGTTGATCTGGCTTAACGCTTGAATTTTGTGTCCTGTGAGACGCCGATAGCGTGATGCTATCCAGCGACATGGTCTTTCTCTTGAAACGATCGTCATTTTTTTATATAGTGATCGTTATGAATATACTCATATAACGACTGCTATTTGTCAAGTTATATATCGATCACTATATGAAGGTTTGTCATGCGGCACAAAGGTATCCCGAAGGAAGAAACAAGACGCAATGTGTTAGATGCAGCAAGTAGAGGTTTTAGAAAGCACGGATTTTCAGGTGTTGGCGTGGATGGCATTGCCAAAAGTGCGGGGGTAACGTCGGGGGCTTTTTATGCGCACCTTGGATCAAAGAACAAAGCTTTCGAGGCCGCTTTGGTCATTGGTCTCGAAGAAGTCATTCAGGCGCTGCCTCAATTTCAAGAAGAACACGGTAAGGCGTGGACGGAAGCTTTTGCAGCTTACTACCTTGGTATTGCCCATCGCACTGATATGGAATGCGGCTGTGCCATGGCTTCAATGACGGCGGATGTCACCCGAAGTACTGGGGAGATTCAGTCCAAATACGCTGAAAAAATGCATGAAATAGCCACCTTAGTTGCGAACGGACTTTCCGGATCCAATGACGCCTGTCGAGCAAGGGCGTGGTCATTTTTGAGCATTCTTATTGGAGGGCTCAATGTCATGCGTGGATTTGACTCACCAGAAGCGAGTGAGAAAGTCGCTGAAGTTATCAAACAATCGGCAGTGGCTGTAGCGGGCAGTACAAAGGCTCGGTGAAATGTTCGTCGTGTGAAGCTCTCGCGGCGGATTGGGTATTGCCTTGCTTGCGATGGCCCACGAATAACCTGATCTGCGATGGACCGGCCATGATAGTTGTCGTCGACCCGGACAGCTAAGGAGTCCCCCGATGGGGCTGATTTCGATCAACTATATAGACGGTGAGAAATCCCCCTCAGCGTAAGTTGAAGGTCGGTGCACTGACCTTAAAGGGGGAGGGATGCCGATTATATTCGTACGTGTGCGTACCATTTAACATAAATTACTTACAGTGAATTATTGCTTGTTTAGGAGCATTTGGCATCACTGCCCGCGGTGCCCAAAAATTTGCATATTTTCTGTTCGTTGTATTGTTTCTTGAACAATACACACGGCAATAAGCATATGAAAAATATCGCACTACTTTTGATCACCATTGGCCTGCTGGCGCCCGCTATCGCGAGCGCTCACGGCGGCGGCTGTCGCAAAGCGTCCCCCGAAGGGCAGTGTTGTCATGCGGGCTCCAAGCCTTATCATTGCCATTGAGTCGGCAGCTGGTTCCTGGCTTGGATCTCTTCAATCGCAGTGCATTGGCCCGGCGTAGTTTTCCCGTGAGGCATTGTCCAAGCGAGGAGATCTATTTCGTAATACGGCCCGCGTATCGAGGGGGCTTTTCAATAATCAGCCAGCACAGTCAAGCAGGCCTGATGGCGTTCGGGTCGACCTGAAAATCGGCTGCAGGCTTGTATTGTATTAAAAGTGGGGGCTTTTGCTCGCAGCTGGGCCAGCTCTTCCTTTGCGCTTTCAATTTGACCGCGATCTACCTGCACCAGAATTTTTATTGCAGCGCACATCTCGAGTTGAGGAGCGGACCGAGTACAGGCATTGGCGCTGTCCCACGCCAGCGCTGAGTCGCCGCTGGCCCACGCGATTTGAGTTGTTAATAGATGAACAAAGGGCAGTTTTACGGGGAACAGCGGCAGTGCCCTCGCAAGCGCTGCGCTGGCGAGCGTGGCGTCCTCGGTCGGCAACAGGTGGAAGCCGTACAATAACCACGCTTCTGCGTTTCCTGGAGCGCGTTCTGTTGCCTGCCTTGCAGCGTGTGCCGCAGCTTGTATGTCTCCTGCCAGCAGGTAAGCGTCGGCCAGTGCGAGGTAGGGCATGGCGGGGTAGGGATCAAGGGCCACCGAGCTTTGGCACTGTGCAATGATGGTATCTGCATCACTCTTTGACCACTCACCTGTCAATTGGAACAGCGCATCCAGTGCATTCACCCAGCAATAAGCAGCCTTTGCTGCGGCATAATCAGGGTCTGTACGAATGGCTTGCTGAAGCAGGGACTGTGCTTGCAATGTTGCGGAGCTACTAAAACGGTGTTTCAGCGCCAGCGCTCGTTGTGTCAAATCATAAACCGCAAGGGATGAGGGTTTGCTGATCAGCGCCATTTGCCTGATGGCTTGTTCAGTGCTGGTCAGTAGGCGCCCTGTGATTTTGCTTTTAAGCGTGTCAACAATGTCGACAATCGCGCCGCCATCGCTTGAGGCTTGGTCGCTCCAGACAACTTGATCAGTTTTAAGATCCAAGAGCTGAATATCGATCTGAATCTTTTCACCACTGCGTGCGACATGGCCATTGACCAAATAGCGTGCGTTGAGTTCAGTGGCAATTTCAGCTGCTGAAATTTTCTTGTCACTGATCGCAAAGCTTGAGTATTGGGATATCACCCGCAAGCGACCGTCTCGTGCAAAGGCGTGGACTAAATCCTCGGCCAGCCACTTGCCGATCCCGGTTTGAGTGTTCAGCTCTCGAAAGGGGAAGACCGCGATACCGGGGATCTCTGGTGCCGTGTCAGTTGATTCTGATGAGGCAGTGGAGCGATACCAACCCACTACCAGCCACAAGCAAACGGCGAGCGCAGCCAGTAGCAAAATGGATGCAATCACCCGCTGTAACATAGATGTGTTTAAAAGCTGGTCAGTGCCCCAACCCACAGTCGTTTGCAGTTGGTTTTTTTTGACCGTTTGATGAGAATTCTCAGGGCTGAGAATCAAGCGGTAGCCACGTCCACGCACTGTGCGCAGCAGTCGGTGGTCACGGTCGTCGAGGGCCCGCCGTATATCGCTGACGGCTTGAACCAGCGAGTCATCTGTAACAAAAGCATCCGGCCATATTTCGTCCATGAGGG
>JAWSVD010000354.1:0-5466 GCA_033852095.1 Granulosicoccaceae bacterium | reverse complement strand
AAATATTCGTTTGGCACCAGCTTGATGCGACGGCATCTTTGGGCTTGGAGTTTGCAGGCTAGCCATGATGGATAAACTAAACGCTGCAGAGTGGAAATCCGATGCAGTGCTGGATGCGATCAGTACGGCGGTGATACTGCTGGACGGGGAAAAACAGGTGCAGGGGCTCAACGCTGCGGCGCAAGAGCTGCTGTCAGTGAGCTCGCGCGCCGGAATGGGCAGGCCTGTCGATGCCCTGTTTCGTGTGCCGGAAGCTGTGATGCAGCGCGTGGACGCGTGCTTCGCTGAGGGCAGTCGACGGGTCATGCGTGCGATCCAGTTGCAGACCCGTACGGGCGACTCGCTGACGGTTGATTTGAGCGTATTGCCCTTCGGTGAGCACACGGTGTTGATGCAGCTGAGTGGGCTTGATCGCCCGATGCGCGTGGCGCGTGAAGACGCCCTGATGTCGCAGTCGGAGTCCAGCCGTATGCTGTTGCGCGGACTGGCCCATGAAGTGAAAAACCCCCTCGGTGGTTTGCGCGGTGCAGCGCAGTTGCTGGAGGCGGAGCTGCCAGATACGCAGTTGCGCGAGTACACCCAGATCATTATCGCCGAGGCCGATCGCTTGCACCGGCTGATCGATCGGATGTCCGGCCCGCAATCCGCGCCGGTGATGAAATCCATCAATATCCACCGCCTGACTGAGCACGTCAGGCAGGTGCTGGAGGCCGATCTCCCCGATGGGGTGAACATTGGCGTTGCCTATGACCCCAGCATTCCGCGCATGCGCGGTGATTTTGAGTGGCTGGTGCAGGCGCTGCTGAACTTGGGGCTGAACGCCGTCCAGGCTGTCAGTCAGGGCGGGGAGGTGTGTCTTTGCACGAAGGTACACAACAATTTTAACATCGGCCAGGAGCGTCATCGTTTGGTGGCTGAGATACAAGTGCGGGACAACGGCCCAGGCATCCAGCCCGAGATGTTGGAGCGCATGTTTTTGCCCATGGTGACCGGCCGCAGTGAAGGCACGGGTCTGGGGTTGCCGATTGCTCAAAACCTAATTGGGCATCACGGCGGTTTGATCGAGTGTGTCTCTTATTCTGGAGAGACTGTGTTCAGTGTGTACTTGCCCTTGGAGCGAGGCGATGAGTGAGATGCGGGTATGGGTGGTGGACGATGATCCATCTATTCGTTGGGTATTGGAGCGAGCTCTCAGCAAGCATGGACTGGAGGTTCGGTGTTTTGAGAATGCCGAGAGTGTCACCGATCTGCTGGAGGGTGGGCACCGCTGGCCGCACGTTATCCTCAGTGATATTCGTATGCCGGGCATTGACGGGCTTGTGTTTTTACAGGGCTTGCAACGCGATTTCGCCAGCATTCCGGTGATCATCATGACCGCGCATTCCGATTTGGAGAGCACGGTCAACGCCTATGAAAGCGGTGCTTTTGACTACCTGCCCAAGCCCTTTGATATCAATCAAGCGGTGGAGACGGTGCAGCGTGCCTGCGCTGTGGCGGTGGAGCGCGCCGAGAGCCGCGGCCGCAGCAAACCGCGGGTGCAGGCGCCCGCCGAAATAATCGGTGGCGCCCCTGCGATGCAGGAAGTGTTTCGCGCTATTGGTCGTCTCTCGCGCTCCGCTATCACGGTGCTGATCAACGGTGAGTCGGGAACTGGCAAAGAGCTGATCGCCAAGGCGCTGCATCGGCACAGCCCGCGCAGTGCGGCGCCCTTTATTGCGCTGAACATGTCCGCCATCCCACGTGATCTGATGGAGTCGGAATTGTTCGGGCACGAGAAGGGCTCCTTTACCGGGGCGCAGGCGCAGCGCTTGGGGCGTTTTGAGCAGGCGGACGGCGGCACCTTGTTTCTCGATGAGATTGGGGACATGCCACCGGACCTGCAGACGCGGCTGTTGCGGGTATTGGCGGACGGGGAGTTTTTCCGCGTTGGCGGTGCGCGGCCGGTGAAAGTAGATGTGCGTATCATCGCCGCTACCCACCAAGATTTGGAGAGCCGGGTCGAGCAGGGCGAGTTCCGTGAGGATTTGTTTCATCGCTTAAACGTCATCCGTGTGCGGGTGCCGCCCTTGCGTGATCGAAGGGAGGACATCCCCTCGCTGATGCAGCATTTTTTGATGACCGCTGCCGGAGATTTGGGCGTGCAGCCGAAGGTCCTGACCGAAGAAGTGGAAGCGCAGTTGTGTGCCTGTGATTGGCCGGGCAATGTGCGCGAGCTGCAGAACATGGCCCATTGGCTTACGGTGATGGCCGGTGGGCGCGAGATTCAAATTGCGGATCTGCCCCAAGATCTGCAGCGCAGCTCCTTCGGTGGCGGCGGCGATGGCACCTGGCAGGATCGGCTCAGCGATTGGGCGAGCTCGGCACTGAAGTCGAACGACCCGGAGGTCTTGCACGGTGTGGTTGAGGACACCGAGCGCGCCTTGATCCGGGTGGCCTTGGTGCACACCCAGGGCCACCGCCAAGCGGCGGCCAAGCTGCTGGGCTGGGGCCGTAATACGTTGACCCGAAAAATCAAAGAGCTGGATCTCGAGCTCTGAGTAAAGAGCAGGAGCTGCGGGCAGATCCCTAGTGGATCTACCCGCATCCCGCTTTCGAGAACACACCCTGCCGCTGTGGCAGCGGTGGCCCAGATCGTTCTCCTAGAGCCCCAGCCACACACCGCTGCAACTGCTGCCGGTGTCAGTGATCACCCAATCGGCGCCGTTGGCGCAGCTGTTTCCCGTGTCCGCATACACCTGAAAACGACCGCTGTTGGCGTTGCCGTCGTCTATTTTTGAGTCGAGTTGCATCAGCACGCGGGAGGGGATGTTGTCACCGGTAATAAATTGCAACGGGCCATTGCCGCTGTTGGAGCTGGAGATCTTCATAAAACCACCGAAGGGGTTTTGCGGGCAAGTGCTGGTCGCACAGTCGGTATCACCCAGCCCCAGAGCGGTGCCGTCACCGTCGTAGTTTCCCGCCACAAATCCCGAAGCTGAAAGGTGCTGCCATACTAGGGCGGCCTCTTTGGCGGTGTTGATGCGGCCGTTGCCGTCACCGGCGTCAACCGTTGTATCGATGCGGGTATTGGCGGCATCGAAGTCCCCGGGCATGGCGCGGTAGCGGTCGATGAAGCCATACCAAGCGGCGCTCACGTTGTCTATTTGTGTTGCCATTGAGCGCACGCGTGCGTTGTCTATCAGGGCCTGGCCCTTGAGCAGCCCGCCCAGGATTAGTCCGATCACGACCAGTACCAGCGCGATTTCAATCAAGGTGAAACCTTGTTGCCTTTTCATGCTGTTTTCCTTTCAGTTTTTCGGGCATTCAGTGTGCGGCGCTCGTGGCGGAAGGTACGCGAATTGCCATCGGTGTAATGTGTCGGCAAGGTGGAATGCGGGGTGTTGTGTGGTGCGCAGGACAGGCAGGGAGGCGAGACATCGATTTGGCAACAGCTCGTTATTGGGTGGAATTCACATGTGTGAGTCATTTGCACGCGCGCGCTTTTCATTGACTGTGGTGATGCTGAAGCAGTGAGGCGTCGCAACGTCTGCTGCGCAATGTAATGGCTCAAAACGGATAATTGGCCGCACTCTTGCGGGTTATAGTGTTATTTGGTGGCCTGTTTGGTGCTGTCTGTGGTGAGCAGAGCTGCCACTGAGGGTGCGAGTCGTGCGGGCATAACAAGGGGCGGTCGGCTAAACTGTGTATCAAATTTGTGTGGTTGAGGTGGGCGGATGAACCGCAGGGCGGTTGTTCTCGCGTTTGCTGCGCTGTGTTGCAGCGCCGTGGTCAGGGCGAATTGCAGCAACGTGGTGCCGCTGTCAGTGCGTGATGCTGTGCTGGTGGTCAGTACGGATGACGGCACGGTCGGTTCGGGTGTGGTCATCGCGCCCAATCGGGTGCTGACCGCTGCACACGCCGTGCGCAGCGGGGCTGGGCTGGTGGCGCACGTGAGTGGCGAAGCGGTGCAGGCGCACGTGTTGTCTTTTGACTTGCGGCGGGATCTGGCGCTGCTGGCACTCAATACCCAGGACTTGCCCGCCCTGGAGCTCATGGCGCGCGATCTGCGCCCGGGCGAGAATGTCTGGGTGGCGGGCCATCCGCGTGGCGGCCCGCGGCAGTTTGCCTACGGTCAGGTGGTGGGCCCCTGGTACGACGCACTGCGTTTGACTGCACGGGTAGAGCAGGGCCAGTCCGGTGGTGCCTTGTTGTCCTGCGAGCATGGCAAGGTGTTTTTGGGCGGCACACTGAGCGGCTACGGCGCGCTCGAGCGAGACGGCTTAACACAGCGCCTGCCGGATTTTTCACTGGCCGTGCCGGTCGCCGAGTTGCGCTCGTTTCTTGCGTCTGCGGGTTTACAGATGGCGGGCGTATCAGCGGCTGCGCCCCGCCCGCTCAGCGACTAGTTGACGTATGAGCCGGCGCTCGTTCAGTGGCGTGCTAGCTGTTCTGTCGGCACTGATTGCTCGGCTGACCTTGTCGCCATTTCCCTGTGCGGTGTATTTCTTAAGTGATTGAGGTTCTTCAAGCATGTCAAAAATTGATAAAAATTCTGCTCGCTGGCTGGCGCCTGCCAAGCAAAAAATAGAGTTGGCGGATTTTCCCACTCGTATAGCGGACGAGACCGCGAGCGCCGATGAGCTAAAAGATCAGCTGCGGCGAGTGGTCAAAAAAATTGCCAAGCGGCAGTCGAAGCTCTACGCCGACAACCGACACGCGCTGTTGTTTGTTTTTCAGGCCATGGACGCGGCGGGCAAAGACAGCACGATTCGCTCGGTGTTCAGCGGCGTGAACCCGGCGGGCTTCCAGGTGCACGCTTTTAAGAAACCGAGCAAAAAGGCATTGGATCACGATTTTCTCTGGCGCTCTGCGACTGCGCTGCCCGAGCGCGGCCGCATCGGTATCTTCAATCGCAGTTATTACGAAGAGGTGCTGGTGGTGCGGGTGCACCCAGAGATCCTGGCCGGGCAGCAGTTGCCCGCCGCTTTGAGTGATCACGATGCGTTGTGGGATGAGCGTTTGCAATCGATAGCGGATCACGAGTTGCACCTGGCAAGAAACGGCACGCGCGTGGTGAAGTTTTTCTTGAACGTCTCGCTGCAAGAACAAGCCCGGCGCTTTATCTCACGCATCGACGAGGCTAAAAAGAACTGGAAATTCAATGCGCAGGATGTGCAAGAGCGTCAGCATTGGGGCCAGTATCAGTACGCCTACGGGCAGGCGATCAGCCGCACCAGCACCGCGAGCGCGCCCTGGTACGTGGTGCCGGCGGACGACAAGCTGCGCATGCGCTTAGAGGTTGCCAAGATAGTCTTACACCACCTTCAGGATCTGTCATTGCAGTGGCCCTCGGTGGATGAGCAGGACCGTGCGGCGCTCCAGACTTATAGGCTGGGCCTCAGCGACGGGTCGTTATAGTTGAAACACGCTCACCGCCTGGTCGAGTTGGCGCGCCTGGTTCAGCAGGTTTTTGGCGGAACCGGAATT
>JAWSVD010000353.1:4276-4748 GCA_033852095.1 Granulosicoccaceae bacterium | reverse complement strand
TGCACGATCTGTTGCCGGCGCTCTGCCGGCTGTCGCGGATCGAGGTAGACAAACGCGCCACCGGCTTTGTTGATGCCAAGCTGCGCGACCACCACATCCAGACAACGCCCCATGTGGATGCCCACCAGCCCTTCTTTCTGCAGACCCGCCTCGAGCAGTCGATTCGCAAGGTTGTTCGCGCGTTTGTTCAACTGCGCGTAACTGAAACTGTCATCACCGTGCATCAGCGCCAGCGCACCGGGCTGCTCTGCCACGCGGCGCTCGATCAATGCATGCACTGATTCAGCGCTGGCATCGCGTTCAACACCGGCACCCAGACTGAGCAGACGCTGACGTTGATCAGCGTCCAGAGCCAGCCAATCAGCCATGCCATCGCTGCTTGCCATGTGCGCCAGTAGGCACAGCAACTGCGCAGCCATCGCCTCTATCTGCTGCGCCGCAAAGCGCGCCGCGTCGTAATGGAAATCCAGCG
>JAWSVD010000353.1:0-4175 GCA_033852095.1 Granulosicoccaceae bacterium | reverse complement strand
ACCAGCTCCAGAGCGACTGCTCCGGCACTGAGGGCACGCGCAGTGGCACCACGCCCAAATACATGCCCACCGACTGCTCCACACCTGCAAGCTCTGCCGGGCGACCCGATACAGTGACATCCAACACCGGGCTTATCTGCCCGGATTGCTGCGCCAACACCTGCAACCACGCGCCTTGCAATACGCTGCTCTGGGTGATGCGATTCTTTCGCGCCGCCTGATTGAGCACCACGCCAGCGTGGGCCGACAATTCAGCGCGGTATATCCCACGCTGCGTAGTTGTTTCATCCGCCTTTGCTGCCGGCACACTGAAACGTGTGGGCTCTTCCACCTCAGCCAACTGCTGTTGCCAGTAGCGCGTGGCCGCAGTTTTGTCCTGCCGCTGCAACCAGCGCAAGTATTCACCGTGCGATGTCGCGGCCGGCAATACTGGCGTTGTCGCTGATTTTTTGGCGTTGTAGAGCGCCGCTAATTCCGCCACCATGATGGAGGAACTCCAACCGTCGATCACGGCGTGGTGTGTCATCCACATCAGCGTGTAACCGCCGTCAGGTCGCTGCACCAAGGTCAGGCGCATCATCGGCGCGCTGTCAAAGTTCAGTGGCGCAATGCGGTCAGCTGCCTCCAGCGTATCAAGATCCTGGTCGATGTCAGAGCGGCTGCTCCAGTCGAGATCATGCCATGGCAGCTCGGCTGCGGCGAGCACCACTTGCAGTGGCTGAGCTTGCCCGTCGATGGCGAAACGTGTGCGCAGGCTGGTGTGCCGTTGCAGCAGCTCGCTGAAACTGCTGCGTAGGCAGTCGATGTCCAGCTTTTGATCAAAATCAACCCGCGCGTGCAACAGATAAACCGCTGTGCCCGCCGCCATTTGGGTGTGGAAAATCATCGCCACCTGACCCGGCGTGGCGTCAAAAATATCTTCAACGTCGGGCACTTCAAGCAGCAGCTTGTCGAGATTGTCCTGGCTCAACAGGGAGGCCAAGGGGAAATCAGAAGGGCTCAATCCTTGGGCGGATTCATCCTGACACTGCACGATCAGCAGCCGCAAATCATCGAGTAGGTCACGGTGGAACGCTTCGATCTCAGCGCTTTTGAACAGGGCAACATCAAAACGCCAATCAAAACGGGCGTCTCCATTTGCAAGCCAGCTCACCCGGAGGTTCAGCGCTTTTTGCTGCATTTCCGCGATGATGTTCGAGGAGAAATCTTGCAGCTGCAGGGTAAAATTGGCCAGCGTATTTTCTGCCGAATCAATGACAGCCCGGTGCGGAGATCTGCGCAGTTGCTCTTTGACACCGAGCAACGCACGGTGTGCATCCTGCTCTGTGCGGAAAACCCAAGTTTGGGCACCGTCAGCCGCCCCCACAAGCTCAGAGTAGTCGCCTTCTTCAGCGCTCAGCCGAGCACAGCTCAGCAAATCCACCGCCACATACTCGGATGGAAGCGCGGCCTTGGCGTTGATCACGCGGCTCAGTGCGGTCAACAACAGCTCTTGAGCGTCAATGCGGTAGCTGCTGCCAGCACGGCGCAAATCACCCGAGAGCACAGCCCCCAGATCGGCAGTAAAAGAGGCGTACTCGCCGCTCGGCACTGTCGTCGACAATTGCGCGATATCCGCGCTGTCAACAGACTGCTCGGCAGTGACAACCGCTTGGCCTAACTGCTGCTGCAGCTGCCGAACTGTCTGGCGTTGAACCGGCAATTCAGCTTGGCTATCACCCAACAGAAGTAACAGATCTCGCTCAATGATCTGCAGCGAAGCAATGTCCGCCAACAGCGGGTGCACCGACAATAACAATTGGCGAGCGGATTCTGATTCGATCAACTGCGCGGACAATAACTGCGCTGGGTCAAAGCGGGTTTCTCGCATGAACGCCGACAAGGCAGATGCATCGCCTGCAATTACGTGCAACTGCAGCTCGACGGTGGCGAGAATCTCTGCCTGCCAGAGGGATTGATCCCGACTGAAGCGTGTTCGCAGGGCTGGGTGGTGCGCGATCAGGCGGTGCAGCGCCTGTTGGCAATCAGCCTCAGTCGCTGTGCCCAGTGGCAACAATAAATGGTGCAGCTGAGTCGGCTCTGCCTTTTGCAGCCAAGCTGACTGACTGGGCAGCAGAGCGATCTCACCCGCTGCACAGACAAGGGCTTTGTGATCTGCGCTAACAGTGGCGACAGCGGCCAAATCCGCCAGACGCTGATTCAGGAAAACGTCGCGAATGTCGAAGGCTAGGCCCGCTTCTTTGGCGCGGCTGACAAGCTGCAAGCAGAGGATTGAATCCCCGCCCAGCTCGAAGAAATTATCGTCGCTGCCCACTTGTTCGGCACCGAGCAAATCACTCCACAACTCAGCCAAGGTAATTTCGGCCGGCGTGATGGGGGCGACAAACTCAGTGTCGCGTGACAGGGCATCGTCTGCAGGCTCTGGCAGGGCCCGTTGATCGACTTTACCATTGGCGTTGATTGGCAGCTCTGCCATGCTGACATACAGGTTAGGCACCATGTATTCAGCCAGCTTGCCGTGCAATGCTGCGCGCAGGGCTTTGGCATCCAGCGCCTCGCCATCAGCGGGCACCACATAGGCGACCAAACGCTGCGAACCGTTGATGGTTTTGGCCACCACCGCCGTCTGCGCCACGCTGTCGAGCGCTTCAAGACTCTTTTCTATTTCACCTGGCTCGATTCTAAAGCCGCGAATTTTCAGCTGGGCATCCGCTCGGCCCAAGTACTCCAACTGACCGTCTTCGCGCCAGCGCACCCGGTCACCGGTGTTGTACAGCCGGCCCTGCCCCAGCGGGTTGGGGATAAAGACTTCCTCAGTCAGTTGGCTCTGGCCGTGGTAGCCGCGCGCCAATGTCTCGCCGCCGATGTACAAGGTGCCGACGGCGCCCGCAGGCAGCGGCTGACGGTTCTGATCCAAGACCCACGCCTGCGCGTTCGCAACGGGCGTGCCGATGGGCGCAGGCCGCCCATCAATCAGAGCGACCTGATCCAGGCGTGCAGCGGTGCACACAATGGTTGTCTCTGTGGGGCCGTAGGTGTTCCACAAACCCAGCGCTGCGGGTGCCAGCTCGCACCAGCGCTGCACAGCGTGCGGTTTGACAGCTTCGCCGCCCAAGATGATGTGCCGCAGTGCAGACGGTACTGTGGCGATCGCGCCTTCGTCACTCACCAGCGCGTGCCAATAGGCCGTTGGCAAGTCGAGCAGGGTCACGCCACTGTTCGCCAGTGACTGCCAAAACAGCTCGGCGCTGGCGGCCAGCTCATCGTCGCGCAAGAGCAATGACGCGCCGTTGAGCAAGGCTGTGTAGATTTCTTCAATGCTGGTGTCAAAACTCAGCGCGGAGAACTGCAACATCCGGTCTGCTGCTGTCACCTCTAACTGTCCGCTCAACCAGCCGATGTAGTTAGTGACCGTGCGGTGCTCGATCATGACCCCTTTGGGCCGACCGGTAGAGCCGGAGGTGTAGATCAAATACATCAGTCGATCGGTGTTCAACTGCAGGCCAATGTTGCTCTCATCAACACCGGGCTCCGGCTGGGGCGCTAGAAAGCTCAGGCCGTCGCAGTCGGCGAGATCCCCTGTATCTCCCACCACAAAAGCCAAGCCAGACTCTAGTATTATCTGTTGACGGCGTTCCGCTGGTTGGCGCGGATCGAGATAGACAAAAGCTGCGCCCGCCTTGTTGATCGCTACCTGCGCCACGACCAAGTCCATGCAACGGCCCAAGTGTATGCCCACCAGCGCTTCTTCTTGCACACCAGCGGCCAGCAAACGGTTCGCCAGATTATTCGCCCGCTTGTTCAGCTGCTCGTAACTGAGTTGATCATCGCCGTGCACGAGCGCCACCGCATCTGGCTGCTCGGCGACACGCTGTTCAAATACTTCATGAACAACAGGCGATTCCGCGGCCACCTGTGGCCCTTCGCCCTGGCGCTGGATCTGTTGCAACAGCGCTTGATCGAGCATGGGCAGCTCGGCCAGTTTGCCGCGATGACCGGCGGCGATTGCGCGCAACATCTGAGCGAAACCACCGACATAGGACGCAGCGGCAGCTTGGCTGTAGAGCGCGGGGTCGTAGTTGAATTCCAGAGCCAAATGCCCGTCCAGATCGACCGCATTGAGCGTTATTTCAGCGTCCAGGTATTTGACCGATCGGGGCTGAACACTGCTCTCA
>JAWSVD010000352.1:0-1828 GCA_033852095.1 Granulosicoccaceae bacterium | reverse complement strand
GGAATTTCACCGCCAGTCTCTCGCAGAACCGGACGTGACACTCTCGCGTCATACGGCTCCCATTATTCAACCATTTCAATGTGTCACCCAGTGCATAAACGCTTTCGGGTGTCCCTTCCTCAGCTCGTGCAAATACCGCCACGCCCTGCTCCGGTGACCCTTGAAGTACTTGTACTTGCGCATCAGCCATTTGACCAAGTACCCGTCAAAATGCTCCCCCAGCCCCAGCAACGTCGAACCATAAAATCGCCCATAATATTGCCACCAACCCCGCAACACCGGATTGAACATACGCGATAAGTCCATCAGCTCTTTGCTGCTCTTCAGCTGCAGATGCCAACGCCTCATCTGTTGTCGCATGCCCTTCAATGCCGCTGGACTGGGCGCTGGTAGAAACCCCAAGAAAACACGCCCTTGCTTGTCTATCGATTTGCGCGGGCGGAAGCTGTAACTCAGAAACGTGAACTCAATGTTCTCATAGTCCCCTCGCCGTCTTCCGTCCTTGCAATAAACAATGCGGGTCTTCTCAGGATGGATTTGCAGGCCGCACGCCTCCAACCGCTCGCTCACTTGAGCCAGCGCCCAACGCGCGTGCTGCTCACTCTTGCAATGGAGCACCCCGTCGTCCGCGTAGCGACACAACTGCACGCCCTCCAAATGGGTCGTGATCCAGCGGTCCAGTGTGTAGTGCAGGAACAGATTCGCCAGCACCGGACTGATCACTCCCCCTTGCGGGGTGCCTCGGTCCCGCTGCCGCTCTACCCCGTCCACTCCGACCATCGGCGCCTTCAACCAGCGCTCAATGTACAACTGCACCCACGACACGTCACAGTGAAACCGTACCGCTCGCATCAGCAACTCGTGCTCAATGTGATCAAACAAGCCTTTGATGTCGAACTCGATAACCCAGTCCCGCTCCCAACACCGCTGCCGCACGATCGCCAGCGCATCATGCGCCGATCGACCGGGCCTGTAGCCGTAGGAGTTCTCGTGGAATACCGCCTCGACTCGCGGCTCGAAAACCATCTTCACCACCGTCTGCGCAATCCGATCCGACACGGTTGGAATGCCCAAGGTTCGCCTCCCGCCCGTCTTCTTCGCGATCTCCACCGCTTTCACCGCCGGTGGAAAATAACTCCCCGACGACAAGCGGTTCCAGATCCGATAAAGATTCGGCTTCAGACCCCCCTCAAACTCTCCCATCGACTGCTTGTCGATACCCGCCGCACCTCGGTTGGCTTTAACCCGTTTATACGCTTTCCACACCAGCGACTTCGCAATTTCAAATGGTTTTGCCTCGCTCACCGGCTCCTCCAGCACACGCTGTTGGCCGCATGGCTCGGCTGAATAACGCTGCCCCTTCGCTCCACGGCCATTACAGCCATTTCAACACTACTACGAGCAGCTCCGCCCCTTGGTGGCACATCGGTACTGTCGGCCTCGTGTTTTGCACTTGTACCTTTCCCTTTCCATTGCCACCGAAGGTTCCCGCAGTTCCGCAAGAGAGCCCAGAACAGGATCACGCCGCCTTTATGCCGGACACCGTGCGGCCCATCAGCAGGCACTGTCCGCACTTATCCCAGGGCAATTCATAGACCCCGGTTTTGATGTCATCTGAGGTCATTTCGACAATTGAATAGCGGTTCACTGGTGTTCGTCTTCCTGCTCCATACCTGACGTCATAACCGACGCCTTTTCCTTAAACGCTCACGACCCTGGCTTTTGACCAACGCCGCATAAGGCGGTTTGCCACCAGCACCTGTATGCCGATGGCGAGGGGCCAAATCCCTCATCTCTCCCGCAGCTTCGCTACGGCACACATGAATTC
>JAWSVD010000351.1:0-3322 GCA_033852095.1 Granulosicoccaceae bacterium | reverse complement strand
AGCTGTACTGACTCAGCGATGCGTGATCCAAGGCGCCATCGAGCGTAATCGCTCCCGAGTTGTCAATAACAAACGGCAGTGCACCCTCCACGACAGACCAAGTGACGGAGAAGCCGCGGCTGTAAATAGCATTCACCGTTGCCACAGCGGTCGCGTTGGCAGCGTATTCATGGATGTGGAAGACTTGATCGGGCACAATGTACAGACCCGCGCCAGCTGGCACCACCACCACGCTCACAGCGATTTGATCGCTGAGGTTGGCGAGATCTTCCACGCGGATTTCGAGCTCGTAACTGTTGTCTGAATCGGCATCCAGCGGCGAAGAAAAATCGACGCTCTGCAGCAGGGAAAGCCTGCCATTGGACACCCCCAGACTGAACAAGGCAGCGTCCGAACCGCCCACAATCGACCAGTTCAGCGCATCACCGCTGTCTGCGTCAGCTGCCTGAAAGCGGTGGATTTCACCTGTTGCGCCCGTCTCCACGCCGATATCTAGCTCCACACTGATCAGTGGCGCCTCATCAATTGTGTTCAACACGGTGAGCGTCAACTCTTGCAATGCGGTGTTGCCCACGGCGTCCTCGACCTGGACAGAGACAAGGTAGCTGTTGTCTTGATCGCCGTCAGCCGGGTTTTCAAAGTCCGTTGCAGCGACAAAGCTCAAGACACCACTGGCAGGGTTGACTGCCAGCGCGGCGGCATCATCCCCCGCGACAAGGCTGTATTGCAAGGTGTCTCCTAGATCCGGATCCTGCGCCAGCACCACAAATCCACCGGTGCCATCGCCTTCATTGGCACTGACGGATGTCGCAGAGATGAACACCGGGTCGGTATCATTGATGTCTTGCACTGTGATGCTGAATAGCTGGCTCGCTGTGTGCCCTGCTTCATCTTCCACACCGAGTAACAGAACGTAGGCATTGTCGCCATTCGTATCGTGGGGGGCTTCATGATCGGACACGATATTGAAACTGACAACACCTGTAGCGGAATCCACCGTGAAGTGCGCATTGTCAGCCCCGCCCAAAATGCTGTAAATCAGTTGGTCAAAAGGGTCAGTGTCCGTTGCAGTCGCGCTGAATAGCGTGCCGGTGACGCCCTCGTCGAAGCTTTGAGACGGGTTGGCAGTGAACACAGGTGCAGCAATATTTTGCTTAGCGACGGTTAGCCCCACCGTCTGCTCGGCAAACAAAGCACCGCTATCGACCGCCCGCAGCACAAAGCTCGAGACGCCCAGATCCAAGAGGCTAGGATTTCCGTTTAATGTGCCCCCACTTAACTGCAGCCATGCCGGTCCGCTGATCAGTTGATAACTCAATGTGTCACCAACATCCTCATCGCTGAACATACTTGCATTGAGAGGAAAGCTATAAGAGATACCCGCAAAGCTCGCTTGATCAGTCATTGGAATGCTCAAAACGGGTGCTTTGTTGACATTGCTAACTGTCAGATCAAAGGGCGCTAGGCCGGTGCTTCCAGTGCCATCGCTCACTGATATCGTGACCGCCGAGTAAAGGCCAACATCACCGTTATCGGGCGTGCCACTCAATGAACCCGTGTTGGTATCAAAACTGGCCCAGGCGGGTTTGTTTAGAATACTGAAGCTAAGCGTATCGCCCGGATCGGCATCACTGGCCATAGGCGTAAATGCATATGTCGCATCCTCCGCCACCTGCAGGGCTGGAACACCTGAAATAATAGGGTTTTGGTTGAAGACCAAGAAATTCCCACAGGCGGCATCCGCGGCGGGCCCACTGCCACTGATAGACACATATCCGCTGCCTGAAGGACCACCGGTGCCACCCTTGCTACTGTCCCCCCAGGTGACGACACTGCCATCAGATTTGAAGGCGGCAAAGGCTCTTTCATTCGAAACAATCGAGACATAACCGCTGTCGCCAGGCGCCCCCGAACCGCCGAGAGAACCATTGCCCCATGACTCTATCTGACCAGCAGAATTCAGTGCGGCGAAGCTGTATCCGGCCGAGACCACCGTGGTAAATTCATCACCCGTGGGCGCACCTGTACCACCGGTGGTACTGCCACCCCACGCAGTGATGCTGCCATCCGCTTTAAGGGCCGCAAAAGATGAGCTGTTGGCGAACAAAGCCACGTATCCGGTGTCAGTGGGCTCTCCCGTACCGCCAGCTGCAGCAGTTCCCCAGGCGTAGACCCGCCCATCGTCGTTGAGAGCGGCGAACGCCGTATTGTTTGATGTCACATATGACCAGCCCGTCCCTGATGGACCGCCAGAGCCACCATTCGCCGCTTCGCCCCAGGTCACAACCGCACCAGTGGATGTCTGGGCGGCGTAGGCCGTGTTAGTCGCTGTGATATCAACATAATCTGACCCGGACACCCCGCCTGCGCCGTACTGAGGGTAGTCCCCCCAGCTGCTGATCGTGCCACTGCTGTGCAAAGCGGATGCCGACCATCCCGCCGCGACTACTTTGACGTAGCCATTGCCAGTGGGCTCTCCTACACCGCCAACTTGGGTGTGGCCCCACGAAGTGATGCGCCCTGATGCGTTCAAGGCGTGCATAGTTTGATTGGCGGAAAACAGCTCCACATGACCGCTGCCACCGGGGCTGCTGCCGCCATTCCCTGCGGAGCCCCAAGAGGCGATCGTGCCGTTTGTGCGCAGCGCAGAAAACGCACTTGCAGTGGAGTGGATAGCGACAAAATCATTGCCAGCGGGCGCGCCAGAGCCACCGTTTGCAGCGCTTCCCCAAGCAAACACAGAACCGTCCGCATTGAGTGCAGCAAACGCTTCACCTGTGCCAACGATTTGCATATAACCGGTGCCTGTTGGCGCACCCGTACCGCCGCGGGCCGTGTCTCCCCAGCTGTAGATGCTGCCGTCAGGCTTCAAAGCAGCAAAAGCCCCCGCGTTGGATCTGCTGCGACCGTTGGTCATAGATTCATAGCGATTGGATCGGGCGTTGTAGTCTGAACCACAGACAAACACCGACAGATCCGCTTCGACCGGCGCAGACAACATTGTTAAGCCCAGAATAACCTGGCCAAAGAACAAGCGAGCCCGAGAGAGCCGTCGTTTTTTAAAGCCATTGTCAAGTACTGGAAAAAGTGCGATCTTCATGTCGACGGTCATCCCGCGATAGCGCTGATTAGTATCGAAACAAAGGCTCAATATCCATACCTTTAGGCCTGGCTTTTACTGCAAGTGCGATTGGCATGACCCAAACTCGGTGTCTCAGAAGCAACTAATGCTGTCAACTTCAAGCTATGCCATCGCTGCACGGTTGGAGTCCTCAGCTATCGCTTGTGAACGGGCTTAAGATGCCAAGTAGAAAACCAATGA
>JAWSVD010000350.1:0-8410 GCA_033852095.1 Granulosicoccaceae bacterium | reverse complement strand
ATCGGGCCCCGGTACACGTCTGCTCCGAGGGCTTTGAAACGCAAAATTTCGCTGTCCAAATCGGTCACGCCCCAGTAGGTAACAGAACCTGCCTTGCCCGAGCAAACCTTCTCGTCCGCAGCAACCAACTCCAACAGGAAGCCGTCGACGTCGAGGCAAACAAAGCCGTCGATATCCCGTAATTTAGCACGGGGAAAGGCAAGCTGGTACCAGCGCAGCGCCGCTTCCACATCGCTGACATGGATAAGATTAGCCACAGGTAGCATTGCTTGAGAAGACCTCTTAGAACAGTGAATGGTGCAGTGCTGCAGTGAACGGAAGACAGCAATAAAACAAAGGGGGTGATCAGCTCTGAAGACAAGCAACCGCTATTGGGTCCGCGCCCCAGACGAAGATTGATTGTAAGCCCGTCACGCACAGACTACACCAGACAAACAACAGGCGCCTGTTCAGGGGGAGACAGCGCTCTTTCGGTTCTCTGGCTTTTCTAAGAAGCAAGGGATTGAACAATCCCAGGGCGTGCAATAACTATCAGCTGGGGAGACCGCCGTGGCGGCCGCCCAAAACAATCGCAAGCGGCGATTGTTTGGGTTTTGGCACTTCCCTGTGCCACAACTAGCACCGTCTTATTTCGGCGCTACCTACTCGTCCGACGGGAAGACGTGAGTTTTTTCTGGATCAAAACACATGTCGACGGACTGGCCGATTTCAAAGGGGATATCCTCAGGCACCGACATCAGCAGCCGCGATCCGTCACCCTGAGTCATGTCCACCACGGTCTCAGTGCCCAATCGCTCGACCAGAGAAACCTTGCCCCGCAGTTGACCAGCGCCTTCAGTGGGTTTGAGCTGCTGCGGCCTGATGCCTAACAGCGCTTTATCCCCAACTTTAAACTCTCGGCCTTTGTGCGGCACCGCCACAGAGCTCACGCTTACGCCACTCAGCACAACCTTGTCGCCCTCAACAGCGTCCACCGTGACAGAGCTGAAGTTCATGGACGGCGAACCAATGAAGCGCGCTACAAACAAACTCGCTGGGTTGTGATAGAGCTCCAACGGCGTACCGATTTGCTCAACCAAGCCGTCCTTGAGCACCACGATGCGATCCGCCAAGGTCATGGCTTCAACCTGGTCGTGCGTGACATATACCATGGTGGCACCAAGCTGCTTGTGCAATTTGCCGATTTCCATGCGCATGTCCAAACGCAATGCGGCGTCTAGGTTAGACAGCGGTTCATCGAACAGAAAAACCTTTGGCTCGCGCACGATGGCTCGGCCGATCGCCACCCGCTGCCGCTGCCCGCCCGACAACTGCGAAGGACGGCGCTCGAGCAGGTGTTCCATCTGCAAAATATTGGCAGCTTCGGCGACCTTCTTCTCTTTTTCTTCTTCCGATGCACCGGCGACCGTCAAGCCGAAAGCGACATTTTCTCGCACTGTCATGTGCGGGAATATGGCGTAGCTCTGGAACACCATGGCAATACCGCGATCTTTGGGCGGCAGTTCATTCACCACCTTGTCGCCAATTTTCAGTTCACCACCGCTGATGCCTTCGAGACCCGCGATCATGCGCAGCAAGGTGGATTTACCACAGCCCGAGGGCCCAACAAACACCACAAATTCGCCGTCTTTGATGTCTATATCGACACCGCGGATGACCTCTATTTTGTCGTAGCTTTTCTTAATGCCTTTCAATACAACATCAGTCACGGTCTAACTCCTTTGCGGGTGCTCTCACCAGGTGTAACAGTCCTTGCTCGTCGACACGAACCGCATCAGGGTTCGATACTTTTCCGACAAAAGGCTGCCCGCCCGGTGTACTGATAAATCCCAAAAATGCCAACCCTTCGGGTGTTTCTACCACGCGAGACGCGTAGCGGCTGTTGTCAACGTCGCCGTCCAGGAAATTGCCCGGCGCCACTTTCCAGGGGCCACGCGGTGATTCCGCGATCAAATAATGCGAACCGGTCACCGGGCTCTGGGTCGTGGAGTTTTTATATTCCGTAGACCAGTGCTCAGAGGCGGTGCAGAACAGGCAGTACCACAGTTCCCCGTGCTTAAACACCTGGGGAACTTCCAGCTGACCAAAACCACCGACAAACAACGGCGGCTGCAGGCTCCAGTCGACCAGGTTGGGCGAAGTAGCGAAGCCGATGGAGCCGTCAGCATTTGACTCACCGGTGCCGGGCTTGCGAGAGGTGAAATACATCAACCAGCCGTCTCCGTCCGGATCGGCGATTACCCAAGGGTCCCGCATGGCGCGGTCGTGCCAGCGCTCGGGGTTGTACTCTTCATAGTCCGGGTGATCGTCAAGATCAAGGCACAGGCCGCTGCCCACACGCTGCCAGTTATGGCCATCCGCGCTGACGGCGTGACCAATGCGCTGTTTCATGCCTTTGTCGGCCTCACTGCAACCGGTGTAGAACAAGTGCCAGCCGCCTTCCGCGTCGCGCAGAACCGACCCTGTCCAAGTGGTTTTATCATCCCAAGCGGGGCCTTTGCTGGGCGCAAAGCATGTGCCTTTGTGCTCCCAGTTCACCAGATCTGAACTGGTCGCATGGCCTTGGCTCACGTGCCAATGGCGCAATTCAGGGTCACCCAAAGATTTGTCAGCCTGTAAAAAATAGCCGTGCCAAGTATCGCCCTCTCGGTAATACCAGCTGTCCCAAATCCATTTGTTTTCTAGTTCAATTGTCATAAATCAGCCTTTCACCCCTGTGGAAGCTACAGAGGCAATAAACGCTTTTTGAAGAGCGAGGTAAAAAGCCAGCACTGGAACAGTGATGACCGATAGATAAGCCATGATCTCTCCCCAGGCGGTGTTCAATTGAAAGAAGTAACCCAGACCCAACATCACGGGTCTGTAACTCTCTTGCTGAACCACCATCAGAGGCCAGAGATACTGGTTGTACATGGCGAGGAATTTAAGAATCGCCGCCGTTGCCAAAATAGGCCCTGAAAGTGGCATCACCACTTTGCGGTAGATAGTCCACCAGCTGGCGCCTTCCACTTGGCAGGCTTCGATCAGCTCTTTGGGCAAATCCCTGAAATACTGCACAAACAAAAAGATCGTCAAGCCATCCGCCACAAAGGGAATGATCTGCACGCGGTAGGAGTTCATCCAACTGAAGCTGAGCCCATCCAAACCGACCCACGGCAGCTTGCTCACCATCAGCAACATCGGGATGGTGATGGACTCAAAGGGGATGATCAACGTGGCGATGACCGCCGCCAATACATAACCCCGACCAGACCAATCGATGAACACGAAGGAAAACGCCGCCAGGGAGCAGAACAACAAACTCAAGGCCACTGTGACTCCGGTGATAAAAACCGAGTTGGCGATAAACAACATCACGGGCGCACGCCTAAATGCCGCCGCGTAGTTATCCAGGGAGATATCTCCCACCGGCAGAAAAGCCCGAATGGACTTGGTGTCATTCAACAGCTGCATGTCTGGTTTCAGTGATGACATCACCATGAACACCAGCGGGAATACGAAGATAATCGCTATCAGCACTAACACGGCGTAGCGCGTGAACAGCCTAAGCATGGGACGATCCCCATTCATAGTAGCCATCAGTTTTTCTCCCGCGTGAGGTAGCGCTGCAGCACTGAAATGCTCAATACAATCAAGAACAGAATCACCGAGATGCTCGCCCCGCCTGAGATATCCTGCTTGCCATAACCCCGTTCAACCGCTTGGAATACCATGGTCTGCGTGCTGTCCAAGGGGCCCCCTTTGGTCATTACATCGATCTGCGCAAACAGTGCGAAAGCCTGCATGGTGATGACGATCAATACCAGCACAGCGGTGTTTCGCAAGCCCGGCCAAGTGACGTATCTAAAGCGCTGCCAAGAGCTCACGCCCTCAATGTCCGCCGCCTCATACAGCGTCGGCGATATGGTCTGCAAGCCGGACAGCCAAATGATCATATGGAAACCCACCGCCTGCCAGATCGACATGCCGATGATGGACCCCAAGGCCGTGTCGGAATTACCGATCCAGTCTCGTGCGGTGATGGACCCAAAGCTGAGCGTGTGCAACATGCTGTTGAGCAGCCCGTCGGGCCCGGCAGCGTAGATAAAGCGCCACAGCAGTGAGACCACCACGATGGATACAACGACCGGCATAAAATACACCGCTCTGAAGAAAGTGATACCGCGCAGTGGCTGATTGATAAGCAAAGCGAGGCACAGGGCTATTGCTCCTTGCAAAGGCGCAACGACCAAAACAAATACAATGGTATTGGTCAGGGCCTTCATGAACACCACATCACGAGCGAGCACCACATAGGCGCTGTCGCCAAAGGACAAGCGGAACCATTCGCGCATGCCTTTGAGGTGTTTGTAATCGGGATTTTTGCGCGTGTAGCTGCGCACTTTGGGGTAGCTCAGTTCACCCGAAGCATCGAGCACCAGATCACCCTGCTCGTTCCGCTGGGGTTCGAGGGTGAGCGTGTCGATGGAGAGCAAACGCTGGTAATTGTCCCAGCCTACAAATTCAGTAGGATTGGGTGATACCAAGCGCTGGTTGCTAAAGGAGAACCCAATAGCCAGTACAAACGGTACCAATATAAAGCAGACCATCAAAAACACAGCAGGGCCTGCCATCATCCAACCAGAGCCATTGGCGCGTGTCAGTTTTGATTGCACAACGATATCCTGTAGACGGGAAATTCAACGCCATGAAAGATGGCGCTGCCTTTGGAAATTAAGAGGCGCCGCACGATGGGCGGCGCCATGGGAGGGGCTATTTAGTGCCCGTAACCTTTGTTGCGCTCGATATCCGCATCGATCTCGTCGGCTGCTGCGTCGAGGGTTTCGTCAACACTGGCGCCGTTGGCGATATCCGCGAGGGCTTTTTCAAACACCTTCGCCTGCACGACATAAGCGGGAGAAACAGGACGCACCAGCGCCTGCTCTTTGCTCAGGTCGTAGAAAGCAGCCATCGGTGCACCGTCTTTGTACAGTTCCGAAGCATCCGCTGCAGACTTGGTGGATGGGATGAGGCCAATGCCGTTGGAGAACTGCGTCAGGTACTTGTCCTGCAGGGCGAACTCGATAAAAGCACGGCCGCCTTCAGGGTGCTTGCTGCTGGCGGAAATACCAAACTGCCAGCTCGCCGCACCGATTTTAGAGCCCTTGCCCAGATCGGGTGCGGGCAAGAACAAGGTGTCGTCGCCGAATTCCTCAAGGATGGCCTTCGCCGCCCAGTTACCGTTCCACGCCATGGCGTATTTGCCGTTCAGCAAACCACTGTCACGATCAGCGGGGTCTTGGCTGGTGCCAGGCGCTAGATCGCGGCTGAACAAACTCTGCCACCACTCACCAAAAGCCAGGGCTTCGTCACTGTTCAACACACCGTCTGCGGCAGCGTAGCTGCTGCGATCGACCAAATCGCCGCCGAAGCTCTGCAGGAAGGGAGAGAAAGCGTAGGGATACCACTCCCCTTTCCATGCCATGCCCAAGTCCAAGGGGTATTCAAAATCACCGGAAGCTTTGATTTTCAGCAGGGCTGCATCAAATTCGGCGGCATCCCAAGGCTGATCCAGCGTAGGGATACGGATGTCGTATTTTTCCAGCGTGGATTTGCGGGTGATCATTGCAACTGCGGCATCCCACAAACCGACGGAGTAAACCTGACCGTCCCAACGGCCTACGGTACTGGGCAAATGTGCCGCGAGTTTGTCCTCAGAGATTCCCAGCGGCGCCATGTAGCCAGACCACGCCCAGTTAGGCATAACGGGGCCATCGACGTCGATGATGTCGGGCAAATCACCCGAGAGCGCTGCTGCCACAACCGAGTCATTATAAGAAGTCTGCGGAAAAGACTGCAGGCTGACGCTGTAGTCTCCCTGACTGGCGTTAAATTCTTCAACAATCTGACCGATGATGGCCGCTTCGACCTCTTCACCCGCGCCGTGGTACCACAACGACAAATCAGTGGCCGCGTGGGCCGAACCCATTGCGCCAAGACACGCAGCTGCGACGCCTAGTTGAGTCCATTTCTTCATTTTTCACTCCTCGTTTTGAGTTGGAATTTTCTTATGTTATTCGTGGGTATTTTCAACACTGACTCCCGCCAGCACACCGGACCGCTCACCAACTGAGGCTCAGGGTTCGGGTCTATAATTTCTCCGTCTATCATGGCCAGCAACTGTTTTGCGGCCACCGCGCCCATGGCACGGTACGGCAACTCCGCCGTGGTCAATGGCGGAAACATGGTCTCCGCCACCAGGTGGTGGTTGTCGTAACCCGCCACGGAAATTTGATCCGGCACCGTCACCCCGCGCGAGCGCAACACCCCGTAGACCGTCACAGCGATGTGGTCGTTACCGCAACAGATGGCGGTGGGCGGTTGATCCAGGTTGAGCAAGTTATCCAGCGCGTTCCAGGTCATCTGTCGCTGGCCCGCGACATCGCCCAGCTCCAGCGCGTGCACCAATTGGGGCTCGAACTCTATGTTGTGTTTCGCCAGCGCACGCTGGTAACCCAACAGCCGCAGCCCCTGCGCTTCCATGCCCGACGGGATGGTCAGAAAACCAATGCGCCGGTGGCCGGCTTTGATCATGCGATCCACTAACTCGTACTGACCGCGTTCGTCATCCGGCAGGATGGCGGGGATGGGCTCGTCACTGAAGCAGTTCACCAGCATCAGCTTGGTGCTGGCCCTGAGCGCTGGCAGGGAAATTTGGCTGTGGTGTTTGGCGACGAAGAGCATGCCCTCCACCCGGTGCTCTTCGAAGGTGCGCATGAGGTCGGGGACACGCGAGAGATCGCCGCCCGTGTCTGCGATCAAGAGCGTGTGGCCGCTCATGGCCAAAGCCGACTGGATGCCTTGCACGATCAGCAAGTCCGGCAGGCCACCCTGCCCCTGCGCCGTCACATCATGGCTGATTGCCCCGGTGACCAGACCGATCAAACCCGAGCGCCTCGAGCGTATAGAGCGCGCAGCCAAGGAAGGCACATAACCCAGCTGTTCCACAGCGGCGTCGACCTTCTCGCGTGTGCTCTTGCGCACAGCGGGGTCTTCATTGATCACGCGGCTCACCGTCTTCGGCGAGACCCCTGCTAACTTCGCAACATCGTAAATTGTGGCCATGGAGCTCGCTCCTTAAGGAAAAATGACACCGGTGTCATAGGTGTTCAATGTACTTTGACACCGGTGTCATGTCAATGAACAATACTTCAGCCTTGTGGTTTTTTATTGCGATTTTCGAGGAAATAGACGGCGCACCCGCGCAGCTGAGCGATGCTCAAAGAGCGGCTCGTCGCCACTTGCAAGGGGAGCGATGATGCAGATGGTAGTGATAGAGATACAGCGGGCTGAAACGTCGAGCAAGTGAGCTCGAACGCTCAGCTGAACAAGCCAGTCAGGGGCTACTTTCTGTTCTCTTTGCGAATAACAAGCTTTAGAGCCGAGCAAACTTCATCAACCACGCACACTTTAACGTCGACCAAACCAAGGGGCAGTATGATTTCCCTGACCGTATCTCCGCTGATATCCGTGGGAACTTTCGATGATTTTTTGGCCAAGAAACCCAGATCACCCCCGCCTGTTTGATGTTTTTCATCAGCCTATCAATGTCGCTCGACAGTTCGCTGCTCTTCTGGGTGAAGAAGTGAATCATGTCGATGTCTTTGCACAGACGGGTGGTCAACCGGCCACCGTAATTGACGCGAACCGGCCATCATAGTTGACGTCCAATAGGCGGGTTCTTGATGTACAGCTTGTAGCCTTCTTTGATACCCAACTTCTTGACCAAAGCAGTGCCCGAAAAAGCCGACAAATGAGAGACTGCTCCTGCGTCATCTGAAGCAGATGATGCAGCTCAGGAGAGCGACTCAACCGCATCGACAAAGGCTTCGGGTTTCTCTTGCGGAAGGTTATGCCCTGCTCCAGTGATAATTCTGCGCTCATAGCAGCCGCTGAAGTGAGCGGCATTATCGTCAGTGGTTTTTGGCGGGTCAACGCCATCATCGCCACCCAGCAGCACCATGCTGGGCACGGTGATACGCGGCTGAGCAGCCAGTTTCGATTCTATGGCGTCCAGAGCGGGATCACCTGCAACAGCGCCGAAGCGATGGCGATAGGAGTGAATCACCACCTCCACGAAATCAGGGTTATCGAAGGCGCTGGCCGTCTGCTCGAAGGTGCTGGCATCGAATGCCCACGTGGGCGACCAAAGCCGCCACAGCAGTTCGCAGAGCTCGCGTCGGTTCTCGGCAAGCCCTGCTCGGCCCCGCTCCGTGTGGAAGTAATATTGATACCAAAACCGGTGTTCCTCCGCGGGCGAGGCAGGCTCCACAGCACCGGGGATATCCTGAATGTTGTAGCCCTGGCCACAGCTCACCAGACCGACCACCCGCTCCGGCCACAGCGCCGCAACAATACAAGCCGCTCGGCC
>JAWSVD010000349.1:0-601 GCA_033852095.1 Granulosicoccaceae bacterium | reverse complement strand
GATTTGGGCGTGAACGGTTACGAAGCTTAGCTCTATATTATATTTTTACACACGTCTAATTTCGCTAGAAGCGCCGCTGCTGCATAGTAGAACACACTGAACGCTGTCGAATAGGCTTTGCATAGGGTCCTTATCACCCGAGTGGCTAACGAGGCTGATCTATTTCACAAAAGAATCCATGATCTAGCGGGACTTGACACATATACTCTTCACTCACCTAACGCCAGCAGCAGCGGGCGCGAGGTACGAGCGTCCGGCGACCGGAGGGAGCGAACTGACTGCGTTTGTTGAACGAAACCGCTACGCGGCAGAACCACGCGACGGCACATCTCGTGTCTCTTAATCCGTGCCAATCCGGCACGACATTCAAGAGACACCGCCATGACGATTTCCGATCGCCAACGATTCGACAAACTCTACCAACGCCATGTACAAGCCCTTCGCTTACAAGGTATGGCCGAAAGCACTCGCGACACTTATGCCCGCGCCGTGCGTCGACTCCGTGACTTCCACGGGGTTTCCCCCGATCAACTATCTGTCGAACAAGTTCAAGACTACTTTGCCGTTTTGGTCGAGACACACTCCTGGAGCACCGTCAAAG
>JAWSVD010000348.1:0-2458 GCA_033852095.1 Granulosicoccaceae bacterium | reverse complement strand
TTGCGGTCGACTTTGACGGTGCGCCAGGAGTGTGTCTCGACCAAAACGGCAAAGTAGTCTTGAACTTGTTCGACAGATAGTTGATCGGGGGAAACCCCGTGGAAATCACGGAGTCGATGCACGGCGCGGGCATAAGTGTCGCGAGTGCTTTCGGCCATACCTTGTAAGCGAAGGGCTTGTACATGGCGTTGGTAGAGTTTGTCGAATCGTTGGCGATCGGAAATCGTCATGGCGGTGTCTCTTGAATGTCGTGCCGGATTGGCACGGATTAAGAGACACGAGATGTGCCGTCGCGTGGTTCAGAGCAGCCAGAACATAATCAACAATTATTGTCGACCTCGACTAAAAAACACACGCTGATTGTCAGCATGAATGCGCTGCCACTGCGGCCTGTGCGGGGTTTCTCATCGTGTAAAGGTGTGAAACGCTTCTGTTCTAAGTTTAGAGCGCGTGCAGGCTGTTCGAATGTAGTCTTGCTGTACGGCTGGATCTCGGCGTCTTTCTCGAGGCGATTGAGAATCAGTGATAGTCTGTTGTCTATGGTGTTGCGGTTATTGCAGTGGATTGTCCTGTCCACCAGGCCAGCTAAGTACGCATAGCCTATCAATGCAATACGCCAATGGGCGCTTATGCGCCTTTGTGGTTTTTCTTCTCAGTACCTTGAAAACGACAGAGGGTGTGTGGGGCCTTGTGCGTTTTTCGGCAGCTCTGTCGTACCGTCTGGTGGTAAAGTGATAGCTGTTTGCTCGTGTTTCGATCATGTTGGCGTGATTTATGTGGATGTTAATCTAAATGCCTCAGTTCGTTATTCCACCGTAAACAAACAGTCTTTCTCAAGGATGTAGATTATGAAGACAGCATTTTTGGCAGTATTGATCGCAATTTTAGCGGGTTGTTCTGATTTATCTACTCAGTCGGCTGCTAACACGCAACAAGATTCCTCCACAGGTGGCGATACCACTGATGGCAGTGCTGGAGGCGGCTCCGGTGATAACCGGCCTGTTATTGAAGACTTTGCTCAGGAGTGTATTGGTACTGACATCGGTACTGCTTTCCAAGCTGTCAGCAGTTCTTCAGTCGATGACCAAGCGTTTCCGCCGGATCACTTATATGATGGTTGTGTAAACAGTGTGCGTAGTTGGAGCGGCGACAAAGCATCGGTTGTGACGCTTGACGCGGGCTCAGTAAATCAGATGCAAGGTTTCTATTTATGGAGCACGTTTGCACGCATAGAGTTTTTAAAAGTAGAGACCAGTATAAACGGGGTTGATTGGCGCTCAGAATATCAATCTGTGCCAACTAAGCCACTCACGTCTTCTGTCTATTATCCTTTCGTGAGCGCTGGCCCAGTGAGATATTTGCGTATTACCGGTGACGGCTCACAATTGAACAGTTGGGTCAATCTAGCGGAGGTTCGCTGGTCTTTGGCGGGGATCAATGTGATAGGGGAAAGCGTTAATTTGAAGGATGAGATCAGTTTTGGGAGCGCCCAGCCAAGCCAAGCCACTCTTGGCACCTATGATCTAGGCAACCCTTTGCTAAACATGACTGACACAGCAGCGTTTGCGGTCAATTACGTCTCGTTTTATTGTGGGGCTTACCCAACTGAAACTTGGGATATTACAGGCCATGGCACTCAGTACTTTGAAAAACATGAATCTGCAGGGGTAGATGTTTATTTAGTTGACTGGAATCACTACAACGGCGACGACAGCTACCCATTTTCCGTTGGGCCAGCCCCCGCGCAGCTTGACGAGTTACGAGCGGATTTTTGGGAAAGCCATGGCTCAGAGAATGAGGGTCAGGAAAACTGCCAGGATCATTTCAATGATGGTTTTAGTGTGTCGAATATGTGGCTCAGTTATCAAAACGGTTTTCTTGAGCCTATGAGCACAGGGTTTAGATAGTCGGGTCGCCTCTGTCGAGCGCGTCAGGCCGAAATTTGATACTGTTTGGTGTCGTTCGGATTGAATTCCAAATCACAGACGCCTTGAGTGTCCACCGAAGGTCTTTGCGTGATGCTCTTCAGGATATTGAGCTTCTGGTTCTTTATTTCCATGAGGTGAGCATCGAGCGAGGTGTGGTGGGTGGTAAGCGCCAGCAAATCGACGCTGAAAACGCCATCAGGCCGTTTGTGATTGGCCGCAAGAACTGGCTCTTCGCCAACACACCCAAAGGTGCTCACGCCAGCGCGTGTTTTTACAGCTTGGTTGAAACGGCCAAAGCCAACGGCGTCGAGCCCTACGCATACCTTAACAGCCCGTTCAAAAACGACTACCTACTGCGAGCGCGCTGGATTTGGCTATATTTTCACCCTGATTTCGTTAAATAGGACAGCTATTCGCCTCAATCAGCGCGAAAATCTACCTCAAACCTGCACTCTCTCGCGACGGCACCTGTTCTTGAACGGGCTGCTACAGGCAGAGCATCGGCAGCCAGTGCGTTCATTGTTGCGCTA
>JAWSVD010000347.1:0-8977 GCA_033852095.1 Granulosicoccaceae bacterium | reverse complement strand
GGCAAGTTGATGGTGTTGTGAAGCTTGCCAACGTGCAGCCGCGTTTCAAAATACGCCAATCCAAAGGGTTCGGGCTTGGTGGCTTCCCTGAATATCTGGGCGAAATACTCGGCGTGGGCGCTCTCCAAGTGTTCGCGCAAACTGGAGACGGCCATGCCGCGTTCGGCCGCAAAATTCTCAAAGAAAATCGAGGGACCGGCGCAGCTGAACTGGTGATCGTAGAAGTCCTTAGAGACCTTTCTGGCATGGCTTTCCGCCCACGGAGCAGCTCGCCCCAGCGCTTTGATGGCAGCTCGGTCCAGGCCGACGACTTCTCGTCTGGCGGCTAGGTTAGCTTCTGATATGTTGTACTGCTGTGTTCTATCCATGGTCCACTCTAGGGTGTTGTTGGCCAAAAAAAGTAAATACAAGCATGGCAAACTGTTTGTTTGTGGTTCTTTTTCTGAAATTAGAGCGAGCCAGTCGGTCTCTTGCATGGTGTTGTTATCGGCGCTCATTTCCGAATGTTAATGTCCGGCTTGTGTCCCATTTGGTCTAAAAATTCAGCGAAATTAGCGTGTTGTTTCGGTGTTCAGCCTCAGGGTTCGGCGCAGAGATGCTGTGGCTCCGGTCAAGAAGTGTTTATTGGGGGGTCTCAAAAATCCGGTTATTACGTCATGTTGTCGAATTCACAACAAACAGTTTTATTGCAAGTACGGGTTCTATAGGTGAGCTTGTAGTGCTTTTGATCGGGCGCGATCGGCTTGTTTCGAGGGAGGGCTGTGTCGCGGTTTTTTTTGGCCTGAGCTGTGCCGACCCGGGAAATGGGCTGCCCTATTTAGAGGTGCTTGGCAAAAAGCTGTTCAGCTTTGCTGTCAGGTCGGCATGAGCGCTTGTGACTTATCGCGAGCGATGGCCACAGGCGTCGAGCCATCGAGCTGGGCTTGTTCGGGCTCTGTCTGAGTTCAAGGATTTTCCGCGTGCGGACTGAGCCAATATAGCGGGCGCGTGGAGCAGAGTGGCCGCTGCTTGTGGTTGTTTGTATCTCGCCTTGTCGCCATCTGTCTCGTCGGCGAATGGGCCAGGTTTCGCTGCGGTGGCGTTGCGCGCGTGTTTGAATTGTGCGGCTGTGGGTTCCGTGTTCGGTGAGTTGTCGGAAAAAAGTGCAGTGACGTGGGCGGGCTTTCAATGGGCCGCACTGATTCAGTGCGCAGGCTCGTTCTCGGTTGCTTTTCTTCGAACTCGGGTGGTCTGAGTTCGATTCGGGCAGTGGCCGCTGGGCCGTGTTGCGTGGTGGCGGCTGTGTGGGCCGAGTTACTTTTGTAAAACAGGCAAGTTGGCCGCCGGTTCGCGTTTATATAGCGGGAATTTGTGGATTTTAACAGTGTTTTCTGCGCACGGAGCAGTTCGGTGTTGGCTGTCCAGAGTTGTGCGCCGCTGACTTTGCTCGGGGCGCTTTCCGTTTGTCTGCCCTCTATCAATGCACAGTGCTTTGTTTGCTGCACCAAAACGGGTCATAAACACATCAATTCCTTTGCTTGATATCTCTTAAGTGCATGAAAATGCACATAAAATAAGACTGGCACAGGCACTGCAACCCCTTGTCTATCCACAACTCATTTGGTGAGGCTCAACAACAATGAAAATGATTCAGGCAATAATCAAACCCTTCAAGCTGGAGGACGTGCGTGAGGCACTTTCGACTGTCGGCATCACCGGTTTGACAGTGACTGAGGTAAAAGGGTTTGGGCGTCAGAAAGGGCACACTGAACTGTACCGCGGGGCTGAATATGTGGTGGACTTTCTGCCCAAGGTGAAGGTTGAAGTCGCGGTCAGCGATGAGGCCCTGGAGCATGCAATTGAAGCAATCCAAAAAGCGGCGAACACGGATCGTATCGGTGACGGGAAAATCTTTGTAACGGATTTACAGCAGGTCATTCGGATTCGGACGGGTGAGTCCGGCGATGATGCCATCTAAGTTTTTGCACTTATTAAAAGACAGACGAGGATAACTCTGTGGAAGACAATTTTATAACTCTATCGTACGCGCTGGACACCTTCTATTTTCTGATGTGTGGTGCGCTTGTCATGTGGATGGCAGCTGGATTTTCCATGCTCGAAGCTGGCCTTGTGCGTGGCAAGAACACGGCTGAAATACTGACCAAGAACGTTGTGCTGTTCGCGATTGCTTGCATCATGTATTTGTTGGTGGGCTACACGGTGATGTACCCCGGTGATGCGGCGATCAGTCCTTACCTGCCTGGCTTGGGTTTTCTCATCGGGCCTGAGAACACAGCTGAAGCTGTGCTCAGCGGTGAGGAGGGCGCGCCTTATTATTCCGTCGCCTCTGACTTCTTTTTCCAGGTGGTGTTTGTCGCCACGGCCATGTCTATCGTGTCGGGCGCGGTTGCCGAGCGCATGAAGCTCTGGTCATTCCTGGTCTTTGCCGTGGTGATGTGTAGCGTTATCTACCCAATCCAGGGTTACTGGAAATGGGGCGGTGGTTTCCTCGACGAAGCGGGCTTCCTCGATTTCGCGGGTTCTGGTGTTGTGCATCTCTGTGGTGCGGGCGCTGCTTTCACAGGAGCGCTGTTGGTCGGTGCTCGTAAAGGTAAGTACCGTGCAGACGGCAGCATTGCGCCGATCCCCGGTGCGAACATGCCACTCGCGACATTGGGTACGTTTATCTTGTGGTTGGGTTGGTTTGGTTTTAACGGTGGATCGCAGCTCAAGCTCGCTTCTATCGAAGACGCCAACGCGGTTGCGCAGATTTTCGTCAACACCAACGCCGCCGCTGCCGGTGGCGTGATCGCGGCGCTGCTCGCTGCCATGGTTATTTTTCGCAAGGCAGATCTGACCATGGTGCTCAACGGCGCGCTCGCTGGTCTGGTCTCCATCACGGCTGAGCCGCTGACACCTTCTCCTATGATGGCCACGGCCATCGGTGCAGTGGGCGGTGTGTTGGTTGTCGCTTCGATCGTCTTCTTTGATCGCATCCGCGTGGATGACCCGGTCGGTGCTGTGTCCGTGCACGGTGTGTGCGGCATGTGGGGTCTGCTGGCGGTGGTGATCACCAACAGTGACGCTGTGCTGGGTACGCAGTTGATGGGCTTGGGTGTGATTTTGGTCTGGTCAGTGGGCGCGAGTGCTGTGACCTGGTTGATCATCAAAATGATCTTCGGTCTGCGCATCAGTGAAGAAGACGAGTATCGCGGTGCCGATATCGCTGAGTGTGGCCTCGAGGCCTACCCTGAGTTCGGTCAGCGTTAAAATCTAGTCTAGCTGACGCCGGGCTTGCTCGGTGATTGAAAAGGCGTACGTGCTTAGCACGTACGCCTTTTTTTTTGGGCGGAGGCATGTTCTGATTGCCTGTGTTTAGAGTGTTGTCATTTGGTGGGCCCGAGATTAATGGGTCGCTTTTACTAGGGGGTTTTGAGATGCGGTATTTGCACACGATGGTTCGGGTGGTGGACGTGGATGCTTCGCTGCGATTTTATTGTGAGTTGTTGGGCATGGAGCAGGTTAATCGGCGTGATTTCGAAGACGGTCGGTTTTCGCTTATTTTTCTCACAGCGCCGGGTGATGGTGGTGCGGCTGAGGCCAAAGCGCCCTTGCTGGAGCTGACCTACAACTGGGATCCAGAGGTTTACAGTGGGGGCAGGAACTTCGGCCATTTGGCTTACGAGGTAGATGATATCTATGCGATCTGTGCTCGGCTTCAGGCGGCAGGTGTAGTGATCAATCGTCCGCCTCGCGATGGGCACATGGCCTTTGTGCGTTCACCGGACGGTATTTCACTTGAGTTACTTCAAGCGGGTGAGTCGCTGGCGCCAGCTGAGCCTTGGCAGTCCATGGTCAACAGTGGGGAGTGGTGATTCAGCGTTAACGGGGCTGGGCTGTTGCGCGAGTGGCTTGTCTGGCGGGGTAGTATTCTTTCTCGCGCACACGAAAAAAAGCCGCTGCTCTAGGAGTCAGCGGCTTTTTATTTGATGGGCGCGTATTGCGGCGCCCAATCAAGCGCTCTTGGCGTCTTAGCTGGCCAATGCCTTGATGCGGGCATTCAGGCGGCTCTTCTGGCGAGCGACTGTGTTCTTGTGGGCTTGGCCCTTGCTCGCCATGCTGTCAACATTGGCCATTTCGACCTTGAAGGTCGCGTTGGCTGCGGCTTGATCGCCAGCGTCAATCGCTCTGATGACTTTCTTGATGCTGGTGCGCATGCTGGAACGCTGTGAAGCGTTGAGCTGGCGACGAACTTCTGATTGACGAGCGCGTTTTTTTGCTTGTGCTGTATTTGCCACGTGTCTAACTCCGAAATTAATATAATGACTGCGCCACGCGCAACGAAGCTCTATAGTATCTGTGGTTTCCTCTTAAGCGTCAAGACAAATGTCCGGTTTTTTGTTAGGTAGTGCCCGTGGCTGAAGGTAGAGCCGAGAGATCTGATGAGCGCTCCACCGAGCGGTCTGTCGATGCGCCCGCTGAAGGCGGTTTGCTGCGCTCGGGCTTGATAGTCAGTGCGCTCACGCTGCTGTCGCGTATTTCGGGTTTTGCCCGCGATCAGATTGTGGCGGTGAATTTTGGCGCCAGCCCGGTGATGGACGCCTTTTTTGTCGCCTTCAAAATACCCAATCTGTTGCGCCGATTGTTCGGGGAGGGAGCGTTTGCCAAGGGCTTTGTGCCCATTTTCACCGAATACCGCGAGACCCGCAGCCACGCGGAGCTGCAGCAGCTCTTGGCCTATGTGCTGGGCACGCTGGGTGGGGTGTTGTTGCTGTTGAGTGCCGTCGCCGTTGCCGCCGCGCCCTTGTTGGTGCTGTTGTTTGCGCCGGGCTTTGCCGACGAGCCCGAGCGGCTGGAAGCGGCGACCACGATGCTGCGCATCACCTTCCCCTATTTGTTCTTTATCTCCCTGGTGGCCGCAGCGGGCGGGGTGTTCCAGAGCATCGGGCGCTTTGTGGTGCCAGCCTTCACGCCGGTCTTCCTCAATTTGGTACTGATTGCCTCGGCACTGTGGCTGTCGCCGCACTTGGAGCAGCCCGTCTACGCGCTGGCGTGGGGGGTGTTAGTGGCCGGGGTGGTGCAGCTGCTCTTTCAATTGCCATTTTTGGCGCGCGTGCGTTTGCTGCCGCGGCCGCGCTGGGGCTGGAGAGACAGCGGTGTGCAGCGGGTGTTCAAGTTGATGGTGCCAGCCATCGTGGGCGCCGGCGTGTACCAGATCAACCAACTGGTGAATACCATTCTGGCGTCTTTGTTGGTCGCGGGCAGCGTCAGCTGGCTCTATTACGCGGATCGCTTGCTAGAGTTTCCGATGGGCATGATCGGCATCGCGGTGGGCATAGTTGTCTTGCCGCGCTTGTCGGCGCTGCACACCCGCGGCTCCAGTGCGGATTTCTCCCGCACCATCGGCTGGTCGATCAAGGTGGTGTTATGGGCTGGCCTGCCTGCTGCGATGGCGCTGGGCTGGCTGGCCAAGCCGATGTTGATCACCTTGTTTGAGTACGGCCGTTTCACCTCTTTTGACCGGGACATGGCGGCGATGTCCCTGCAGGTGCTGGCGCTGAGCCTGCCGGCGGGATTGCTGATCAATGTGCTGACCCCCAGTTTTTACGCGCGCCAAGATTCCCGCACACCGGTGCGCATCGGAGTCATGGCGATGGCGGTGAACATGGTCATTGGCTCGCTGGTGGTGTTTTTCATGATGCGCGAGTCTTTTGTGGGTGCGCACGCGGGGCTGTCTGCGGCGGTTGTATTGAGCAGCTGGGTGCAGGTGTCGCTGTTGATCTATCACCTGAAAAAGCAGGCGGTGCAGCTGCCGCTGGGGCTGTGGTGGTACACGCTGCGGCCGCTGTTGCTGGCCATGCCGGCGATGGCGGCGGTTATCTGGGCCTTGAATCCAGCCGTCCAGTGGTGGGCCGCGGCGGATGCGCTTGCGCGTTGTCTGCAGCTGTTCGCTATAATGGGTGCAGCGGGTCTGGCCTATGTTGTCGCCCTGCTGATAGCCGGCGTCAGGCCTGCCGATATAAAGGCTTGATGACGGGCAACGAGGCCTCTGTGTTCGAACTGATTCGCAATTCCCATAACCTGCGCCCGGCGCACCACGACTGCGTGGTGAGCATTGGCAATTTCGATGGCGTCCACCGCGGCCACCAAGCTGTGCTCAAAGGCTTGCGGCAAAAGGCGCACGAGCTGGGGGTGCCTTCCCTGGTGATGACCTTTGAGCCGCTGCCGCGCGAAGTGTTTGGGGTCGATACGGCGCCGGCACGCATCAGCAGCCTGCGGGAAAAGGTGCGCCTGCTGCAGGCGCAGCAGATCGATCGTGTGCTGGTGGTGCGCTTTAACTCAGCATTTTCCAGCCAATCACCGCAGCAGTTTATAGCGCAGTGGTTGTTGCGTGGGCTGGGGGTCAAGCACCTGGTGGTGGGCGATGATTTTCGTTTCGGTCACCGAGCGTCGGGTGATTATGCGCTGCTGTGTGCGGCGGGCGAGCAGCACGGTTTCTCGGTGGAACCAACTCACACCTACCTCAGTGGCGATTCCCGTGTCTCGAGCACGCGCATACGCGCCTGTTTGGCAGCGGCTGATTTCGCCCGCGCGGCGGAGTTGCTGGGGCGCCCCTTCAGCTGGTCCGGCCGGGTGATGCGCGGCGATCAGCTCGGCCGGCAGCTGGGATTTCCCACCGCTAACCTCAAGCCCGGTCGGCAGGTCTTGCCCGTGCGCGGCGTGTTTGCGGTGAGTGTGCGGGAGCAGGGCCAGCCCGAGCGCCAGGGCGTGTGCAACGTGGGCTACCGACCCAGCGTCGACGGCTTGCAGGCGCGGGTGGAGGTGAATGTGTTTGATGTTGAGCGCGATTATTACGGGCGGCACCTGGAGCTGGTGTTCCACACCCGCTTGCGCGAGGAGCAGCGCTTCGATGGCCTGCCCGCCTTGAAAGCGGCAATTGCGCAAGACGTGACCCGCGCGCGGCAGTTCTTCGCCGCGCGTTAGATGATCCAGGGTGTGTCGGGTGGCCTTCGTTTGCTGTCGGCCTTAGGCCCTGTGTTGTGCCGTCCCTTTTTCCTAAGGCTCTCGGCTGAAAAAAGAGCGCACCGTCAATCGAACGGTGGCCTCGTCAATGCCGCCGTAACCGTCATCTGCCTGATAGCGAACCCAGTAAATATTGTCGCCGAATAAAAACGGTGCCTCAACCGTCAGTTCCCCGCGGGTGGAGAGGCTGACGCTGTTGCCCAGATCACCCCGGTTGCTCAGGCGGTAGCTGAGGCTGTCCCCGTCGGCGTCCGTGTCGTTCAGGCTCACGTCGAAGGTCTTTTCTTCCAAGCTGCGCAGCGTGTAGCGGTCATTTCTTGCGCGCGGGCGGTGGTTGTTGTCGCTGTCACGTATGTCCGACACGCGCAGGCTAAAGGCGCGGCTCACCGTGTTCGCCGGCTGGCCGTTGGCGGCTGCGTCTGTGATTTCCAGGGTGATGGTTGTCTCGCCATTGCTGAGCGCCGTCAGCGCAAAACTGCCGCGGCCGGTGTGGTCGGGCTCGTTGATCTGCACCAGTGTGGCCACGCTCTGGGCGGAGCTGCGCACGGCGATGCTGAGATCCGCGGCGGTGGTTTCGTTGTCGCTGACCTGAAAGATGACGATCACGGCTTCACTGTTGCCGCTGTGTTCAGTGTCGGGCAGTGCGCCGAGTTCCGGCTTCTGATTGACCGCCAGGACGTCGAAATAGACGGTGACATGGGTGGTCGCGCCGGCTGGGTCTGATAGCAGGGCTGAGAGCTGCGCTTCGCCGTGGTAGCCGGGCGGGGCGGTGTAATAGAGTTTGCCGTCGCGCAGGGCAGCGCTGCCGCGGGTGGGTGCTTGCAGCGAGACAATGCTCAGTTCAAAACCCTCGGGGTCTGTGGCCAGTTGGCCGGGTGTCAGCTGCAGCGCCGCTGCGCTGTTGCTTTCAAAGTGGGTGTTGTCATTGGCCACGGGCGGGTGGTTGTCGCCGCTGATGATCAGGGTGACGCGGGTCTGCTCGGAGTGCAGGCTGCCGTCGTAGGCGGTGTAGCTGAAGCTGTCCTCTGATCCCGGGGGCAGGGTGCCGTCGGAGGTGTATTTGAAGCCGCCGTTGCGCTGCAGCTGGAAGCCGCCGCGGTGCGCCAGCGGGCTGCTGGAGAGCTCGGCACTGATGCAGCTTGCGGCCTGATCTGTGGGGCTGTAGAGGTCGTCGCTGTCGTTGTCCAAGACACCGTTGCCCTCCGCCACTCGGCACTTTGCGTCAAAGCTCACGCCTGGCAGGGTCAGGGTCTGCTGGTAGGGCACGACGTAGGTGTCGATCTGGGTGGTGGGCGCGTCGTCAACCGGTCTGATGCACAGGTCGAAGCGGTGTTGGTCCTGCTCGCCGTCATTGTCTTCCGCCGTGATCAGGTATTGCAGTGCCACGGGTTTCAGCACTTCTGGGGCGGTCAGCTGGTAGGTGTTGGGGTTGCTTGCGTCGGCCTCGAATTGCACCGTGCAGCGCTCGCTGTCTACGCAGGCCGCGCTCAGGGATTGCTCGGTTTGCTGCATCGGCAGCCAGGTCCCGCAGGATGCCAGCGAGGAGCCGTCGGCGGCTTGTGCTGTAAAGCTGACCATGACCTGGGTGTCGTCGAGCACCGGTATTTTCAGCGAGCTGCGCTCCTCGAGCACAACGACGGTGGCATCGAATTGGATTTCCGGGGCGGTGTTTTTTGTTCTTCCCGTGGAATCCACCCAGCCGCACGCGGGCAGCAGGGCGGTGAGCGCTACGGCAAACACACGATTTGTCGTTGAAATATCCATGGTGAATCTGCTCTGCAGTGGGCAGGTTTTTCCTGCGGGTGTTCATCGCCCCGGTGGCGGTATCGCCACGGGTCTTGGGCGCGCTACTGGGGCCTGCGGGCATTATGCGGAGGGGCGTGTGTAAAGTTTTTGAATCACTTCACAGAATGGAGTATTAGTTCTGCTGCACGGCTGAGCAGAGGTCGGTGGGGCTAGGAGTTTGGGCTAGAAC
>JAWSVD010000038.1:0-43469 GCA_033852095.1 Granulosicoccaceae bacterium | reverse complement strand
TTGTTGCCGAGTCCGCGTTAGCGAAGAAGGGCATTCTACACGCCATATGAAACGGTACAAGTATTATTTACATATTTTTTGGCGGGCGTCAGCACTGCCAGTTATCAACTTTCCGTAGAAGTAGAGTACGACTCGCACAGATACCTCAGACACCACATCCAACCACTTAATATATGTGTGCCATCGCTGCTCAATACATAACCTCGCTTCCACTGCCCTGCCCTCTCCCCCAGCGGAGTCCAGCTTAACTACAAATGAACCGCCCAGCCGGCATTACGCTCGCAGTTCACTACATGCTCAGTAGCCCAGAGGCGCTAGGAGTCGACCAGCTCTTTTAGCTTCTACACTGTATAGAGTCGGTGAATGACCTCACTACATACGCAATGCAGTGACTACGCGCCCGGCATGAGCTGCTCGGCTGCGAGCGTTAATCACGCTCAACACCAAAAAAAGGATGCCCGCACCATTGAGTAATGACGTCATCAGCGTCAAAATACGGGTTTACACCTGTGCCCAAGCCGCGGCGACGCGCTGCACGCATGAAAACCCAAGCCGTCAATGCTGAAGAAGACCGACCGCCTTCCAGTTGCCAAGCCAGGTGCTGCCTCACCATTATATAAGAGTTATGTTCAGTGCCCATTCTCAAAGCAGCTTCTAACCGAGGCGCTACCCGTAGAACACCCGGCCGCCCCATGGCAAAACGCCAAAGCAGAATCGCTGTGGCGGTGACCGACGGGAACAGGAAATACATAGCCTACGGCGTGGCTTGTTTTTTGTGCGTCATGGCCGGCGCCTATATTGGGCACAGCAGCCAAGAGACGCTGGCTGAAGAGCTGGCAGTGCAATCGCCAGCGCAACAAACCGGTAGCACGGGTGCAGAACAACTCTCCGCTTCGCTGGAAATCAAGTACGCCTATTTCGGCGCATCCTCCATCCAGATGCCCTCCGAAAAAAACACCATCGCAACGCCATCACAAACCCTGAAGCCTCAACCAAAACCGACTGCACAGGCGAGCGGAGCAACCACGCAGACTGCAGCGCTGAGCCCGGCCAACCAGAAGAACCAACAAGACAGATCGGCAAACGACGCCGAAACACAAAGCCAGGTCGCTCAGCCCAGCACAAATTTTGCGACAGTAGCCCGAGGCGATACTTTCTCCACCATCGGGCAGAGCTTTGGCTTATCCGTTCGTGAAACCGCCAACATCATGCAAGACGAGCTGGCATCCGAACATTTAAAAACCATCATCCCCGGCGAACACATCACCTTTAAAAGTGGCGATGACAATACAACCGAGCAAATCATCTACATCATCGATGATTCCCGGACGTTGATACTTGACCGTATTGGCGAAGCGAAGTTTATCGCCACGCTCGACGAAGTAGCCTTGCAGCGGCGCACGATCGTCAAAATGGGTGTTGTCGAAAACTCGCTCTTTCTATCCGCCGCCAAAGCCGGCGTCTCCAACCGGCACATCATGCAAATGGTCGACATTTTTCGCTGGGACATCGATTTCGCGATGGATGTTCAGCCGAACGACACCTTTAAGCTCGCTTATGAAGGCTACTACAAAGACTCACAACTGGTACGAACCGGCCGATTGTTAGGCGCTGAATTTAAAGGTCGCTCCATGCACCAGGCCCTGTACTTCAATAACGATGACAACGAAGGGGCGTACTACACGGCGCGTGGACGCCAGTTGCAGAAGCAATTCTTGAGGAACCCGGTCGACACGGTCAGAATCACCTCGCACTTCAACCCGCAGCGCAAGCACCCAGTGCTCAACACCATCAAAGCACACAAAGGCGTGGACTACGGCGCGCCGATCGGCACCCCCATCAAAGCCACGGCCGACGGCATTGTCAAGTACAGCGGCCGACGCGGCACCTTTGGCCTAGCGGTCATTCTGCAACACGGCAAACGCTACACCACCCTCTACGCCCACATGAACAAAATCCATCAGAATACAACCGTTGGCACCAAGGTGAAGCAGGGACAGATCATTGGCTATGTCGGGAAAACAGGCCGAGTAACAGGCGCCCATCTGCACTACGAATTCCGCGTCAAAGGGGTGCACGTCAACCCGCAGACAGTGAAATTTGCAGGGGCGGGCAGCGTGCCCAAGAAAGAGCAGCGTCAGTTCAATGCAGCCACGGGGCCGATCCTTGAGCAGATGAACAGACTGAACCCGACCACCTTCGCACTCTCCCAACAACCGTGACCACTTGAGTGCCCCGCTGAGCTCGCGGGGCCCCGACCAATTGTTCATTGGCCTGATGTGCGGCACCAGCGCTGACGCTATTGACGCGGCCCTAGTGCAATGGCCAGCCGAGAGCCAGTCTGAGCTAATTGCGACACACAGCACACCATTACCCGAGAACCTTAAAGCGCGGCTACTCGCCCTCAACAACATGCCAAGCATCTCGCTGGCTGACTATTGCCAACTCGATACGGACATTGCACTCTTACACTCTGCTGCGGTTGCCGAGCTGCTCAGCAGCAGCGAAACAGCCGCACAACAGGTCAGCGCGATTGGTTTCCACGGTCAAACTGTCTTCCACCACCCCGCCCCGCCCGTCTGTAGCAGCCTGCAAATAGGCAATGCCCAACTACTGGCTGAAAAAACGGGTATCTCAGTGATTGCGGATGTGCGCCGTGCAGATATTGCTTTGGGAGGGCAGGGCGCGCCGTTGGCTCCGGCCTTACACCAGGCCCTGTTCAGACACGAGGCCGAAGATCGTGCGGTCGTGAACATCGGCGGCATCTCAAATCTGAGTTTGCTGCCCGCTGATACTCAAGCACCGGTTATCGGCTATGACACTGGCCCGGGCAACTGCCTGCTGGACGAGTGGGCCTCAGAGCAACTGGGACTGCCCTTTGATCGCGACGGTGCGCTCGCCTTATCGGGCCAAGCAGATACTGCGCTGGTTTCACGCTGGCTGGCCACCCCCTATTTCAGACACCTGCCCCCTAAGAGTACAGGGCGCGACGTGTTCAACCTCAATTGGCTAACCAAACACCTGCCCGAAGCGGCACTGAGCGCCGCCGATGTGCAGGCATCACTCACTTTACTAACGGCCAGCTCGATTGCTTTAGGCATTGAAAGCCATCTCCCAATGACCTCCCGCCTGTTGGTGTGCGGTGGAGGTGCTCACAACACAGCCTTGATGAGCACGCTGCAACTGCGGCTCCCGCAGATAGATGTACTCTCAACAGAGCAATACGGTTTCAACCCTGACTGGGTCGAAGCGATTTTGATGGCGTGGCTCGCGCGTCAACACACGCTAGACCGGGTGGGCAACCTACCCTCAGTGACGGGTGCGTCAAAAAGCGTGCGGCTTGGGGTCCGATTTGACCCTAGCCGCTGTTGAGGAAGGGCCGAGAGGCAGAACAGAGCCGCCAAGGCGCTGGGTCTAGAACCGTGGATCCAGCGCCTGCACAGCCAAAGTCTCACACAGCGCCAGGCTGAATACAGTCCATGCCTTCGCAAGAAGCTCTAGACAGAGAAAGACGAACCACAGCCGCAGGTGGTCGTGGCATTGGGGTTACGGATAACGAACTGCGCACCTTCCAAACCCTCTGTGTAGTCGATTTCCGCGCCCTCTAAGTACTGGATACTCATCGGGTCAATCAACAGCTTCACGCCACTCTTGACAACTTCGGTATCGCCGTCTTGCAGCTCTTCGTCAAAGGTAAAGCCGTATTGAAATCCGGAGCAGCCACCGCCTGAGATGAAGACACGCAACATCAAATCTGGGTTGCCCTCTTCCTCGATAAGCGTGCTGACCTTGTTGGCCGCAGCCTCGGTGAAAATCAGGGGCTGCTCGTCAACTGCCTGTATTTGTACTTCAGTGCTCATAATTTGGGCCCCTTGCGCGGATATATAACCTACTAAATTAGTCGGGAATTCTGCGCCTCGGCAACGCAGAGGTCAAGCAGACCTCCGTCGCCATCGCCGCCGAATCAGCTAAAGACTTTGAATGTCACGATGGTTTGTGTATCGCTGACATCGGGCAGTGTCTGCAACTGCTCTGTCACAAAGTGGCCAACATCTTGATTTTCTGAGAGATAAAATTTAACCAGTAAATCAAACTGCCCGGAGGTTGAATAGACTTCAGAAGCTTCTTCCAATTCATCGGAGATTGATTCAGCAACTGAATAAGCTTTCCCCAATTTACATTTGACCATGACAAAAACGGGTTGCACACGCCTCTCCTTTAACAAAACTTTCGATACGTTCAGTGTACCTCGCGGTACCCGACAGCGGAATGCACTGTACGAGCACGCAACTTTGACACCACGGCGAGAAACTCAGCGAATCGTGCTAAATTTTCTATATTATGGGGAAAACCACACGCCACAGCCATTTTTAGCGCCCACTGGCGTTTACGTCACTTTTAAAGTGGAGACAGCACATTGACAAGCAGCAGCAGAAAAAAGGCAGTATCGGGCACCCTGCTGCTCGCCCTGGTGGCGGTTGTTTGGCTCTGGCTCACGCCCAACCCCGCCCGGGCAGCACCCCATGCGCTGTTTCAGACACTGAAAGGCGAAAGCATCACTTTAGAGGAGATGCGCGGAAAACCCGTTCTCATCAGTTTTTGGGCAACGAGCTGCACTCCCTGCTTAGAAGAAATGCCCCACCTGGCAAAGCTCTATGCCGACCTGCACCCTGCGGGCTTTGACATTGTGGCAGTGGCCATGTCTTACGACCCACCAAACAGGGTCCTAGAATTGACCGAAGCATTGCAGACGCCCTATAAAATCTCGCTGGACATCGACTCAGCCATAGCGAATGCATTCGGTGACGTGGCGCTGACACCCACGACTTTTTTGGTCGACCCCGCCGGGCAAATTGTTTTACATCAGCTCGGCGCACTCGATCTGGCATCACTCCGCCAGCAAATTCAATCCTACCTGTGAGCCAGACACAACATGCTTTGGGTTAAAGCTTTTCACATCATTTTTGTCATCACTTGGTTCGCGGGGCTGTTCTACCTGCCCCGTCTCTTCGTCTACCACGCCATGGTGCCGCCCAGCGATGAGCTGGGCCGAGAGCGATTGCAGGTGATGGAAAGAAAACTCTACGCGATGACAAACCTTGGCGGCACACTGGCGCTCGTGTTTGGGATTTGGCTGATTGCGGTTTACACACCGAGCTACCTACAGCAAGGGTGGTTTCACGCCAAGCTGAGCCTTGTCGCGCTGCTGATCGCCTACCACCTCTACTGCGGGGTGTTGCTGCGCCGCTTCAGAGACGGCACGAATGCAAAAGGCCATGTCTGGTTTCGCTGGTTTAACGAGGCCCCCGTGCTGCTGCTGATCGCCGTGGTGCTGCTGGTGGTGCTCAAACCCTTTTAAGAGAGCCCAGACGCCATTGGCGCCGCCTCAACAGAGTTGGCTACGCCTCCCTGGCACCCAGCCGATCACCGTGTTCAGCTTGAGGCATTGCCCTTGACCGCATCGGCGGGGAACACCAAGGGCCGCAGCTCCTTGAGCGCCTCACGGTAGACGCGACGCTTGAAGTAAATCACCTTGCGCACCGGCGCCCAATAACTGACCCAGCGCCAGTGATCGAACTCTGGATGATTCGTCGCTGCCAAGTTGAAACAGCCGTCCTCGCCCAGCATCCTGAGCATGAACCAGATTTGCTTTTGCCCGATGCACAGGGGGCGCTGGTGCTTTCGCACGTAGCGCTCCGGCAAATCGTAGCGCAGCCAATCACTGGTGCTGCCCATTATCTCCACATCACCCGCTTGGAGCCCTGTCTCTTCGAAGAGCTCGCGAAACATCGCCTCTTCGGGCGACTCTTCCAGATCAATCCCCCCCTGAGGGAACTGCCATGCGTTCTGGCCACACCTGCGCGCCAAAAACACCTGGCCCCGCGGGTTACTCAGAATAATGCCTACATTCGGCCTATAACCATTTGAGTCAATCATGACGACTGCTAATTCTATCGATGAGGTGATTTTTCCACGAAACACGCCCGTGAGCAATGCACTATAAACCCACAGTACAGCAGAAATTATAGAGACGAATATGACACTTGCTATTTTTGACCTCGATCATACCCTTTTAGACGGTGATGGCCCTGAGCTCTGGTTCCAGTTTTTGATCAGCAAAGGCGTGGTCGATCAGCCGAGTCACGAGCAGGCACAACAACGCTTTAGCACCCTTTACGACGCCGGCGAGCTCAATGCTCAAGAATGGGCAAGCTATGAATCCGCCCCTCAAATGCAGCACCCAATCGCCCAGCTCGAAGCATGGCGAGATGAATTCCGCGAACAACATATTCGCCAACGCATTCCCCAAGAAACACACGATTTATTGGCTCACCACCGCCGACAAGGCCACACGCGGATCGTGATGAGCGCCACAAACCGCTTCATTGTCGAAGCGAGCACCGCCCTTTTGGACGTCGATCACGTCTTTGCCACCGAATTACAGCATCAAAACGGACAATGCACCAGTGTGATCGAGGGCACGCCTTGCTTCCGCGAAGGCAAGGTCACACTCATTGAGGCATGGGCGGAAAAATGGGCCCACGACCTCGACAGCGCCTATTTTTACAGCGACTCCATCAACGACCTGCCCCTGCTGGAACGCGTCGCGCACCCCGTGACCATCAACGCCGATAAGCCGCTGGCCGAAATTGCATCGACAAGAGGCTGGCCCTCGCTGATTCACCGCGTCGCTGACTAGATTTTGGGCAGGGTGACGCCGCGCTGTGCCTGGTACTTGCCGTTGCGATCACCGTAACTGGTTTCGCACACTTCGTCAGATTCGAAAAACAGCATCTGCGCGACGCCTTCGTTGGCGTAAATGCGGGCGGGCAGGGGCGTGGTATTGGAAAATTCCAGGGTGACGTGTCCTTCCCACTCGGGCTCCAACGGCGTGACGTTGACGATGATGCCACAGCGCGCGTAGGTGGATTTCCCGAGGCAGATGGTCAACACCGAGCGCGGAATGCGAAAATACTCCACCGTGCGCGCCAACGCAAAGGAGTTGGGCGGGATGATACACACATCGCTTTGCACATCGACAAAAGAGGCTTCGTCGAAGTTCTTGGGGTCTACGATCGCGTTGTTTACATTGGTGAATATCTTGAATTCATCACTGCAACGCACGTCGTAACCATAGCTGGAGGTACCGTAGGAGACCACGCGCTCCCCGCCCACTACCCGTACTTGGCCCGCTTCGAAAGGCTCAATCATGCCTTCGTTTTGGGCCATTTGTCTGATCCACTTATCGGCTTTTATGCTCACAACAGCTGCGCTCTGAATTAAACGCAGCAGTCTAGCACAAGCGATTAATGATCGGCTCAGCGGCGAAAGTTGGGCGAAGGGAACAGAAAACGCACACCCACGTTCATGTTGTCGTCGAGCTCGATGTCATCCTCGGTATCAGACATGCGAACCGTCGCCAGGCGGTAACCGAAAAACCCCACCGCCGTGGGTGTGATCTCCATTTCGACACGCGTCGCTAGCTCGATCAAACGCTCAGCCTCGCCAAAGCTCGTCACACTGGGCGCAAAATACACCTCGGCAACCACCGCCACGGGGGATATCTGCGAAGGGATGATATAGCCAATGCGCCCACCAATGCCCACTGCACCGATCTCTCGATCATCATCAAGCTTGCCGCCGTAAATTTTCGCCCCCACACCGAGCTGCAATGGCTGACCGAACTTAGCCTGCTGCCCCAAAGACAGAATATTGGCGCCCAACATGATGTCCTCTCGTTTGTTGTAGAAAAACGAAAGCCCGACATCCACCCCAGCATCAACGACCCCACGGCTGTTAACGAGGTAGGTGAATTCGCCGGACTCCTTACTCAAGTCCAGTTCCAAGCCGGCGGCATGGGCGCTTCCGCCGAACACGCACAAGAGCGCGGCGGCAAGTATATTTTTCATGAGGACTCCAGCGCAATGCGCGTGTCTGCGGGCCCGAACGGGCGCAAATCTAGGGAAAACAGGGCGAACATTCAAACTCGCCGCATGACCCCTAGAGGATAGCAGCCAGACAGCAAAGCGCGACCCCAACAACCGCCTCGCTGCTAAGCTTAGAATGCAGCGAACAACACCTTAGGATCCGACGTGAGTGAAGCCCCCTTGAGCGACAACAGCAGAACAGCCGAGCTACTGCTGTGGTTACACAACAACGACTACCCGGCCACCGACTTATGCCCGGTCAGCAGCGATGCCAGTGCGCGCCGCTACTTCCGCTTCCGACATGATGAGCAGGACTACATCGCCGTGGACACCCCCCTGCCCGAGCACGAGAATCAGAGCTTCGTCGCGCTGTCCCACCTGCTCCGGCACGCTGGCTTACACGCCCCCGCCGTGCACAAGGCCGACACTACACAGGGATGGATGGTGATCGAGGACTTAGGCCCCCGCACCTTTTCCGACGCGCTGCCTGACCACCCGGACCCGCAGCAGCTCTACCACCAGGCAAGCGCCCTGATCGCAGAGCTGCAAAGCTCCCCCGAGCTGCAGCAATACAGCACGGCCCTGCCCCGCTACAGTGCGGCGATGGTGGTTCGCGAGGTGGAAATATTCATCGAATGGTGCCTGCAAAAACACCTCGGCTTGAAGCTCTCCAGCGTTGATCTACGGGATCTCGACAGCTTGATGAGCCAGCTCGCTAACATATTTTCAGAACAACCTCAGACCTTTGTACACCGTGACTTCCACAGCCGGAATTTGATGCTGCTGACAGACAACAGCCTGGGCTTGATCGATTTTCAAGGCGCGGTGCAGGGGCCGATGACCTACGACTGGGTTTCGCTGCTGCGCGATTGTTATCACCGGCTGCCAGACGAGCAGGTGCAGGAGTCGCTGCACGCCTGTTATGAACACGCGCAACGCGCGCAGGTATGCCGCGCCGGTTTTAGCGACGTGCAGCGCTGGTTTGACTGCACAGGGGTGCAACGCCACCTAAAAGCCGTGGGCATTTTTTGCCGATTGCACCACCAAGAACAAAAGTCCGCCTATCTCGCGGATATCCCGCGCACCTTCGCCTACGTGCTGGAGCTGCTGAGTAAATACACCGAGCTCGGCCCACTCGATCGCATCGTCAGCCGCCACAAGCTGGCGGACAAGCTGTGTTAAACACCGCTTTCATTCTCGCCGCGGGGCTTGGAAACCGGATGCGCCCCCTCACAGAGCACTGCGCCAAACCCACGCTGTACTATCAGGGCGAGCGACTCATAGAGCGGCACCTGCGCCGGCTCTCCGTAGCGGGCTTTCGCCACGCGGTGATCAACTGCTATTGGCAGGGACAGCAACTGAGGCAACTGCTGGGGGACGGCAGCACCTATGGCCTGGGCATCAGCTACTCCTGCGAAGACTCCGCTCCTCTGGAGACAGCCAGCGGCATCGCCCGTGCAGCCAGGCAGCTGGGCAACGCACCTTTTTTGCTGGTGAACGGCGACATTTGGACCGATTTCGACTTCCGCATGGCGCAGCAAGTACAAGGTGCCACGCACCACAGCAAGACCCACGTGTTTCTGACGGCCAACCCGCCCCACAACACATCGGGTGACTTCGGCTTAGACGCCAGCGGCTATGTACGGAACACCGCCAAGGTACGCTTCACCTACACCGGCATGAGCATTTTTGACATCAGTCTGCTGCAGGGCGCAGAGCAATCTGGGGCAAAACTGGCGGATATTTTTCGTCGCTGCGCAGCCAAAGGCGAGCTGCAGGGCAGCATGCTCAACGCTCAGTGGCTGGACATTGGCCACCCTGCAGTCATAACACAGCAGCTCTCTCGCCCCTGAGCAACACCGCGCGAGAACCGCTCTCATGGACAAAAGCGCGAACTACACGTATTTTTCATGCAGACGGCAGCGGCAAGTTGCGCGCGCACTAGCACCAAGAGTCCGCTCTTTCACGACAGGTATTCGGATGGAGCTCAGCCCTTTTGAATCAGGAGAACACATTGAAACCCGTGGTTATTTTGGGCACCGGACTAGCCGGCTACACCCTCGCGAGAGAATTTCGTAAGCTGGACCCCACGCGCGAGCTGGTGCTTATCACGCACGACGACGGCGCCTTCTATTCCAAACCCATGCTGTCCAACGCCCTGGCAAAAAACAAAACAGCCGCCGAACTGCTGCAACAAACAGCGGCACAGATGGCCGAGACGCTGCAGGCGGAAATAGTCACGCACACGGTAATAGACCGCATCGACATCGACGCGCAAAAGATCAGCGCCGGCAAATCTGAATGGGCTTATGGGCAGCTGGTGTTGGCACTCGGTGCCAGCCAAATCAAACTGCCCATCGAAGGCGATGGCGCCGCGGACACATTGAGTGTCAACACGCTTACAGACTACGGCCAGTTCAGAGAAAAGCTTGCGGGCTGTGGCCGCGTAGCCGTGATGGGGCCGGGCTTGATTGGCTGCGAATTCGCCAACGACCTTGCCAACGGCGGCATTGGCGTCGATGTCATCGGCCCCGACAAGCACCCCTTGCAGCACCTGATGCCAGAGCCCGCCGGACGAGCACTGCAGGCCGCGCTGAGCCAACTCGAGGTGAATTGGCACTTGGAAACAACCGTCACGCGCATTGAAAAACAGGCCACTGGCTACCGGCTGACACTGGGCAACGGCGACACGGTGCAAGCGGATCTGGTGCTCTCGGCTGCGGGCCTAAAACCCAACACCGGACTCGCGATACAAGCGGGCATTCATTGCAACCGCGGCATCGTGGTCGACAAGGCCCTGGTGACCTCCAGCCCCGGCGTCTTTGCCTTTGGCGATTGCGCTGAGATCGAAGGCCTGGTCCTGCCCTACGTGTTACCCATCATGCACGCTGCGCGCACCCTGGCAAAAACCCTCGCCGGGCAGGCTGCCGTGCTCGCACTGCCCGCCATGCCCGTGGGCGTCAAGACACCCGCGCACCCCATCGTCGTCTCACCCGCTGCCCCAGGCGCGGAGGGCGATTGGCAATGTGAAGAACAGGCGGACGGCGGCCAAGTGGCGCTGTTCAAATCCGCCGAGGGCGAACTGCTCGGCTTCGCACTGACAGGTATGGCCGCAATCAAACAAAAGGTGGCGCTGCAAAAACAGTTGCCGCCCGTGCTCGCATGAACGGCTCTGACCGCACTTATCATCAGCGCCTTGAGCACTAGGCCATGGAGAACATCCGATACTGCACCCAGTGCGGCAACGCAGTCGAAACGCGCATTCCGTCCGATGACAGCCGCCCGCGCGCAGTCTGCCCCCACTGCCACCATATTCAATACAGCAACCCTAAAATAGTGGTCGGTTGCCTGCTGACGCACGGCGAGAAGGTCTTGCTCTGCCAGCGCGACATCGAGCCTCGCATTGGCTACTGGACATTGCCAGCGGGCTACATGGAAAACAACGAGGACACGAGCGAGGGCGCGTTGCGCGAAGCACGCGAAGAGGCTTGTGCGGTGGGCGAGCAGATGCGCCTGTTCGCAGTCTATGATCTACCGCGCATCAGCCATGTCTATCTGCTGTACTGCGGCGTGCTAGTTGACGGCTACGCGGCGGTCGGCGAGGAGACTCGGGCGGTGTCACTGCTTGCTGAAGCCGACATCCCTTGGGGGGACATCGCATTCCCTGTGATGACGGAGGCTTTGCAACGATTTTTCGAAGAGAAGCGAAGTGGACAAGAACGCGTCCACCGAGCGATTTTCACCGGAAAATTTGGGGGAGAGCCTAAAATCACCCGTGCATAGCTCTTGCCCGCCACGATTCTTAAGGCTGTTCCCTCAAGGCTCGCCGTCAATTTGGCGAGCCACACTGCAGTCTGAACAGATTTTACAAGTCCGTGCTACTGCTGCTCGCCCCCGTAGAGATCACGCAATTCGCGACGCAAAATCTTACCCACGTTGGTCATGGGAAGCTCATCCACAAACTGCACATAACGTGGGATTTTGTACGCCGTCAAGCTCTCGCGGCAAAAATCAATCAACTCTTTTTCACTGAGTGAATCATCACTTCGCACGGCGATCAGCTTCACCGCCTCACCAGATTGCTTATCTGGCACACCGATAACACCGACCTCAATGACTTTCTCGTGACTCGCTGCAACGCCCTCTATTTCATTCGGGTAGACGTTAAAGCCTGAGACCAGCACCATGTCCTTGAGCCGGTCCACGATGTAGACAAAACCCTTTTCGTCCATCTGCGCCACATCACCGGTGCGCAGCCAACCCTCCGCGTCCAACACTTGCGCGGTCTCTTCGGGCCGCTGCCAATAGCCCTTCATCACCTGAGGGCCCCGGATGCACAGCTCCCCCCGCTCACCGATGGCCAAAGTATTGCCCTGCTCATCCCGCACACACATCTCGGTAGAGGAAATCGGCAGCCCGATCGAGCCGTTGTAAGCCTCAAGATCAACCGGGTTAATCGACGCCGCGGGTGATGTCTCGGTCAAGCCATAGGCTTCCAGTAAGGGCTTGCCGGTCACGCTCTCCCAGCGCTCGGCCACGGAGCGCTGCACCGCCATGCCCCCGCCCAGCGCCAGCTTGAAATCCTTGAAGGGAAGCTCACTAAACCCGGGCGTATTGAGCAGGCCGTTGAATAAGGTATTGACGCCGGTGAAGATCGTGAAACGGTTGTTCTTCAGCTCCTTGATAAAGCCAGGCATGTCCCGCGGGTTGGTGATCAGCAGTGTGCGCACCCCCAGTCGTGTGAATGTCAGCAGGTTAGCTGTCAGCGCAAAGATATGGTAGAGCGGCAGTGCCGTGACCACGCAGTCATCCGTGTCAGATGACATGCCCGCAGGTGCAATCCACGCCTCAGCTTGCAGCACATTGGCCACCATGTTCCCGTGCGTCAGCATGGCGCCCTTCGCCACCCCAGTAGTGCCACCTGTGTACTGCAAAAACGCGATGTCGTCATGGCTCAACACCTCGCGCACAAAAGAGTGGGCAGCGCCTTCAGCCAGCGCAGTATTGAAGCGTTTCGCTGTCGGCAAATGGTACTTGGGCACCATTTTCTTCACGTAGCGAACCACTGCATTGACCAGATGGCGCTTGGGGAACTTCATCATGTCACCCAGGGAGGTGATCAGCACGTGCTCCACCGACTGGGTCTGCAGGACCTTCTCCAAGGTATGGGCAAACAAATCCATGATCAGGATCGCGCGTGCGCCAGAATCCTTAAGCTGATGGTCCAATTCATGCGGTGTGTAGAGTGGGTTGGTATTGACAATGACCACCCCCGCGCGCAACGCACCCAACACCGCAATCGGGTACTGGCTGCAATTGGGCATCATCACCGCCATGCGGTCCCCTTTGTCGAGACCAACCACCTGCCGCAAATACGCCGCAAAGGCATTGGCATGCGCATCCACTTGAGCAAAGGTCAGGGTATTGCCCATGTGGATCAGCGCGACTTTGTCGCCCTGATTGGCGAAGGTATCGTCCATCAATGCCGCCACATCGGAACACAGCGACGTATCGATGGTGGGAGAAACCCCCGTGGGGTAGGACGCGAGCCAAGGTTTTTCCATGATTTTCAACCTTCTATGTGAGGGAGGTGCACTCCAGCACCAAAGGCGCTGGAGATGGAGCTGAGCAATTCGAAATACTTAGGCCGCCTTACCGCAGCACTTCTTGTACTTCTTTGCACTGCCGCAGGTGCAGGGGTCATTGCGGCCGACCTTCTCACCCGTGCGACGGACCTGCTCTTGCTTGGGGGCCGCAGCGTCGCGAAAGAACCACGCCTCGTCGGATTTTTCGAACAGCGCAAGTTCATGGTGCTTTTGAGTGCGGCCGCGCGCGTCACGATAAGTGGCAACAAATTCGATCTGCCCCTCCGAGTCCCCGCTGGCGCCGCCTTCTACCCGCCGCACGTCCAGATCCATCCACTCAGACTGCTCGGCCCACTTTTGAGTCGCATCTCGGTCGATGGTGTCGCGTGTTGCCTCGTGGTTGGTGTCGACGATGTAGTCAACAGCACCTTTTGCGTGGGCGCTGTAACGCGCACGCAAAAGCTGTTCGGCCGTTGCCGCAACGGATTTCCCAGCAATAAAAGGCTCACAACATTTGGCGTAATCCTGTCCTGAACAACACGGGCAGTCACTCATGCAATACATCCTCAACAACGAAATAAATGAATCAGGTATTGTATCGCCAGTCAGGGGGGGATTGTGAAATCAAGTGCCGCCAAAAGCCTAAATCTGGGCGCTATTTTTGGGCTTAACTGTCATTTTTGGCAATTATCATGGCGATCTGATTGAATTGCCCAACCACCAGCCGGGACAACAGGTGGGCGCGGCTAGCCGCCGTCGGCGTCCAACACCAGGTCCAGCGAGACCTCTTTGACGTTTCCGGCGACAAACTCCACCGTGCCGATGCGCCGCTCGACGCCGTCGACGGCAAACTCAAAGCGATAGTGGTGCGTCAATCGCATCCGGCCTTCAATGCGCAACGGCCGCCGCCGGTGCAAAGCCACTGTTTGATCCAGCAGCTGCACGTCATAGCGCTTACACGCCGCACGCGCCAACACAACGGCGCGCTCGTGCAGCAGTCGCTCTTGCCACCACCAGGCGCAAAAGCCCACCAACGCAACTATCAATAAAAATGTCGGCATACATCATCCTGTGCGGCTTGCGCGCGACGGCAGCTGAGTCGCAGCGATACAAATGGGGGAACACACTTTATAATGAGGGGATTTCTCGGCAAAGCAATAGCCACCGCTATCATTCACCACAGGAACCCTCACGTGGACAACACCCGCACTGAATTAGAAGCCGCCGCTTTTCGCCGGCTGCTCGCACATTTGCAGCAGCGCAGCGACGTGCAGAACATCGACATGATGATATTGGCCGGGTTTTGCCGCAATTGCTTCTCCAAGTGGTACAAAGCAGCGGCCGACGAGCGCGATGTTGAGCTGAGCATGGACGAAGCCTACGAAGCCATATACGGCATGCCGCACAAGGAGTGGAAGGCGAAATACCAACTCGAGGCACCCCAAGAAAAGCTCGACGCCTACGCTCTCACTCAGGCAGAGAAAAACTAAGACATTGCGCTTCTTAATTCGCTCGGCCGCCACCACGGCGCTACTGCTGGTCACCCTCGCACTCGTGCTGCTGCCACTTATTTTTAGCAGCAGCTGGTACCGCTACAACTGCGACTACCACGCCCGTTGTGACAACTTGGGCACAGCAGGCGTGGAGACCCGCGCCAGCAACATGGGCCGCTACTTCCTGCACCTCGAGCCACTTGCGGCGAGCTGGGATCCGCGCGGTCGCGCCCACCTGCAAGAGGTCCGCGAGATCTACAAGGTGCTCGCTGTGGTGGCGCTCGTCGCGGTGGCGGCGTTGCTCGCCCTGCTGTGGAATGACCCGACGACTCTTGGCCCCGCAGGCAAAAGCGCACTGCTGGTCATACTCGCCACCTTTGTGGTTATTCCCTTGTTCGGGCCATTTTGGGAGCGGGTCTTTCACCCGCTGTTGTTCAACAACGAGCTCTGGCGCACCCTGCCCGGAGAAGTGCTGTGGAACCTGACACCGCGTATCTTCTTCCGCAATTCAGCGGTGGTTTTGATCGGCGGTTGCGCCGTTCTGAATCTACTCGCCTGGCAAATGGGGTCCCGGATATGGCCACGCAAAACACACTGAGCGACGCCTGTACGCCAGCAGTCAGCCCAGAAGCGCGCGTGCTGGTGCTGGGAGACGATGCGCACGGTGTTGCCCGTGACTGCTGGCCGCACGCAGCGCTCTCGCACACCGACGCAGGCACACGTTATGAGCTCGCTGTGGTGTTTGAGTCCTGCGAGGCCTCCGCCCATGATCTGCCGACGCTCGCGGCGGCCCGCGACCAGTGGGCGAATCAAGTGCTGGTGCTGACCCCGCTCGCCGCCGTGACAACCGCGACCCAAACCGTGTTCTTGGGCCTGGGCTTCAGCCGTCGGCCGCTGCCCGAGCCCCAGCGCTCGCTCTATGTCGCGCACGGTTACGCGATCAGCAATTACAAGCCTACCCCTGACTGGCTCAACAACCGTTTTTGGGCCAATCCAGGCCGGTGGAATAAAAACTGACCGATCCTCCGTGAGCTTCCTGCGCGCTCCTCTATTTATATGTGCTGGCTCGCGGATTTATTTTGTGAACTAAAACGCACAAACAGTTGCCACGACGTTTCTCAGGCTGTCAATTTTTGTCGCTTGATATACAATACCCCCCATTAGAGATATATACCTGCAGATGATTGCAACGAACAAGTGGCGCTGAGCGGATCTAGGCCGCGTTGCTTGTTGTTTTTGTGCGTGAGACACAAAATCTGTATTGATTGCGATTTTTGCGTCAATACACTGCCTATGCCTGCCGGTATTGCTGTGCAAACACCCAATCTGCGCCAGTGGCATGGATTGTTTTTTGCTCGTCCAACTGAACACCGATGAATAAAAGCTTCAAGCGCGCCGCTGATTGGTACAACCCCTTTATTGACCGGGGTCGGCGCAACACAACTACTGTCCACGAGACCTGATTCATGCTGAAGGCACTGCAAAGTACGTCGATGCTAGCGGGCGGCAACGCCGCTTACTTAGAAGCCCTCTACGAGAGCTACTTGCGCGACCCCAACGATGTCCCCGAGAACTGGCGCGAATATTTTGACCGCCTGCCCCTGGTGAACGGCGGCGGACGCGACGTCCCCCACTCCGACGTTCGCGCGCACTTTTATAATTTGGCCCGGCACAGTGGCCGCCGCCCAGCATCGAGCATCTCCTCAGAGGGCTTGAATCACGAGCTGAAGCAGATAGGCGTCACTCAGCTGATCAACGCCTACCGCGTACGCGGGCACCAGTTGGCCAAAATCGACCCGCTGGACCGCAACCGCAAACGTTTCGACGAGTTGCGCGAAATGGACATCCACGAATACGGCCTGTCCACAGCCGACAATGACACCGTGTTCATGACCCCCGCCATCTTTGGCCTGGAAGAAGCCACGCTGAGCGAGATCGTCGCGCGCCTAGAGCGAACCTACTGCTCCACGGTCGGCTTTGAATACATGTACGTTGACCACACCACCCAAAAAGAGTGGTTGCAGCAGCGTATCGAGCCGGTGATGGGTCACCCCGAATTCGGCACGGAACAGAAAAGCTGGCTGCTCGACAGACTGACCGCGGCCGAGGGCCTCGAGAAATACCTGCACACCAAGTACGTGGGTCAAAAGCGCTTCTCGCTGGAAGGCGGCGAAGGCTTGATCATCATCATGAGCGAGCTGATCCGTCGCTCCGGCACGCACGGCATCAAAGAGCTGGTGATCGGCATGGCGCATCGCGGCCGCCTAAACGTGTTGGTCAATATATTGGGCAAACACCCCGCCGATCTTTTTTCGGAATTCGAAGGCAAGCGCAACGAGGCACTGGCCTCGGGCGACGTGAAATACCACCAGGGATTTTCATCTGACGTCCGCACCGAAAACGGCGATTTGATGCACCTGGCCATGGCCTTCAACCCCTCCCACCTAGAGATAGTCTCTCCGGTGGTCGAGGGCAGCGTGCGCTCACGCCAAGACTGCCACAACGACAGCGAAGGCGCCGATGTCATCCCCGTGGTCATCCACGGCGACGCGGCCTTCGCCGGCCAGGGCGTGGTCATGGAGACCTTCAACATGGCGGAGTCGCGCGGCTACTCCACCAAGGGCACCGTGCACATCATCGTCAACAACCAGATCGGTTTCACCACCTCCAATCTGGAAGACGCGCGCTCGACTGAGTACGCGACAGACGTGTCGAAAATGATCAATGCACCCATTTTCCACGTCAATGGCGACGACCCAGAAGCGGTGTTGTTTGTCACCCAGCTCGCGCTCGACTTCCGCATGCAGTTCCAAAAGGACGTGATCATCGACCTGGTGTGTTACCGCCGCCACGGCCACAACGAAGCGGACGAGCCCGCCGCCACGCAGCCGGAGATGTACAAGATCATCCGCGCCTTGCCCACCACCCGCAAGCTCTACGCCGATTCGCTGGAAACGGCTGGCGTGCTTGAAGCCGGCACCGGCGCGAAGCGCGTTGCCGACTTCCGTGACGCCATGGACGCGGGCGAGTGCGTCGCTCCGCACATCGACTCCAACACCCAAATCAAGGCGGGCATTCACGTCGACTGGAGCCCTTACGTCAAAGTCAAAGACTGGCGCACCCCGGCCGACACCAGCATCAGCCTCAGCACACTGCAGGGCCTTTCGGATAAGCTCACTACCCACCCCGAGGGCCTGAAGCTGCACCCGCGCGTGGCAAAGATCTACGAAGATCGCCGCAAGATGGCCGCCGGCGCCCTGCCGATGGATTGGGGTTTTGCCGAGAATCTGGCCTACGCCACCCTGCTGGACGACGGCTACCCAGTCCGTATCACCGGTCAGGATTGTGGCCGCGGCACCTTCTTCCACCGTCACGCGGTACTGCACAACCAGAACGACGGCAGCGCCTATGTTCCGCTGCGCCACATCAGTGAAGAGCAACCCAACTTCTTGGTGGTTGACTCCGTCTTGAGCGAAGTCGCGGTGCTTGCCTTTGAGTACGGCTACGCCACCCACGACCCGCAGTCCATGGTGATCTGGGAGGCGCAATTTGGTGATTTCGCCAACAGTGCACAGGTGGTGATCGACCAGTTCATCTGCTCAGGGGAGACCAAATGGGGTCGCTTGTGCGGCCTGACACTGTTGCTGCCACACGGTTACGAGGGCCAAGGCCCGGAGCACAGCTCAGCCCGTGTTGAGCGCTTTTTGCAGCTCTGTGCTGAAGACAACATGTCAGTGGTGATGCCGTCCACACCGGCACAGTGCTTCCACATGCTGCGCCGCCAAATGCTGCGCCCGCTGCGCCGCCCGTTGATTGTTTTCACCCCCAAAAGCCTGCTGCGCCATCGCCTGGCAGTCTCCACACACGAAGACCTGACCGAGCAACAATTCCAGCCCGTCATCGATGACATCGACGGCGCCAAGCCGGAAAAAGTCGAGCGCCTGCTGCTGTGTGCCGGCAAGGTCTATTACGACCTGCTCGAGAAACAGCGCGAACTCGAACTCGAGAACGTCGCCATTGCTCGTGTAGAGCAGCTCTACCCCTTCCCCTACACGGAAGTGGAGGGGCTGTGTGAGAAATACAGCAACGCAAAGGCCGTTGTTTGGGTTCAAGAAGAACCCCGCAACCAGGGCGCGTGGCGAGCCACTCGCCACCGCATAGAACGCGTTTTGAAAGAAGGCCAGACCCTGGAATACGCCGGACGCCACCCCTCTGCTTCACCCGCAGTGGGTTACGCCAGCGTGCACAACGCTCAACAACGCACTTTGGTCGAACAGGCCCTGGGCGTCATTGCAAATGACACGAGTAACTAATATGCGCATCAGCGCGATCACATTGATAACGAACAGGACAGCTTCATGAGCACCGAAATTAAAGTGCCGACACTCCCCGAATCAGTCGCCGACGCTACCGTAGTTGCTTGGCACAAGAAAGCCGGAGACACCGTTGAACGCGACGAAGTGCTGGTAGACATCGAGACTGACAAGGTCGTGCTCGAAGTCCCAGCACCCATTGCCGGTGTACTTCAGGAGATCACTGAAGACGAAGGCGCACTGGTCGTCGCCGAGCAATTGCTGGGCAAGATTGTCGCTGGAGACGGCGCAGCCGCCGCACCAGTAGCAGCCCCTGCAGCCGACACAGCCAGCAGCGATGACGACGGCCAGACCGGCCCCGCCTCGCGCAAACTGCTCGAGCAGCACGGCCTCAAAGCCTCCGACGTCAAAGGCAGCGGCAAGAACGGCCGCATACTGCCTGAAGACGTGGAAGCTCATGTCGCCAGCGCCGCTAAAAAGCCCGCTCCCGCCGCGGCGGCGAAAGCAGCCGTAACGCCTGCATCAGCCCCCGCCATCCCCACCGCTGGCGCCCTGAACATTGCCGACGAAGAGCGCAGCCAGAAACGCGTGCCGATGACCCGCCTGCGTGCGCGCATCGCCGAGCGCCTGCTGTACGCCAAGTCGAGCACGGCCATGCTCACCACCTTTAACGAGGTGAACATGCAGCCCTTCATGGAGCTGCGCAAAAAGCACAAGGACAGCTTTGAGAAATCTCACGGTGTTCGTCTGGGCTTTATGTCCATTTTCATCAAGGCATCGGCCGAAGCCCTGAAGCGCTTCCCCGACGTCAACGCCTCCATCGACGGCAGCGACGTGGTGTACCACAACTTCTGTGACATCGGCGTCGCCGTTTCCTCGGATCGCGGCCTGGTTGTGCCGGTGTTGCGCAACGCCGAGCAGCAGTCGCTGGCGGAGCTCGAAGCGAACGTCTCTGACTTCGGCAAGCGCGCCCGTGACGGCAAGCTGACCATGGAAGAGATGACCGGCGGAACCTTCACCATCTCCAACGGTGGCGTGTTCGGCTCTTTGTTATCGACACCGATTCTGAACCCGCCTCAGAGCGCCATCCTCGGCATGCACGCCACCAAAGAGCGCCCTGTCGTGGTCAACGGTGAGATTGTTATACGCCCCATGATGTACCTCGCCCTGTCCTACGATCACCGCATCGTCGACGGCCAAGGCGCCGTCTTGTTCCTGAAGACCATCTGCGAGCTGGTCGAAGACCCCGCCAAGATCCTTCTCGATATCTAAGCCTATAAAGCTCGCGGCAATGTGCCGCGAGCGCTCCCTATTTTCGGACCCGCCTCTCGCGGGTCCTTTGCAGAGAACTCACTCCCATGGCAAACGCATTTGATGTAATTGTGATCGGTGCAGGTCCGGCGGGCTATGTAGCGGCTATTCGCTGCGCTCAGCTCGGCCTGAAAACAGCTTGTATTGAGAAATGGCTGGACGACAACGGCAAACCCAAACTGGGCGGCACCTGCAACAACGTCGGCTGCATCCCCAGCAAAGCCCTGCTCGACAGCTCCGAGCGCTTCGAATCCATGAAGCTGCACGGCATCGACCACGGCATAACCGCCGAGGGCCTCAGCGTGGACATCCCCGCGATGATCGCCCGCAAAGACAAGATTGTCGAAGGCTCCTCCGCAGGTGTGCAGCAGTTGTTCGGCGCCGCGGGTGTCGAGCTGCTGCTGGGCACTGCTAAGGTTTTGCCGGAAAAAATCGTTGAGATCACCGCCGCCGACGGCACTGTCAGCCAGGCGAGCGCAGCCAACATCGTGATTGCCACGGGCTCAACACCTGTCTCTATCCCCCCCGCCCCCTTGCACGAAGAAATCATCGTCGACAACGCAGGCGCCCTAGCGTGGACAAGCGTGCCCAAGACACTCGGCGTCATTGGCGCGGGCGTCATCGGCCTCGAGCTCGGCAGCGTGTGGCGTCGACTCGGCGCTGAAGTCACGATCATCGAAGCACAGCCCGATTTCTTGCCGATGGCGGACAAGATGATCGCCAAAGCTGCCCTGCGCAGCTTTCAAAAGCAAGGCTTAGACATCAAGCTGGGCGCGCTGGTCAAAGGCACAGAGCGCACCGCTGAAGGTGTAGTCGTCGACTACACGGACAGCAAAGGCGACCAGAAAATCACCGTTGAACGACTGATTGTCGCGGTAGGCCGCCGCCCGCACACCACCAACATTGCAGCGGGTGAACTGGAGCTGCTGTTCGACGAACGCGGCTTTGTATACGTCAACGACAACTGTGAGACCAATGTGCCCGGCATCTGGGCCATCGGCGATGTCGTTCGCGGCCCCATGCTGGCACATAAGGGCTCAGAAGAAGGCGTGGCAGTGGCCGAGCGCATTGCCGGACTGCACGGGCACGTCAACTACGACGCCATCCCCAATGTTGTCTACACCCACCCCGAGCTAGCCTGGGTCGGCAAGACCGAGGAAGACATCAAGGCAGAAGGCATCGAGTACAAGGTTGGCAGCTTCCCCTTCGCCGCCAGCGGCCGAGCACGCGCCATCAATGAGACAGAAGGCACCGTGCGCGTACTGGCGCGCGCCGACAACAACCACATCCTCGGCGTGCATATCTTTGGCCCACAGGCCTCTGAACTGCTCGCACAGGCTGTGATTGCCATCGAAATGCAGTCCACACTGGATGACTTGGCAGCCACCATGTTCGCTCACCCGACCCTGTCGGAGAGCCTACACGAGGCGGTGCTGTCTGCCGACAACCGTGCGATCCACATGGCCAATCGCAAAAAACGCTAAGCGCGCTAGCACGGTCTAAAAAAGGGCGCCATCGGCGCCCTTTTTTTTGCCTGAAATACACCGGGTCATTCGGCTCCGCTGCGAAATCAAAATGAACGACTCTAGAGTCGCGACTCTAATCCACACATTTATTCGTTCTAAATAGCCGGAGTGTCTTTCTTCTCTGTGTCACCGCCTTCTGTTGCCGCCGCATCGGCCGCCTCCGCTTCGCCAGACTCCTCCACCACTTCTGGCTCGGGCTCCGGCTCAGGCAGCTCAGGGACCTTCGCCGCGGCGGCCTCTATCGCCGCGTGTGTCTCTGCCAATTTGGCGACAGATGCCGCCATGCTGTCGCGGATCTCTCGCAGCAACAGCACGTCCTCGGTCGTCTCTGGGGGCTTCTCGTCGGCCGCCTGCTCGGCCGCAGCCGCTGCGGACATCTTGTTCATCAACTTCACCATCAAAAACACCGCCATGGCGATGATCAGAAAGTTGATGCTGTTCTGAAAAAAGCTGCCGTAACCTATGATCGCCGCTCCGGCCTCTTTGGCCTCGGCCAAGGTATCGAACTCGCTGCCATCGAGGGTGATGAACAAATTAGTGAAATCCCTACCGCCCATCAACATGCCCAGCGGCGGCATGATGACGTCCTCCACCATGGAACTGACGATCTTGCCAAAGGCCGCGCCAATAACCACGCCAACCGCCATGTCCACGGCATTGCCTTTGACGGCAAAGGCCTTAAATTCCTGCAACATCCCCATAAATAAATCTCCCGACTCAAACGAACTACAAAAAGCGCCCAACAAACTCTAGACGCCCACTGAACCAAAGAACAGCAAAACAAAGCTAATTGATTTACTTCCACACGCATAAAAGCAATAGGTAGCATCTGGATACTTACTGCACCAATTTGTACTCAACTTTTCGCATATGAATGCCAATATATTGCACGTATATAAAACTATAAAGCACTGCCTTTCACTCCGGCACAGCTGCTTTGGGATTGAAAATTGCTTATTGGAAAGTTCCTGAAAGACTTAATTGGCCAATGACATGGACGTTATTAGCAACATTTTCCAAGTCTCCCCTTTCGTGTGGCAAGCACGTGTGGAGACCGAACACAGCACTTCAGCTCTCGAGCTGAGTGAAACCTCTGATTGCGCTTTGTACTTTTGCGTTGTGCTGGGGGGACGATTACACGTCCTTACCGACAACCAAGAACCGCAAGAGCTTCATCCAGGGGACATCTATCTCAGCACACAATGGCCCGACCCCAGTGTCAGGCTGACCCCACAAGGGGGCGCAACCCTGCTGCACTTAAGTGTCAACAACGCGCCCGGATCGATGCACCACCTGATCTCAGCCCTGCCGCCGACCATGACCATGAAGCCGCAAGGGCCGGACCGGGAGCTGATGCGCGCCATGCACCAACTGATCGCCGACGAGATAGGTCAGCCTATCGCGGGATCCTACAGCGTTGTCGGCCGTCTGATCGACATACTGTTTGTGGGTGCGCTGCGTGAACGCCTGAAAACACCGGGCCTGAACAACGGGTATTTGGCCGCACTGGCGGACAAACACCTCGCACCGGCCATCGACCGCATGCACGCAGAGCCGTCACACAACTGGGGATTGGCGAAACTGGCCTCTATCGCCGGCCTCTCGCGCACCGCCTTCGCCACACACTTCAAGGACGTTGTCGGCATCCCGCCGCTGCAATACCTGATGGAGTGGCGCATGACGCTCGCGGTCGAGCAGATAAAAATGGGCACCGTGACCATTGCGGAACTGGCCAACAATCTCGGTTACGCGTCTGAATCTGCTTTTTACAAAGCCTTCAAGAAGATCCACGGTTCGTCTCCGCGAGCGTATATCAACAACAAGCGCTAGCGCCAGAGCGAAGTCAAAACACCGGGCCCTGCACTCAGGGCCTCTGTTACTCCCACGCGATTACACCTCCGGCGACACCGGCTGGCCTGAAACATGCTTTGAATCTTGGAAATCTCGCCGCTTAGGCGCTTCAAGCAACCCGCGTCAGGAAAGACACTCATGGGTAATTCAAGCAAGCTATTGTCGGCTGCGCACGCGCAGTGGAAAACTCCCGCTACCCTCATGCTACTGGCGACCCTCGCCGTGCCCGCATGGTATGCAACAACCCAAGCACCGCTAAGCGCCGCACTGATAGAATCCCCAGCCATATTCACCCCTCTGGAAGCAGACAGCGTCATTGTCTACGCCGCACCGGCCGATGCAGACCCCATACTGCGCATTTCCTCACGCAATGTTGACGGTCAGTGGGAAGAATCCGAGCTGCAACTCAGCAACGCAGAACCGCTGCAGTCAGCGGCACTCGTGAAGGCCGCGGTTGCGCGGGAAATGAGCATTCTGGCGGCGCAATAGCACCTAGAGACCGGTTGAATGGACGGCACATTTGCCGCCTGAAAATGCACTTTAGAGCCTCTCTATTTGCCTGACGTAGCACCGGCTACAACCAGCGGCTGCCGCTACGCCGAAATAAGCTTGGCAAACTGAAATTAACTGCCGCTACTGAAGCCGAGAACTGATTCCTTCCGCTGCAGACACTGCTACAATGGCCGCCATGAAAGGTCAGCTATATATTATATCCGCCCCCTCTGGGGCCGGCAAAACAAGCCTCGTCACCGCTTTGTTACGTTTAGATTCCGATTTAGGATTATCGGTTTCTCACACCACGCGACCGCAGCGCCCCGGCGAAGACAACGGCACCCACTACCACTTCACGCCCGCTTCAGATTTTGAAGCGATGATAGGGCGCGGCGAATTTTTGGAGCACGCCTGTGTCTTCGGAAATTATTACGGCACCTCTCACGCAGCGATTGAAGACGTGCTCGACGCAGGCCGTGACCTGATCCTCGAGATCGACTGGCAGGGCGCCCAGCAGGTACGCGATAAACACCCGCAAGTTCGCTCTATCTTCATCCTGCCACCGACCCGCGAGGCTCTGTTACAACGGCTGCAAGGCCGAGGTTCGGACAGCGAAGACGTCATCGCCCACCGCACCGCGGAGGCGATGGAAGAGATGAGCCATCACGACGAAGCCGATTACCTGGTGATCAACGACGCCTTTGAAACCGCGCTGGCAGACATTCAGGCGATTATTCGCGCCGAGCGGCTGCTGCACGGGCGCCAAGCAGGCGCCCACGACGAGCAGATTAGTGAGCTTTTAAAGCCTTAAAATACCTCCGCGGCGGGGAACGCCTCAGCCGCGGCGCCCTGCTCGGTTTGGACAAAACCCCTACATCGCTTGCATTCCCGCCAAAGTCAACATATAGTTATCTGTTAGCTCTACTAATTTTTGGACAAATTTATGGCCCGTGTAACTGTAGAAGACTGCCTCGAACACGTCGACAACCGCTTTGACTTGGTCTTGACTGCCTCAAAACGCGCACGCCATATCGCCATGGGCGGCGAGCCATTGGTGGAGATGGGTTCCGACAAACCCACCGTGACAGCACTTCGCGAAATCGCTGAAGGCCTGGTAAACGACGAGCTGCTGGCCAACGCCATCGAGCACCGTCCGCCTCCTGTGTCCCCACTGACACGTGAAGACGAAGGCCGCCCTGAATTCTAAGCAGCCCTTCTAGAGATTAAGCTCGCTGCCCCCTTGTGTGCAGTGAGCTACTTCAAACCCGCAGCACCCCCACCAGACTGACGCCACGCGCACGATTGTGCTTGCGTATCGGCCCAACATTTGCGATACATTCAGTGAAGACAGGTTGCGCGCCCCGCACAGCCGTCGATAACTGGCAACTCCCGCTCGCAATGATTGAATCACAGACCTTATCCCTCACCGATGCCCTGCCGGCAAACGCCTTTCAGATATCGGATCTCTGTCGGATGCTGCAAACGCGACTCAGCGAAGAGCAAGTCCAGCAGGTGTACCAGGCCTATCTGATGGCTGCCGAGGCCCACGAGGGTCAGCGCCGGAAATCGGGCGAAGCCTACATTTACCACCCTCTCGCCGTGGCGCGCATTGTCGCCGAGATGAACATGGACACCAACTCCATCATGGTGGCCTTGCTGCACGACGTGCTAGAGGACACCACTGTCACGCGCGAGCAAATGGCGGATCAGTTCGGCGACGAAATAGCCGAAATGGTGGAGGGACTGAGCAAGCTCACCAATCTGGAAGGGGGGTCCAAAGCAGAAGCCCAAGCCGAGAACTTCTCCAAAATGTTGCTCGCCATGGTGAACGACATCCGCGTCATCATCATCAAGCTCTCGGATCGCCTGCACAATATGCGCACCCTGGGCTCCATGCGCCTGGACAAACGGCGGCGCATCGCCAGAGAAACCTTGGAGGTATACGCCCCGATTGCACACCGCCTCGGCATCACACAAATTCAAAATGAACTCGAAGACCTCGGCTTCGCCGCGCTCTATCCAGGCCGTTACCAAGTACTAGAAGAAGCTGTTCGCAAAGCCCGTGGCAACCGCACAGAGCTGGTCAATCAAATCGAAATCCGGGTCAAGGCGATGCTCGAGGAAATGGGCATAGAAGCGGAAGTCTACGGCCGCGAAAAACACATCTACAGCCTCTACCACAAGATGCGCAGCAAGCAGCTGTCCTTCAAAGAAGTGACGGACATGTTTGCCATCCGTGTCGTGGTCAACAGCATCGACGCCTGTTATCGCGCCCTGGGCTGCCTGCACGGGCTCTACAACCCCCGCCCCAACAGTTTCAAAGACTACATCGCCATACCCAAGAGCAACGGCTACCAGTCGCTGCACACGGTGATGATGCGCGGCGGCATCCCCATCGAAGCACAAGTGCGCACCGAGGAGATGGACAACAACGCACAACACGGCGTGGCAGCACACTGGATATACAAGTCCGGCAGCGAGAACAAACCGCGCCACCTTGCGCAACAGTGGTTCAGCAACCTGCTCGACATGCAGCAGGCGACGGGCAGCACCCTGGAATTCTACGAAAGCGTCAAGCTCGATCTTTTCCCCAAGGAGATATTTGTCTTTTCTCCCAAGGGAGACATCTACAGATTGCCGCCCAACGCCACACCGGTGGATTTCGCCTACTTGGTGCACTCCGACATAGGCAACCGCTGCCGCGGCGTGCGCATAGACAGGCGAGTGGCCGCACTCAGCACCCCATTGAGCACCGGCCAAACCGTTGAAATCATCACCCAGGAAAACGCGCAGCCCAGCCCCATGTGGCTCGACTACGTGGTGACCCCGCGAGCACGCAATGCCATACGGCACTATTTGCGTAACATGGACGCGGAGCGAGGCCTGCTGTTTGGCCGACGCCTGATCTCCCGCGCACTGGGCGCACTCGGCGGCAACGTCGACGAGCTACAACAGGAATCCATCAACGCCGCACTGAGCCACTTTGACCACCAAGACTGGGACGGCTTGATGCTCAGCGTCGGCCTCGGGCACCACACCCCCAGTGACGTGGCAGCACGATTGATTGGCGACAATACAAACCCTGAACCCGCGCGCATGCAAAGCAGCCCGCTGATAGTGGAAGGGCCAGACGGTTCGGTGATCAGTATGGCGCGCTGCTGCCTGCCCATTCCAGGGGACAATATCCAGGGCGTTATCTCCAGCGGCCGAGGCGTCATGGTGCACCGAGCAACCTGCTCCAACGTCGCGGCAAGAGCAGAGAAGATGTCACAGGATTGGGTACCCGTGCAGTGGTCCGAGGACTACCAATCCGAATACACCACCGTGCTGATCGTGGAAATGGACAACAGGCCTGGGTCCCTTGCACGCGTCGCAGACACCATTTCAAAAGTCACGTCCAACATTGAGAACATGAGCTTCTCAGTCACTCAAGATAGCTTGACACAAATTCGCTTCAATTTGACCGTGCGCAACAGAAAACACCTCGCCCGGCTGATTCGCCACATCAGAAGCCTGTCCGTCGTCTCGCGCGTTCGACGCGACCAGCACGAATGACAAGGCCTACCCTGTGCCTTATTGGCGCCGGCCGCGCCGGTGGCAGCCTCGCTCGGCAATGGCACCTGACACAGCGCGGCTTCATCGTCACGGGGATCTGCACCCGCAGTGGCAACACCGCGCTTGCAGCGGCCCTGTCCGCCCCTGAATACCAGCACCCCGAGGACTTGCCCAGCAGCGATGCCATTCTGATCGCCACGGGGGATCAAGCCATCCCCGGCGTCGTCGCACAGCTGCTCAAACGGCCCACAAGCGACTGGCAGGGGAAGCTGGTCTTTCACCTCAGCGGCGCCCTAGGCTCGAGCGAGCTTGCAGCACTCAAATCGCACGGCGCCCGCATTGCAAGCGCGCACCCAGTGCGGGCCTTCAGCCACGACAGGACCTCACTTGCGGACACGTGGATTGGGACCGAGGGAGACACGAGCGCGCTCGCGAATATCGAGCAAGCCTTTCAAGCGATAGGCGGCCGCTGCTTCCGTATCAACAGCGAACACAAGACCGAATACCACGCCGCAGCGGTCATCGCCAGCAACCACTTGATCGCGCTTGCGCACGCCTCTGGACAATTGTGGGACAAGTCGGGCGTGCCGCCTGAAATCGCTGCAGAGCTCTATGATTCTTTGACGCGCGGTGTGCTCGATAACCTGAAGACACAAAGCCCCGCCAACGCACTGACCGGCCCCATCGCCCGAGGCGACACCGACACCGTCGAGAAACACCAGCGCTCACTTGATCAGGGCCCCAGAGCCACGGCGCGGCTCTACCGACAGCTGAGTCAATACCTCAGCGAACTGCTGCACAAGGCTGAGCGCGCGGACTGACAGACACACGCTCAGTCGCAACAAAACGCACAGCCGCTGCACTGCTCTTCTACGCCCGCATAACAGCAGCACATCACCACATACCCAGCCCAAAGACGCCATCGCCACCCCTGACGCAAATGCACTTATGCACTTATGCACTTACAAGCCTCGCATCATCGCTCAGACAACAGCCAGCCAGCGACAAAGCACCCCAACCCACCGAAGTAAACCGCGCAAAATAAATACGCCTGATTAAAATGCGTTATTTGCAAATATTCTGCTCACCCTGAACGGATACCGCCCGATAACCCTTGAAGACAGCAGCCTCATGCACCAGAAACTTCGGGAAGATACACCGTGGATATTCATCACTGCAGCAGAAAGACCAGCGGGTTTACGCTGCTAGAGCTGATGATTGTGGTGGTGATCATCTCGGTGCTGTCGGCGGTTGTGGTGCCAGCCTTCAACCTGCAAAGAGGCGCTTCAGCACAGAGCTTTCTAGCGGCCAATCAGAAAATCGTGCAAGAGGCCATCGATCGCTACAGCGCCGAACACGGCAATTACCCGAGAGCCTCTACCCCGCGTACGACCTGCCCCCTGCTCTCCACAGCAACAATTCAGCCGGCGCGCATGCGCAATTTCGTCAATCGCCTGCTGATGCACAGCGACGTGAACGGCGCGGTGTGTAACGATCGCTCCAAAGGACTGTACCCCCTGGGCCCCTACTTAAAAAAGACCATTCCAACAAACCCGCTGTGCGATTTCGAGATGATCTACGTGTACAGCAACGCCGACACACCGCCTAGAAAAAACACCCGCTACGGCTGGGCCTACAACTACGACAGCGGTGAGTTTTTGGCCCTTGGGCCTGCGCAGGGCTGCTCCGACGCCAGTGGCGGTGGTGGCGGTATCAGCCCGCCCCTGCTCGCACTGCTTCTGCTGCAGTGCCTCGCAACAGCCATTCGAAAAAGAACGAGTCAGACAAGACAAGGCGCCTAAATCCGGTGCGGCACAATATGCTCAGCCCCCAGGCGCAGAGCCCGGTTTAACAAAACGCAGCTTTGGCCAGCGCTGTAACCAAGCCTTGCGCTGCGCGCGCTCTTGCGCAACAACGGGTGGCCGATGCGGCCCAGGTGTTATTTCCCCCGCAAACAAACTGCCCAAACCAAAGCTTGATACCAACTCCCGGGAACCGTCTATGCGCATGCCAATCGCCGTCTCGCATTCTGGCCAGTAGCGCATCGCATGCTCGGAATCTGCATAGGCAGGATCTCCGTGCCGAAGGTGCATACGCGCTTGGTTCTTCACATCCCAGCTGACAGCCGGCAACAAAGCACTAAATTCGTGGAGCAGTGCGGCATCCACCCGCGAGTCCAGCTCTGATGCCGAAAAGTAAATCAGATCGATATCGTTCAGGGCCGTGGCTTGAAAGCCGTGCAGGTGATCCCAAAAACAATTGCGCACAAAACCCGCGGCCAAAAGGGCATCGGGCAGCTGATGCACACGACGCATATGCTCCGCGGTTTCGAGTATCTCGACGCGGCAGGGATCTTTTAAAATCAGCCCGCGCAGCAGAGACGCACGGGCCGCTTCATCTGCACAGCTCAATCGCTGAGTGAGCCCAATATCAAACTCTCTTGCGGCATATTTGCAGGCTTTGGCAAGCCCATCAACTGCAGCAAGGTCGGCGCAACATTGGAGATCCCCATGCCACTGGCCAATACAGGATTAGCCGGGTCAATCAACAGACAAGGCACCGGAAATGTCGTGTGCTGCGTGTGCGGCTCACCGGATATGGGGTCAATCAGCTGGTCGCAATTGCCGTGGTCCGCCGTGACAATCACGGAAAATCCATGCTCTTGCGCGGCCTGGGTCAACACACCCACACATTCGTCCACAACTTCCACGGCCTTGATACAAGCTGACTCAATACCAGTGTGACCCACCATGTCACCGTTGGCGAAGTTGACCACAATCAGCCCGTACTGCCCCGACTCGACGGCTAGGCGAGTTGCCGCACAGACTTCGTAAGCGCTCATTTCAGGCTGCAGATCATAGGTGTGCACCTTGGGCGAAGGCACCATTTCCCGCACTTCGCCATCAAAAGGCTGATCGCGCTGGCCGTTCAGAAAAAAGGTCACGTGCGGGTATTTTTCGGTTTCCGCGCAACGAAATTGCTTGATGCCCGCGTCGTCGACGATTTGGCCGATGGTGGTTTGCGGTTTCTCTTTTTCGAACATCACCGGAAAGGGGTAGGTGCTGTCATATCGTGTCATGCACGTGACGGTGGCCACTTTTGTCTCGCCGCGTTCAAAACCTTCGAAATTACTTTTGGCCAGCGCTTCAGTCAGCTCACGCGGCCGGTCGTTGCGAAAGTTAAAAAACAACACCTGATCACCCGCTTCCACCGCGACGAAATCAGCGGTCCGGGTCGCCTCGATAAATTCATCACCGAGATCAGCGGCGTAGGCCGCCTCGATCGCCGCTGTCGCGTCACTGGCCTGCTGGCCCTCACCCAGCACCATCAGGCGCCAGGCTTTTTCAACACGCTCCCAGCGCTTGTCCCGATCCAAGCCGTAGAACCGACCGATGACCGAAGCGATGCAACCGCTGGCCGCCAGCAAGGCCGGTTCCACCGATGCCAAATAGCGTGTCGCGCAGCGCGGCGCCGTGTCACGTCCGTCGGTGATCATGTGCAACACAGGCCGCACACCCGCCTCAGCCGCCTCAGCGATGAGCGCCAACAAGTGGTCGATGTGGCTGTGCACGCCACCGTCAGACACTAGCCCCACCAAGTGCAGTGGCCTGCCGCTGTCCCTGCAAGTCGCCAGCGCCTCGCGCAAGGCGAGGTTTGCCGCCAGCTCGCCATCGCGGCAGGCGCTGTTAATGCGCACCAAATCTTGCCGCAATATAGCGCCGCAACCCAAGGTCAGGTGCCCGACCTCAGAGTTCCCCATTTGCCCCCCGGGCAAGCCCGCTGCAGGGCCACTGGCCTCGAGCACCGTCAAAGGGTGGTGGCTGTAGAGCTGATCAAGGTTTGGGGTGCGCGCTTGAACGACGGCGTTGTTGAGACGTGAGGGGTTGTGCCCCATACCGTCCATGATAATCAGGAGCGCGGGGCGGCGAGGTGCTGCAGTGGAAGTCATGGTATTTGTCGCTGTGCTGGCCGCGAAAAAGCGGCGTCATCCATCAAAGAAGCTCCTATTTTAGCCTATCGCCAAGAGACTCTGTAACAAGCCATCAGATATGAAACACCAAGCCACGTATAATTCCGTGCAGCCCGAGAAAAAGTAAGGGCTCGCACGTATTTCGATCAACCCTGCATCCACCGAACATGGACACTCGGCACTAGACACTCCCTGGCTTTTGGCCAGCGACCCCGACCTCAAGACAGGACAGCAATACAATGTGGATCAAACGATTAAGCGCGGTGGCTTGTGCCGCCTCCCTGGCCCTCGCAACAGGTACCAGCCACGCCAACGGCTGGCAGGACACCCTAGCCGCCGCCAAGGGCCAGACTGTGTACTTCAACGCCTGGGGCGGCAGTGACGCCATAAACAGCTACATCCAATGGGCCGGGCAGCAAGTAGAAGAGCGCTATGGTGTCACAGTGGAGCATGTCAAAACCACCGACACCGCCGCGGTTGTCGCACGCATCCTTGCGGAGAAGACAGCGGGCCGCACCAAAGGCGGCAGCGTAGATCTTGCGTGGGTGAACGGCGAGAATTTTCGCAACTTGAAAATAAAAGGCCTGCTGCGCGCGCCCTGGACCCAAGATCTCCCGCACTACGCTGGCGTGGACACGGAGAACAAACCGACCACCACCATTGATTTCGGCGAGTCCGTGAACAACTTAGAAGCACCCTGGGGCATGGCGCAGCTGGTTTTCATGCACGATTCAGCAACGCTCCCTGAGCCGCCGAAGTCCATGCCGGAGCTGCTGGCCTATGCCAAGGCTCACCCGGGCCGCATCAGCTACCCCAAGCCACCCAATTTCCACGGCACGACTTTCGTCAAACAGGCCTTGCTGGAGCTGACAAATAACCCCAGTGACCTGCTCTCACCCACCGATCAGAGCGACACCGACGAAGTGACCGCCTCCCTGTGGGGCTTTTTTGATGAGCTGCACCCCACGCTGTGGCGTCAGGGCAAGAACTTCCCCGCCGACGGGCCGCAGATGCGACAGCTGCTCGACGACGGCGAACTGGATATCGCCCTGTCCTTCAACCCCAACGAAGCAAGCCGTGCCATCGCGGACGGCCAGTTGGCCGACACGGTTCGCACCTATATACACAGCAGCGGCACCATCGGCAACACCCACTTTGTTGCGATTCCCTTCAACGCAAACGCCGCTGAAGGCGCCCAAGTATTCGCAGACTTTCTGATGTCCGCCGAAGCCCAAGCGCAAAAAGCCAACCCCGACGTCTGGGGCGACCCGACCGTGCTTGCAATGGACAAACTGACGGCGGATGAACAGCAACTGTTCGCGTCTCAGCCACGCGGTGTCGCCACCTTGGCCCCGGAGCAACTCTCTCCCACGCTGCTCGAACCCCACGCCTCGTGGGTGGAGCTGCTGGAGACAGAGTGGCTCAAACGCTACGGGCAGTAGCGCCATCACCCCCCGACAGCTGGCGGCTGCACTGCCGCTGGCTGCCACTGGCGTCCCGGTAGCCGCCGGCCTGCTGGCAACGGTCGCACTGGCCCTTGGTGCCACAGAGCGGGGCACCGACTGGAGCACAGCGGCATTCATCACGCTGCTGGAGCACCCCTCCTTTTGGACCTCCACCTCGCTCAGCCTGTGGACCGCCTGGGGCAGCACACTGCTGGCTTTCAGTACCGCCGTGTGCCTTGGCTACTGGCTGCAACAAGGCAAGCAAGCCCGCATCGCAAACGCATTGCTGCCGGCTCTGCTCTCGATCCCCCACGCAGCTTTCGCCGTGGGATTTTTCTTTCTGATCAGCCCGAGCGGCTGGCTGGCACGGCTGCTCTCACCGTGGCTGACCGGCTGGGACCGTCCACCGGACATAGCCTCGGTGCAGGACCCACTCGGCATCGCGCTAATGCTCGGGCTGGCGATCAAAGAAACCCCCTTCCTGCTGCTGACACTGCTCGCGGCACTGGGTCAGAGCAACCACAACAGCCAGCAGTGGCTGGGCCGCAGCCTGGGCTACTCGCCCTGGCGCTGCTGGCTCACTCTCACCGTGCCACTGCTGTATCGACAGATGCGACTGCCGTTGCTGGTGGTCCTGGGCTACGGCCTGTCGGTGGTGGACATGGCCAAAATACTCGGCCCCAGCATCCCCGCGACATTGGCGGTTCAAAGCACCGCTTGGCTGCACGATGCCGACTCAAAGCATTGGCCACTCGGCGCCGCAAGCGCTTTAACGCTGGTGTTAATGGCGCTGATCAGTGTTGCGGTGTGGCGCGCACTGGAACACTGGGGCAAACCCCTTGCCCGCCACTACTGGCTCAGCGGCAGGCGCACTGCACCGTGCAGCGAATTCATCGCCCGCTGGCTACTCCCCCCTGCCTGGGCAGTCGGTCTGCTCGCGAGCTGCGCAGTCATTGCCCTCTGGTCAGTGACCTGGCGGTGGCGCTTTCCCGATGCCTGGCCCAGCTCTTTCACTTTGGTTTTCTGGTGGCGCAACGCCGATCAGATCCTCTGGCCCGCGTGGCACACCCTCAGCCTAGGGCTCGGCAGCACTGCTGTCAGCCTGCTCGCCGCCATCGCCCTGCTGGAGTCAACACCACGCTTCAAACCCATACACCTGGCCTGCCTATACGCCCCGCTGCTGCTGCCGCAGCTCGCTTTCCTGTTCGGCGTGCAGCTGCTGTTATTGCAGCTCCATGCAGACGGGCGATGGTGGGCGATTGTCTGGACCCACGCCTTGTTCGTTTTCCCCTACACGGTGATCACCCTCTACGGGCCCTGGCAGGCCTACGACAAGCGCTACTCACAAATCGGACTGGCTCTGGGCAAGTCTAAATTGCAGGTCTGGTGGAGCATCAAACGACCGTTGCTCAGCAGGCCGCTGTGTTTTTCCGCAGCGCTGGGCTTCTCCGTCAGCGTGGCGCAATACCTGAGCACCCTTTTCGTCGGCGCGGGCCGCTTCCCCACATTGACCACTGAAGCCATCGCGCTGTCCGCCGGAGGCGACCGCCGAGCGCTGGCCGCCGTGGCTTTTGTGCAGATGGCGCTGCCTTTGCTGGCATATTCCCTCGCCTTTGCCTTTTCACGCGGGCGCTTCCCTAAACGCAGCCAGCCAGAGCCAGCCCATGCCGCCTGAACAACAACTCGAGATTCGCTGCCTAGAGATTTCACTCGGCGCGAGCTCCCTCATAAACTCGCTCGATCTCACCGTCACGGCTGGGGAGACAGTCGCCTTGATGGGCGCCTCGGGATCGGGCAAGTCGACACTGCTGTCGTGGTTATGCGGCGTGTTGGACCCGGCCTTTAGAGCCACAGGCGAGCTGCACTTAGCCGGCAAACGCATTGACCAGCTGCCCTGCGAACAACGCCGCGTCGGCCTGTTGTTTCAAGACGCGCTGTTGTTCCCGCATTTCAGTGTCGGCGAGAATTTGATGTTCGCAGCGCCCGCCGAACTGAGCAAACAACGGCGCAGAGCAGGCGCTCACGAGGCACTCGAAGAAGCGGGCCTGGCTGGTTTTTTCACTGCAGACCCGTGCACCCTCAGCGGCGGCCAACGGGCACGTGTGAGCCTACTGCGCACCCTGCTCGCCGAACCTCAAGCCGTGCTGCTGGACGAACCCTACTCCCGACTTGATCCCGCACTGCGCGCGCAATTCCGGGCCTTTGTGCAGCAACACATCGCCGACAAGAAACTGCCGACACTCTTGGTTACACACGACTTTGATGATGTGCCACAGAACAGCCGTTGCCTGCTCATGGAGGAACTCGCAAAGCGCTAAGTCCACCGCCTACACGGGAAAGCAAGGAACGGCCGAATGCACCTGAAAATGAAGCCAGAGCAGCGCAGCCAGCGACACCACACAAAGACCAAGGAAAAAACATGTTAGACAGCTGGACAGTCCCCCTCGTCGCCAAACCCCTCAAACGGGTGGCGATACACCTGAAAAATGCAGGCCTGAGCGCAGATCAAGTGAGTCTCGGCGGCTTTGTTATCGGCATGCTCGCCGTGCCCGCCCTTGCCTACCAACACTACGGCGTGGCGCTGGCACTGATCATGGTGAACCGACTGTGCGATGGCTTGGACGGCGCACTCGCGCGCCTGCTAGGGCCCACAGACCGCGGGGGATTCCTGGACATCACGCTGGATTTTATCTTCTACGCGAGCATTGTCTTTGGCTTTGCGCTGGCCAACCCCGCCGACAACGCCCTGCCCGCCGCCGCGTTGGTGACCTGCTTCATGGGCACAGGATCGAGCTTCCTGGCCTTTGCTGTCATGGCGCAGAAGCGAGGTATCGCCAACATTCGATTACCAAGTAAGGGCCTGTATTACATCAACGGCCTCGCCGAAGGCACTGAAACCATCGCTTTTCTAGCAGCCTTCTGCCTGATGCCACAGTGGTTCCCCCACCTCGCCTACAGTTTCTGTGCGATATGCGCGATCACCACCGCGACCCGGGTCTACGGAGGTTATTTCACGCTGGATGACAAATAACGGCCCGCGCGCTATTTCATCTGCGGGCGATCACTCTCTAGTCGCCAACGACCTGCATACCCGTCACCACCAACGGCACACGCAGCACCCGCACCTGGCTGGGCAGATCACCCACCGGCTGATCCTCAAGCCGTAACAACACCGCTGATTCGCCGTCCTGCAACGGAGACACCAACAGGCTGACCCGCCCATCTGCGCCGGGGCCGACTGTACGCACAGTGCCTATTGGGCTCTCCAGCGTTGCTGTGACCGAGATCAACGATGCCACCGTCTCTTCATCACTCACGATGAAGGACCAGCCGTATTCGCCGAGCGCTAGGGGATCGGCGACGACCACATCAAACGCAGCGGGCAGGTTCTGCACCTCCGGCTGATCGTTGCGCTGTTCAACAATAACCGTGACAGTGGAGTCCACATGGGACCCTAGGGAATCGGCGACCGTGACCACAAACGATGTTTCACCAAAGAAATTGAGCACCGGGATAAATTGCACCCCCCCGCTGATCAAGCGAACCGAGCCATGCGGTGCCTGGGTAAACGACACCACCTTCAATGCATCCCCTTCTGGATCACTGGCCAACTCACTCAGCGAGAGATCCTGCGGTGCATCTTCCTCAGCAATGATGCTCGGGTTGAGCGGCTCTGGCGCTTCGTTCACGCCGGTGATCAAGATACTGACCTCAACGTCCTCACTCACGTGTATGCCATCACTGATCCGGTATTTAAAGGTATCCGAGGAGCCAGGGCCGGCGGCGCCACTGCTTTGATAGCTGAAGCCGCCGTCGCCTCTCAATGAAAAGCTGATTGCGTAGTCTGGGAATTTACGCAACTCCGCGCGCAAACACGGCAGGCCCGTATCCCAGCCCTCGGTGTAATCGAAATCGTCCGTGTCGTTGGAGAGCACCCCGCTGCCCCCCTGACTGACACAAAATTCATCGAATTGCGTGCCCGTGTGCTCGACTGACCCTCGGTAGGGAACGGCGTAACCCGTGTCGGCGTTCGCGATGGGGGCGCTGCTGGTCGTTGCCACACAGAGATCGACGCTGCGTGTGTAATGTTCACCCAAGGCGTCAGTGATGTCCAAGCTATAGCTCAGCGCGACGGGACGCCGCAACTTGGGCACAGCGACCGAAATAGAGTCTTCGCCCATGGAAAAGCTCAGCGCGCAGGCGGCATCGCTCAGCTCAGGTTGACAGGCATCTCGCAGTGAAGAGGCCATTGCCGTGACAGGCAAATGCGCCGAACAGAGGCCGGCAATGCCCTCAGCAGCGGACGGCGTAGCGCGAAAGCCAACGATTTCATCTTCAATCCTGAAGTCGCGGTGCGGCCAATCGAAAACACTGTCCTCCAAAACGGGGTTGGGCTCGTCCATCGACAACAGCGATGCCGGGACGGTGCGAACGCCCGAGTCGTCAACCCAGCCACAGCCACCCAGCCCCAGTAGGCATAGGGCGGACACCCACCGCTTGTTGAACTTACAAATGGCCATGGCCTGTCACTCTCCCGCGCTCACTGAGGCCTATACCCGCGCAGTCGGGATATTGGCGTCAAAACATTGATACAAGCGCTGAGTGTAGCAGTGCCTTGCCAGTTCGGATGGGCTCGGGCAAAAACTCAAGGATCAACAGGCATCGGCGCTTTGCGCGGCGTGCGCCAGATTTGCTGCGAGTGATACTGCTGCAAGAAGCCTTCAGGCGTCATCGCCTCGCCGTTCACCCGCACCTCGCCGGCCCGCACATGCACACTGCCAGAGGGCCCCACCTCATCGCGCTCGATCATGTTCATTTCATCGCCGATGCGAATGAAACGCGCAACTTCAGGCAATTCGACCAGATCGCCGTCCGCGTGGTAGGTGAAGTCGGCCAAAAGGTGATCAAAAAGCTGGCCGACCGTTTCCAGCTGGCTCAACTTTTCCACGCCATCTTCACCCATGAACTCGGCATTGGCGCGCAGCAGCAGCTCCTTGTCATCAATGCCGAGTTTCAGGCTTGCATAAGCGCTGACGTTGGACGACACCTGCTGGAGCAAAGCCTCGGTCTGGTCTCGGCTCGGCCGAGCAGCTGCGCCGCCCATCAGAGCCGCTACCGGAGGTTGCCACAGTTCCAGCTGGTCCCAGGCCTGCAGCAATCGTTCAATCGGCAGTGCGCCGAAAGCGACAACCACATCACTGTAATCAAACAAGACCTGCCGATCTCTGGCCTTCTCCTCGGCGGTGGTAATGGTTTCAGCCAGCAACTCGATCTCGGCATCCAGCTCACTGTCCAGCAGCCGGTATTCGCCGAGATAGGACATTGACTCCACACGCCTTGCGTCACCTCGGTAGTGCAGCTCAGCATCACTCCAGTTCACGCTCATCAACCCGTCATAACGCTCACGATCCGGAATGCCACGCGCGCGCAAGGACATATCTGCCGCTTGAATTTTCAATGTATCGGCGGCGACCTGAACGTTTAAGGCTTCCATGACCCCTTCAACCACAACCTCTTCCAGCGCGGCATCGGCGACGAAGTTCAAATGCATGCGCTCTAATTCAACATCGAAAGGGGAGCGCTGAGCATGGATACCCTGCAGCCAAGCAGCACCTTGCAGCGCACCGTCAAAGCCGACTAGGCCGCGTGCGACCAATCCACCCTCATAGGGTTTAGCATCTCGCCCCCAGCGCGGCGGGCGCCGACTTCTTTTCTTGTCATTGTCGAGAGTGATCTGCAGGCGCGCGCTGCCCACGGCAAAACCGCCGGCAAAAATCAGCGGCCCGTGGTGGAACTTCAACAACAGAGGGAATGTTTCGGGATCTTGGTCTGGGGCCAGACGCAGATTGAGGGTGAGCCGCGCAATCGTGGCGAAGAATGAGCGATTGTAGGATTCAAGCTCCAGCCAGACCCTGTCTTGCAACAGATGAGGAACTTCTGGCTCGGCAAAAGGATCGAAGGCCACTTCGATCAGCTGGGAGGGATCGCCTCGCATCAGCGACCGCAATTTTTCCTCTATCGATACGCCACAGTACCAAATTGCCCCTGCCCACCCGCAGACAAGAAACAGCCCTAGGCCGCGTAAAATCCATTTAACCATCTAAGCCTTTCCACTGGATCCGCATGCTAAATGGGCCTGCGGTGACGTCATGTCTATCTGGTGTAGAGGCAGTTTCTATGCCGCGGCGGCGGCCACTCAGTCGCTACTTGAATCCTTGCCGCTGCTGAAACCCGGCACCGAGTTCTTGGCAGGCAGAGTCCCGCCCTCGCTCTCAGTTTTCGCTTTGTTTGCAAGGAATTTTCGCGACAAAAAAACACCCAACTCAAACAGTATCCACATGGGTATAGCTAATAGCGTCTGCGAGATGATGTCTGGCGGGGTCAATATCATGCCCACCACAAAGGCACCGACGATGATGTACGGTCGCTTGGCAGCGAGCTCATCGGGGGTTGTCATGCCCACGGCGACCAAGAGAAAAGTCGCAACAGGGACCTCGAAGGCCACACCGAAGGCAAAAAAGATCAAAATCACGAAATCGAGGTACTTACCGATGTCCGTCGCCACCTCGACGCCGCTGGGCGCGATGCCTGTGAAAAAGGCGAATATCAGTGGGAACACGACGTAGTACGCGAACAAACAACCGAGATAGAACAACAGGGTGCTGGAAACAATGAGCGGCAAGACCAAGCGCTTTTCATGTTTGTACAAACCAGGGGCCACAAAGGCCCAAATTTGATACAGCAGCACGGGCACCGCCAAAAAAACCGACAGCATCAGCACCAATTTAAAGGGGATCAAGAACGGTGACGCCACCTCGGTGGCAATCATCGTTGCACCCGCGGGCATCGCGCTGACCAAGGGGTCAGCCAACCAGGAGTAGATTTCTTCTGAAAAGGGGAACAAGCAAATAAACAAGATGCCGATGGCCAGCACCATTTTTAGCAACCTGTCACGCAACTCCACTAAATGAGAGACGAAGCTCTGCTCTTCGCCCAGTTCGTGCTCGCGATCTTTGTCAGTCATGGCTGCTGGATTTGTGCTCTTCGGGGTTTAAGGGCTTCATCTCTGTCTCGCCGGGCGAATACTCGGCGACAGGTAGATCGTCATCTGCGAACAGCTCTTCGTCAGTGCGGGCCGACAGCGGCGCCTGATCTTCACTGAGAGATTTGTTCAGCGCATCGCTCGCTTCTGTCAGCTCACCGCTGACTTCATCGAAGGACTCTTTGAGCTCACTCTGGGCGTTGCTCACCATGCCCTTCAGCTCGCGGATCTGCTCTTGCTGTTCGCCCAGCAGCTCACGCAACTCGCCGGTGTTGAACTCGGATTCGAAATCCGAGCGCACATTAGCAATGTACCGGCGCGCTTTGCCGACCCATCGGCCCACGTTGCGCGCCACTTCGGGCAACCGCTCCGGACCGAACACAAGCAGCCCGACCACTGCAACGAGCAGAAACTCCGTGAACCCCCAATCAAACATGGTGACGCCTCAATCGAACAAAGCAGATTCTCAGACTTTGTCTTGCTGGTTGTTGACGACTTGATTGTCCTCAGCGGTGGGGACATCTTCAGCGTCAAGCTTGGCGGCGTTTTCCTCGCCCTCTTCTTTGACGGCGCCTTTGAAGCCCTTCACAGCGGCCCCCAGATCTGTGCCGATTGAGCGCAAACGCTTGGCACCGAACAACAACAGCACGATAGCCAAAATAATCAATAACTGCGGAACACTTAAACCCATCACCTTAATCCTCTTCAGATATTCGTTGTATTCGGTGCGCTTACTTCGCGCTCCGCTGGCGTTTTTCTTCGTGGCCGGATGTTCCCGCACGACGCGAGAGTTCATCCAACACTTGCTGGGGATTCAGCCCCTTGTGCGCCAACATCACCATGGTATGGAACCAGAGATCTGCGGTCTCGTAAATGATCTGTTCATCGTCGCCTTTTGTGGCGGCGATCACAGTTTCAGTGGCCTCTTCGCCCACTTTCTTCAAAATCGTGTCCATGCCCTTGCTGTACAAATGCGCAACATAGGAGGAATCGGCCGGCGCGCCTTTGCGCGATTCCAGGACTTCAGCCAGTCTCAGCAATTCGTCGCTCATGCGCCGCTCCCGTAAATCTCAGCCGGCGACTTCAACACCGCGCCCGTCTCTTGCCAGCCCTCGCCGTCGAATTCACGGTAGAAACAATGCGCTCTACCGGTATGACAGGCGATACCCCCCACTTGTTCAACGCTCAGCAGCACCACGTCTGCGTCGCAGTCGAGCCGCATGCTGTGCAGTTTTTGCACATGGCCGGAAGATTCACCCTTGGCCCATAACTTAGCCCGAGAACGCGACCAATACACCACCCGCTGTTGCTGGGCGGTCAGCAGCAAAGCCTCACGGTTCATCCAGGCCATCATCAATACCTGCCCAGTGCTCACATCTTGGGCAATGGCAGGCACAAGCCCCTGCTCATCCCACTTCAGGGCGTCCAACCAACTTAAATCTGTCATAAATTCTACTTTGAGCGTTCCTTCGATGGTATCACATGGCTGCCAGCAGGCACCTCAGAGGCGCACCGCTATGCCACGATCACGCAGGTGCGCCTTCGCCTCACCCACCGTGTATTCACCAAAATGGAAAATACTGGCCGCCAACACGGCTGAAGCGCCGCCTTTGAGCACGCCGTCTGCGAGGTGATCCAAGGTGCCCACACCCCCCGACGCGATCACGGGGATTCGCACCGCGTCGCTGACAGCACGCGTCAGGGACAGATCGAATCCATTTTTGGTGCCGTCCCGGTCCATGCTGGTCAGCAGGATTTCTCCCGCACCGAGCCCACAGACCTTCGCCGCCCACTCCACTGCATCAATGCCCGTGCCACGCCGCCCACCATGGGTGAACACTTCCCAGCGCGCGGCATCCCCATCCGCGCTGACACGCTTAGCGTCGATAGCGACGACAATACACTGCGCCCCGACACTGTCGGCCGACTCTGCAATGATGCTGGGATTGGCGAGGGCAGCGGAGTTGATCGACACCTTGTCGGCACCGGCGTTCAACATGCGCCGCACATCGGCGAACTGCCGTATGCCGCCGCCCACCGTCAGGGGGATAAACACCTGCTCAGCCACCTCAGAGACCATATTGACCATGGTTGCACGGTCGTCACTGCTGGCGGTGATGTCGAGAAAGGTGATTTCATCGGCACCCTCACGGTCGTAGCGCCGTGCCACGTCCACGGGATCACCCGCGTCGCGAATATCGACGAACTGCACGCCCTTGACGACCCTGCCGCCGTCAACATCTAGGCAGGGGATAATACGTTTGGCCAGGCTCACGGTAACTCCGGGTCGTCAATTCAGGGGGGATCAGTTTTTGGTCAGTGCGATGGCTTCGGCGAGGTCTAGCGTGCCCTCGTAGAGCGCACGCCCGAGGATACAGCCAGCTATATCCGCGTCGGCGGCCAAGAGCCTGTGGATGTCATTGATGTCGGTGACGCCACCGGAGGCAATGATATCGGTGCTGACCTCATTGGCCAATTTGGCGGTCGACTCCACGTTCACGCCCTGCATCATGCCGTCGCGACTGATGTCTGTGTAAATGATGGACTCTATACCGAAGGACTCAAAGCGCTGCGCCATGTCGATGACGTCGTGCCGCGAGAGCTTGGACCAGCCGTCAGTGGCGACCTTGCCGTCTTTGGCATCCAGCCCCACGATCAAATGTCCCGGATAAGCAGGCGCCATCTCTTCGATGAAATGCGGATCACGCACCGCCTGAGTACCGATGATGAGGTACTGCACACCGATGTCGAGATAACTCTCAATGGTCTGCTCTGAACGGATACCGCCGCCGACTTGCACCCGCACGTGCGGGAATTCTTTGGCGATCGACTCGATGATCGCGCGGTTGCGCGGCTCGCCCGCAACGGCACCGTCCAAGTCCACCAAATGCAGGCGCTCCGTGCCCGCATCGACCCAGCGGCGCGCGGTTGCCAGCGGATCGTCCGAGAAAACCGTGT
>JAWSVD010000346.1:0-3865 GCA_033852095.1 Granulosicoccaceae bacterium | reverse complement strand
GCTGAAGGAGAGGTTCTCGTAGAGCACCTTGTCGCCGTAGCTCTTGCTGATGCCCTCGGCTTCGATGACCAGGTCACCCAGGCGTGGGCCGGGTGGGATGTAAATCTCTTGGGTCTCGGCGCGCTGCTGTGAATCCTGACTTTGCAGTTCCTCGAAGGCGGCGAGTCGGGCCTTGCTCTTGGTGCGGCGGCCTTTGGCGTTGCTGCGTACCCATTCCAATTCGGCTTGGATGGCTTTCTGGCGACCGGCTTCGGATTTGGCTTCGGCGGTGAGGCGGGCGTCTTTTTGCTCCAACCAGCTGGAGTAGTTGCCCTCCCAGGGGATGCCGCGTCCGCGGTCCAGCTCGAGTATCCAGCCGGCGACGTTGTCGAGGAAGTAGCGGTCGTGGGTGACGGCCACGACGGTGCCGGTGAACTGGCCGAGGAACTGCTCCAGCCAGGCGACGGATTCGGCGTCGAGGTGGTTGGTGGGCTCATCGAGGATCAGCATGTCGGGGGCGGCGAGCAGCAGCTGGCACAGGGCCACGCGGCGTCGCTCTCCACCGGAGAGGTTCTTGATGACGGCGTCCCAGGGCGGCAGGCGCAGGGCGTCACTCGCGACGTCGAGCTTGCGCTCGATGTTGTGGGCGTCTGCAGCTTCAATGACGTTCTCTAGGCGGCCCTGCTCGGCGGCCAGCGCATCGAAGTCGGCGTCTGGTTCGGCGTAGGCGGCGTAGACTTCTTCCAGTCGGACCTGTGCGGCTTTGACTTCGGCCAGTGCTTCTTCGACGGCTTCGCGCACGGTCTGCTCTTCGTTGAGCAGGGGTTCTTGTCGCAGGTAGCCGATCTTGATGCCGGGCTGGGGGCGGGCTTCACCGATGATGTCGGTGTCGACGCCGGCCATGATGCGCAGCAGGGTTGATTTACCCGCGCCGTTGTAGCCGAGCACGCCGATCTTGGCGCCGGGGAAAAAATTGAGGTAGATATCTTTGAGGATTTCTTTCTTGGGCGGGACAACTTTGCCGACGCCGTTCATGGTGTAGATGTACTGAGCCATGGGGATCCGTAACGTGCTGATGAAAGCATTGATTATCCGCGCTGTGGGGCAGCTATGCCAGTGGCAGTGTGGGGGGCAGACTGCGCACGTGGGAGGTCGACCCCGTTCGAGCGAATGTTTGGGCGCTCGCTGCGTTAGAAGTCGCGCTGTGTTCTTGGCATTGTGCAGCGGCATTCGGCCTGGCGGGGCAGGCGCTCCCACGGGATCTGTCGCTTTCCCCGAGGGAGGTCGACCCCGTTCGAGCGAATGTTTGGGCGCTCGCTGCGTTAGAAGTCGCGCTGTGTTCTTGGCATTGTGCAGCGGCATTCGGCCTGGCGGGGCAGGCGCTCCCACGGGTTCCGCCGCTTTCCCCGTGGGAGCTCGACCCCGTTCGAGCGAATGCGTGGGTGCTCGCTGTGCTGGATGCAGTGCGGTGTTATCGGCATCGTGCAGCGGCATTCGGCCTGCGGGGCATGCGCTCCCACGGGTTCTGTCGGTTTCCCCGTGGGAGCTCGACCCCGTTCGAGCGAATGTTTGGGTGCTCGCTGCGTTAGAAGTAGCGCTGTGATCTGGGCTTTGTGCAGCGGCATTCGGCCTGCGGGGCATGCGCTCCCACGGGTTCTGCCGCTTTCCCCGTGGGAGCTCGACCCCGTTCGAGCGAATGCGTGGGTGCTCGCTGCGTTAGAAGTAGCGCTGTGATCTGGGCTTTGTGCAGCGGCATTCGGCCTGCGGGGCATGCGCTCCCACGAACTGTGCCCTTCAGCTGGCGGCATTCGGTCTGGCGGGGCGGGTTCGGGCCGCGCTGGCTCCCACGGATTCTGCGCTTTGAGTGGGAGCAAAACGAGGGAACCGCCCGCGGCCCGGACGACCCCGTTCGGCAGCAAGGCGGGAGGCAGGGCTGGGCGACCCTGTTCGGCTTGACACCTCGAGGCCGCTGCCGGAGGCTGTTGTTTTTCCACGGAGCCCGCCGCCTTGTCCTCATTACAACGATTGCTCGACATCATGGCCAGCTTGCGCCACCCGGAGACAGGCTGCCCCTGGGATAAGCAGCAGACCTTCGCCACCGTTGCGCCCTATACGTTGGAGGAAGCCTACGAGGTGCTGGACGCGATTGACCGCGGCGATTGGGATGATCTGCGCGATGAGCTGGGCGATTTGTTGTTGCAGGTGGTGTTTCACGCGCGCATGGCGGAGGAGCAGGGGCTGTTTGATTTCAGCGACGTGGCGCAGGCCATCGCGGATAAGCTGCACCGGCGCCACCCGCATGTTTTTGGTGATGCGGGCAGCACCGATGAGGCGGCGCTGCGCACCGCCTGGGAGCAGAGCAAGGCGGAGGACAGGGCCGCCAAGGGCGAGGATTCGCTGATGGACGGGGTGGCGAACAACCTGCCGGCGCTGCTGCGGGCGGTGAAATTGCAAAAGCGTGCTGCTCGCGCCAATTTTGACTGGGGCGAAGTGGGGCCGGTGCTGGCGAAAATTCGTGAGGAGTTGGACGAGCTGGAAGCCGAGATTGACGCCGGTGCTAGCCTGGCGCGGCAGCAGGATGAACTGGGCGATATCCTCTTTGCCTGCGGCAATTTGGCCCGGCACCTAGGCATTGACCCAGAGCAGGCGGCGCGCGGCACCAACGCCAAGTTTGAGCGGCGTTTTCGCTATTTGGAAAAACAGGCGGCGCTGGTGGGGGCAGACTTGTCATCATTTGATCTGGAGCAGCAAGAGGCCTGGTGGGTGCAGGCGAAAATGCTGGAGAAGGCGAAGCCTTGAGCCGAACGGCTTTGCTAAGTCCGGCCTCAGGCGCTGTCGCCCTTGAGCAGGCTGCAGCCCAGATCCAGCGTATTGCTCGCGGGTTCGGTGCCGTTGATTTTATCCAGCGCTATTTGCGCCGCTCGCTGGCCGATGGCGTGGCGCGGGGTGGATGACGTGGTGAGCCGGGGTGTGCATATTTGCCCGATCTCCAGGCCATTAAAGCCGGCGATGGCGATACGGCCCGGCACATCGATATTCAGCTTGGCCGCTGCCAGCAGCGCACCGACCGCCAGGTCATCGTTGCTGAAATAAATACAGTCTATCTGCGGTTGCTCTTTGATGATCTGCTGCAGCACCCGGGCGCCCGCTTTGGCGCCGTAGCTGTCGGGGATGGATAATTGCAAGGCTGGCTCCACATCATGCATTCCCGATTCTTCGATCGCCTGCACTAAACCGGCGTAACGCTTCATGCCGCGCACGTCTCTGTCGAGCTGATTGCCGATAAAGGCGATACGACGGTAGCCCTGTTGCAACAGGTAAGCGCCCATCTCTCGCCCGGCCTGAATTTGCGAGAAACCCACGCAGATGTCGATGGGCGACGCGCTGATGTCCATGATCTCGATGACCGGGCACTGCGCGTTAGTGAGCAGGCGCAGGGTGGAGTCCGTGTGCTCTGTGCCGGCGACGATGATCGCGGCGGGGGACCAGGCCATCAATGAGGCGACAGTCTCTGTTTCTGTCTCTAGGGAGTAGTTCAAGTTGCCCAGCATCATTTGGTAGCCGGCGGCGTGGATAACACCCTGCGCGCCGTCGATGACATCCAGGAACACCGTGTTGTTCAGCGCGGGCACGATCATGGGGATGATGCGCGACACCCGTGAGGCCAACATACTCGCCGCCTGATTGGGCAGATAGCCCAGTTCTTGGGCTGTTTTCTTGATCAATGCAACCGTCTTGGGGGCAGCATTGCCCTTGTCGCGCAGCGCTCTGGAGGCGGTCATTTCGCTGACACCCGCGGCGATGGCGATGTCCTTGAGGGTTACTTTTTTCATGTTCGGCACTCTAAAGGTTTTGCCAAATGCGGGCAACAGCGGCGGTGTGGCGC
>JAWSVD010000037.1:0-2471 GCA_033852095.1 Granulosicoccaceae bacterium | reverse complement strand
TAAGCCCTTGCTGCAACTCGTTTTCCTTTGCCTCGAAGCACTCTTTCCCGTTGACCAGATGTAAGCGTCCAGATTCTGGCGTCACTGGTGCCCGTTGCGGATCTCGTATAGCGGTGATCTGAGCGGATTGCCACCAAAACGCTCTTTCCATTCCCTCGGCGTCAGTTCATTCACCCGTGATGCGGGGTGCTGGTCGATTCTCTGCAATACGTCGACGAGATAGTTGAAAGGGTTGACGCCGTGTACTCGGCAAGTCGCCAGCAGCGTCTGGATGATCGCTACATGTTCGGCGCCGACCTCGCTGGAACAAAATAGCCAATTCTTCTTGCCCATTGGAATCGCTCGCAGCCCACGCTCAATGTCGTTGGTGTCCAACGCCACCCAAGCGTCTTTAACGAACACCCGCAAGCCTGCCTCGCGTTTGGCCGCGTAATTCAGTGCTTTGGCCAACGGGCTCTTTGGCAGCAGCCCCGGGTTGTGCTGTTGCTCTTTGATCCAAGAAAAGATTTGATTGAGGATGGGCTCACTTCGCCGCTCCCGTGCTTCCAACACCTCTTCGTCACTGCCACCCTCGTTACGCAGCTGCTTCTCGATGGCATACAGCGCCTTGATCATGGTCAGTATTTCACCAGCCGCTTGTGGCTCGCTCGCCTCCGCCTTGAGAAATTCGCGCCGCGTATGCGCCCAGCACAGGGCGTGCGTGATGTTCGGGTCATTGCCAAAATACAGCTTGTACACCACATACCCGTCGGTTTGCGCCACGCCTTCGAACTTGCCTTCGAGCAAGTCTTTGAGAACCCGTGCACCTCGGCTTGGGTTGAAGTGGAAGGCTATATCGTCCTCCTCGCCGAGTATCGGCCAGAACCAGCCCTGCTTCATTTTGCCTTGGCCGTTCTTCTTCTTGCCGCGCCCAGCCTTGACCGGTGTCTCATCGATCTTGATGTGCCCGCCAGCCAATATCCCCTCCATCACCGCATCGGCAATCGGCTTGAGCAACATGATCGCGCTGTGGGTCCAGTTGTCGAGAGTGGCGCGGCTGAGCGTGATGCCCTCATTGCCGAGCTTCTGGTGCTGGCGGTACAGCGGCATGTGATAGACGAACTTGTCGATCAGCATTTGACTGATGAAGCTGACATCGGCTTGGGCGTGACCGAGCGGGCCGAGCGGCGCTGCCGGTTGGGTGATCTTGCCGCTGTCTTTGCGTTTAACCACGGGGCGGCGGTAACAAATGACCACGCTGGTGCCGGGCTCGCTGGCCAGACGGTAGCTTTCTTTGTGAGCAATGACTTCGTACTGATCCGCATCAGGGCCATCGAGCTCGGGGCAGCTTTGCTCCACCACTTCGACCGGCACGTCGTCGGTGAAACGCAAGCCCGTGGCGTTGACCTCGTCGCCTGTGCGCTTGGTCGTGCGCGAGTGGGCGGGAATTTCCGTTTTCTGCTCAGACGCTTCAGGCAAGCCATCGAGCAACGACTCGAACAGCGCGAGTTGGTCGGGTGACATTTCTCGGCGCTTCTCGGATTTGGATCCAAAGAGTTCGCGTTTGAACCAATCGAGCTGGGCTTGGAGAGATTGCACCGTGCCGTGCAAGTCGGTGTTTTCCGCTTGTGTCGCTGCCATACGCGCTTGCAAATCGGCGACCTGCATGTCGGGTTTTTCAGCGTTGGCGGCGGAGTAAATCATGGCTGTATTATCTCAAATTACGCGGCAAAACGCTTCAACTGATTGCGGTTTTCGAGCCCGATGCCATCGAGCCACATCAGCAGTTGCGTGTCGGTCAACGTGGCCACTTCACCGTCGCCAACAAGCGTGGCGAATTGCCCTTGTTCAAGGCGTTTGGCCCACAGGCACAAGCCGCCACGTTCGAAATACAGCGCCTTGACGAAGTCGCGCTTGCGGTTCACAAACACGAACAAATGTCCGCTGAGCGGGTCCTGCTCGAGCACCGTTTTGGTCAAGGCATAGAGGCCGTTGAAGCTCTTGCGCATATCGGTGGGGTGCGTGCAGACAAAGACGCGCGTATCGGACGAGAGGCGTAGCACCGGCTACGCCCTGGATAGCTCGAGCACCACACCGGCGCCGAGTTCGATGCGCACGCGCAGGCCGTTGTCGAGGGGTAGCGCAGCGGTGGTGGCCGGGGCTGCAGCGCGGGGAATCTCGACGAAGTCGGCTATCGGATTGACGGTTCCACCAGCGGTGGCAACAGGCCGGCCCACAAGGCGCTTACGCCATGAGTGGAAAGTACTGAAGGCGACATCGTTGAGTTCGCAGAATCTCTGCTGCGACAGGCCGCTCTGGGCGTGCTTGTCAAAGATCTGTTGCCATTGCTGGGCGTTGCGGCGGACGTAGGGCTGAGTCATGTGGAAAGCTCCGTGTGCTGAGGTTGGGGAGCAGTCTATGCGCGAGAGTCGGTGCCTTATACAACGCCTTGAGTTGGACGCTTACCAACTATCTTGACAACGCTCGCAAGA
>JAWSVD010000345.1:0-11396 GCA_033852095.1 Granulosicoccaceae bacterium | reverse complement strand
AATCGGCCCTCTACCTCGCCTCGGATGCGTCCAGCTTCAGCACCGGCACGGCGCTGTTGGTGGACGGTGGCGTGTCGATTAGCAAAACCTAAGAGCGTTTGGCTTGGCCAGTAGAAGCTGGGCGCAGCTCTGCTGTAACTAAGGAGTGATTTTCGAGCCTGCAGATTTAATGTGGGTTCGAATTTATTCGGACAAAATGCTAGCTGAACACGCGATGTCACAAGGCTGTCTGAAAGGTCCCTGCTTGTAAAAAATCTTTTTCACCTGTCACGCAGGCCTTTCGGCTAACCCACCAAAACCCTCAAGAGCCTCGGCGCTTGCGCGGCTNNGCTGGGTCGCGACAGGCGAGACCAATGGCGAGCACATCGATGACCGCCAGTTGCGCCAAGCGTGCCTTGATGGGGGCGTAGAGGTCGGTGTCCTCGCGGACGTTGACCGGCAGTGAGACATCGCTCAGCCGTGACAATTCGCTGCCGCTGCGGCTGATGGAGATGATCTTCGCCCCGACGTCACGCGCCGCGTGCACGCTGTCGTTCAAATCGTTGGTCTCGCCGCTGGCAGAGATGGCGATAACCACGGCTTGCTCATCGAGCAGAGCAGCGGAGACTCTGTGAATGTGGGGGTCGGACCAGGCGGCGACGGGCTTGCCGAGCCTGAAGAGTTTCTGTTCGGCGTCTCGCGCCACCAGGCCCGATCCACCGAGGCCGTATATCTCGACCCGGTTGGAATGGTCCAGCAGGTCGATGGCAGCCTCGATGGCGGCGCTGGGCAGGTTGTCGCGCACGCTGACCAGGGATGCAATGGCGCTGTCGAAGAGCTTGTGGGTCAGGGTGCGGCCGTCGTCTTCGGGCCGCACGCTGTGATGAATAAACACCTCGGTGCGGGCGAGGGCGGCGGTGAGCTTGCGCTTGAAATTGGCAAAACTGTCGTTGTGCGCCGATTTGCAAAAGCGCACCACGGTGGGTTCGCTGACCTTGGCTTGTTGCGCCCACTGTTGCAATGTGGCGTCCGCCGCCAGTACGGAGTTTTCCAATAACCACTCGCCCACTTGCCGTTCGGCCTGGCTGAGATCAGGCAGTAGGTTTTTGATGTGAGCGAGCATAGCGGTTAAGGGCTCCAGTAAATGTGCACGGGGACGTTGTTTTGCTGCAATATCGCGGCCACAGGCGCTGTTTGCGGCGAGTCGCTGGCGAGTGCGCGTGCCAGCGCCTCGCGCTTGGCGTCCCCGGTGATCAACAGCGCAATCTCGCGGCTGTTGAGCAGGGCGGGCAGGGTCAGGCTGAGCCGCGGGTGTGGTGAGGCGGGTGGCTTGAGCACCATGCAGTGCTCGCCACTGTGCATGTCCAGGGCTGCGCTTAGCTCCGGGGCGTCCGGAAACAAGGACGCCGTGTGCATGTCATCGCCCATGCCCAGCAGCAAAAAATCCAGCGGTTGGGCGATCCCAGCCAGTGCGGCGCCGCTGATCTTGGCGGCCTCTGCAGGGCTGTCGACAGCGCGCATCAGCGGCGTAAAGCGCGCCGATGCCGCCGCGCCTTTGAGCAGGGTGCGGCCGATCATGGCTTCGTTGGAATCGCTGTGGTCGCTGGGCACAAAGCGCTCGTCGCTGAGTGTCACGTCAACCCTGGACCAGTCGAGCTCACTGTTGCTGAGCTGCTCGTAGAGCGGCCCGGGCGTGGAGCCGCCGGAGAGGGCGATCGAGGCCTTTTGCCGGGCTACCAGCGCGCTCTTGAGGCTGGTTTCGATGTGTTGTTGCAGGCCAGCGAGCAGGCCCGCGCGGTCTGCAAAAAAGTGTTCTTCTATCATGGTGCTCATGTCTCTTCGTGCCAGGTGACGCCATCGCGCACCAACATGGAGCTGGATTTGGCCGGCCCCCAGGTGCCCGCCATGTAGCTGGTGGGCGCCTCTTGGCTCTCTTCCCAACTGCGCAGGATCGGATCGACCCATGCCCAGGCGGCGTCCACTTCGTCGCGGCGCAAGAACAGCGTCTGGTTGCCCATGATGGCGTCCATGAAGACCCGCTCATAGGCTTCCATGTGGCGGCGGCGCTCACCGCGCTCGGGGTTCAGCGCCAGTTCGACGGGCTCGAGTTTCATGCGGCCGCCGGGCTTTTTTGCCATCATCTGCAGGCTGATGCTCTCTTCGGGCTGCAGTTGAATCACCAGGCGGTTGGGGATGGTATCGCTGACGCTGTCGGTGAATATATTGTGCGGCAGTGGCTCGAAGTTGACCACGATCTGGGTCAGTTTTTCTTGCATGCGCTTGCCGGTGCGCAGGTAGAAGGGCACGCCGCTCCAGCGCCAGGTGTCGATGTGCGCTGCGATGGAGACAAAGGTCTCAGTCTGGCTGTCTTCGGGTACACCGGATTCGTCGATGTAGGAATTGACTGCCTCGCCATTGATGGCGCCGGCGCGGTACTGGCCGCGCACGGTGTATTTGTTGACGTCTGCACCCGTGATCGGGCGCAGTGCCCGCAGCACTTTGCGCTTTTCGTCACGCACCGCGTCTGGATCCAGCCCGGTGGGGCATTCCATGGCGATGATGCAGAGCAGCTGCAGCAGGTGGTTCTGTACCATGTCGCGCATGGCGCCGGTGCGGTCGTAGAAATCCCCGCGGGTGCCTATGCCCAATGTCTCGGCCACGGTGATCTGCACGTCGCGGATGTGGCCGTGGCGCCAGAGCGGTTCGAACAGGGAATTGCCGAAGCGCAGCGCGATCAGGTTCTGAACCGTCTCTTTGCTCAGGTAGTGATCGATGCGGTAGATCTGCTGCTCGGTGAACAGCGAGCCCAGCTTGTCGTTGATCGCCTGGGCGGAGGACAAATCACGGCCCAGGGGCTTTTCCACGGCGATGCGCGAATTGGGCGTCAGCAGGCCGGCAGCGGCCAAACCGTCGCAGGTGGCGCTGAATAAGGAGGGGCCGACGGAAAGGTAGTACAATCTGACCTTATCCGGCTCCGTGCTCAATCGCTCGCCCAGGCCTGCAAAGCTGCTCTGGTCGGTCAAGTCGACCCGCTCGTAGCAGTTCATGGCGATGAAGGCGTCCCAGCTCTCCTGCTCGAAATCGCTTTCTTTGATGTGTTGGCGGGCTTCATTCTCAATAAATTGGTGAAAACCCGCGTCATCGAGTGCGGAGCGGGCTGCGCCGATCACGCGTGAACCCTCGACCAGATGGCCGGTACAATATAGCTGGTAGAGAGATGGAATGAGCTTGCGGGCGGTGAGATCACCGGTCGCGCCAAAGATCACGACATCGACTGCTGGGGTTTGCTCCACGGTTTATTTCCTTGCACTTTAAAGTTGAAATTTGGGCGCCTGTAGTAATACTACACAATTTCGGTGGTGAATGTAGTTTTTGCTTGGCTATAGCGCTATAGTATAGCCATATTACTTAACTTTATCGATGTACTAAAACTACGGGCCGGTGTTTTATATGACAGTTTCTTCGGATGTTTTGCAGCAGGTCACCGAGCGCATTCGCGAGCGCAGTCTGGCGACGCGGCAGCGCTACTTGAGTCGCATACGCAAAGCGGCAGACCGCCCACCCGGGCGCGCCAGCATGGGCTGCGCAAACCTGGCGCACGCCTTTGCGGCATCCCCCGATAACGACAAGCTTAAACTGCACGCGGCCAAAGTGCCCAACTTGGGCATTGTCACATCTTATAACGACATGCTGTCCGCGCATCAGCCTTTCGCCACATACCCGGACATTATCAAGGCCGCAGCCGGCCGAGCGGGCGCCACGGCCCAGGTGGCCGGTGCCACACCCGCCATGTGCGATGGTGTGACCCAGGGTGAGGCGGGCATGGAGCTGTCACTGTTCTCCCGCGATGTGATCGCCATGAGCACCGCCATCGGCCTCTCGCACGATGTATTCGATGCGACCCTGTGCATGGGCGTGTGCGACAAGATCGTGCCGGGCTTGTTCATGGGCGCGCTCGCCTTCGGCCACCTGCCCACTATTTTCGTGCCTGCGGGGCCGATGAGCACTGGCCTGGCCAACAGCGAAAAAGCCAAGGTGCGTCAGCTCTTTGCCCAGGGCAAGGTCGACCGTGCGGAGCTGTTGAAGGCCGAGGGCCAGGCCTACCACGGCCCCGGTACCTGTACCTTCTACGGCACCGCCAACTCCAATCAGATGCTAATGGAGTTCATGGGCGTGCACCTGCCGGGCGCGGCCTTCGAGCCCCCGGGCACGGCCATGCGTCAGGCGCTGACCGAGCAGGCGGCTGTGCGTGCGGTTGAGCTGGCACGCGAGGCGCGCGGCGAGAATCGCACCCTCTTTGGTGAGATGATCGACGAGCGCGCGGTGGTCAATGCCATTGTTGGCTTGTTGGCGACCGGCGGTTCCACCAACCACACCTTGCATTTGGTGGCGATGGCGCGGGCCGCAGGCATCAGCATCAACTGGGACGATTTCTCCACCTTGTCGGCCAATATACCGCTGCTCACTCGGGTCTACCCCAACGGCAAGGCCGATGTAAATCAATTCCATGCAGCGGGCGGGCTTGGCTTGGTGATCGGCGAGTTGCTGGCGGCAGGGCTGCTGCACGACGACGTCAATACCGTGGCGGGCAAGGGATTGTGGCGCTACCAGCAGGAGCCGGCGTTGAACGGCGAGGCACTGTATTGGCGCGAGGGGCCCAAGCAGAGCTTGGACCCGGAGATCGTGGCGACCGTCGCCGAGCCCGTGTCCAAGACCGGCGGTTTGCAGCTGCTCAAAGGCCGTCTGGGCCGTGCTGTGATCAAGACATCCGCCGTGGCGCCGGAGCACCGCAAGGTGAGGGCGCCCGCCAAAGTATTCCACAGCCAGCGCGCGCTGCAAGAGGCCTTCCACGCGGGAGAGCTCGACAGCGATTTGATCGCGGTGGTGCGTTTTCAGGGCCCGCAGGCCAACGGTATGCCAGAATTGCACAAGATGACGCCCTTCCTCGGCATCCTGCAGGACAAGGGCTTGCAAGTCGCCCTTGTCACCGACGGCCGCATGTCAGGCGCATCCGGCAAGGTGCCGGCCGCGATTCACGTCAGCCCAGAAGCGGTTGCCGGGGGCGCACTTGCCAAAGTGCGTGACGGCGACATGATGGTGCTGGACGCCGATGCGGGCGTGCTGGATGTGGAAGTCGACGACGCCGAATGGCAGGCGAGGGACTTGGAGCCAGCCCCTGCGGAGCTCGATGTGGAAGGCTGTGGTCGTGAAATGTTTGCGGGCTTCAGGGCCCAGATTAGCAGTGCCGAAGAAGGCGCTACTGTGTTACATCATGAGAAAAACTAACGATGAATAGTATTGAAGAATTGGCCTCTCGCGGGCCGGTAGTACCTGTTGTTGTCTTGGATCGTGTCGAAGATGCAGTGCCACTGGGCCGCGCATTGCTCGCCGGTGGAGTCAGCACCATGGAAATCACCCTGCGCACTGACGCGGGCCTGCCCTCCATCGCGGCCGTGGCCAAAGAGCTGCCCGAGATGTTTGTAGGCGCTGGCACCGTTGTCACCATCGACGACTGCAAAAAAGTACGCGACGCGGGCGGCAAATTTCTGGTCAGTCCTGGCTTTCACGTCAACCTTCACAAGGGTGCCGAGGAGACAGGCCTGCAACTGTTGCCCGGTGTCGCCACCGCTTCCGACGTGGTGCAGGCCCTGCAGTACGGCTACACCCGCCTGAAATTCTTCCCCGCCGAAGCCAACGGCGGCATCCCAGCGCTCAAAGCGCTCGCCGGTCCCTTCGGCCAGCTGCTGATCTGCCCCACCGGCGGCATCAGCACCAGCAACGCAGCCGACTACCTGGCGCTCAGCTCCGTGATGTGTGTGGGCGGATCGTGGTTGGCGCCCAAAGCGCAGATCGCCGCGGGTGACTGGGACGCCATCACCGCCATCGCAGCAGCCGCTCAAGCGCTGCCGCGCTAGGAAAAATCGCAGGCGCATGGCACACCGCCGATGCGCCTGCGCCCAACCGGCCCTACAAGGCGCTGCTCTTGCTTGGACCTGCACGGAATCCGTAGGGCGAATATGCGAAGCGCATCCGCGTGTCTAGCTGCAAGATTGCGGGGCATACCGCCGGTGCGCCTGCGGCTTAACGGCCCTACGATGTCCGGTGCAGGCCTGGATCTGCGCAGAATCTGTAGGGCGAATAAAGCGAAGCGCATCCGCGTGTCTAGCTGCAAGATTGCGGGGCATGCCGCCGGTGCGCCTGCGGCTTAACAGCCCTACGATGTCCGGTGCAGGCTTGGATCTGCGCAGAATCTGTAGGGCGAATAAGCGAAGCGCATCCGCGTTTCGGCTAACTTCTACGCTGTGCCAACAGCGCTGCAGCAGTCAATACCACAGCCCCGAAACCGTGGTGTACGCCAATACTCTGATCCAGCCACAGCCAATTCACAAACACCGCCGCGACAGGAAAGAACAGCTCGCAGAGGGTGGCGATGTGCGCTGGCAGGCGCTGCAAGCCCCGGTAGTAGAGCGCCATGCCCAGCAGGCCTGCGATCAAGGCCATGGCTGTGATTTTTTGCAGGGTGCTGGCGTCCAGCTGCACCAGGCCCTCGGGTTGGCGCAGCGCCAGCGGCAGCATCACCAGGCAGCCCGCCAAAAAACGCCCCAGCATCAACGCGCTCGGTTGCACGCCTGCATTGCACAGCCGGCGGCCGAACACAGTGGACAGCCCCCAGCCAACCACCGCCAGCAGGGTCAGCCCATAGCCGCTGATCGAGTCCTTAAAACCGCTGTAACCGTGCAGCGATCCGCTCTCGCCGAAAGCCAAAATATCGGGCAGCATCATGGTCAGCGAGCCGATCACCGCAAGCCCGGCCAGCAGGGGGAAGTTGGCGTTCCAGCGCTCGCCGAGGATAAACCACGCCGCCGTTATCGCCACGATCGGCTGCAGCTTTTGCAGCAAGATCACCAGGGTGGGGCTGATATGAGCAAAGGCCTGAGTGAAGGCGAGGGTGCCCAGGGCTGAGCCCAGCCCGCCGATCAACAGCAGCAGGCGCCAGTGTGGCAACAGCCCCCTCAGGGTGCTCGGCAGGCTGCGCGCGTGCCACAGCAGCATCGCGGCGCTGAGGATCAGGTGTTCCACAAAGACAATATGAGTCGCGGACACACCGCTGCTCAGCAGCGGGTAGCGAATCAGGGTGTCGATGGCCCATAGGGTGCTGGCGGCGAATATAAACAGCATGCCTGTCATTGCGTGGATCTCCTCACGTAGCGCAACACAGGGCGTCATACAGCACAGGCGCAGGGCCACCGTGCAAGGCAGAGGGCGGGAAAGCACAGGCCCCCGCGGTGGCGGATGCCCAGTACCGCCCGCTCTGCTCATCGGCAGGGTGCGCGCAACAACGCTGAATCTTCTCTTATCCGGACTCTAACCGTTGGCTCTGGAGTTGGACCAGATCTGCTGACACCCGGACAGGGTCCGGGCCGCTCGTGGGCTCCGGGACGTATCCCGCTACCACCAGTGAGGAATTTCACCTCGCCCTGAAGATTTGTTAACAGCCCGCGTGAGCTGGCTGCTGATTGAAGATCAGAACATACGGATCGCGACTGCAATTGGCAAGCGAAGATTGTTGATCGCAGAGTCGGGTTGCTGTCGCGCGGCCTGATGCTCAGCGGGGGCGTGAGCCCTCGCTGCCAATAAGGCGTCCAAGGCTGCGATGATCTCGTCGACTTCGCTGTACCGAAACAAGCTAAGGCTGTGCGGCATTAGCGGGGCCTCGGCTGCGAAGTTTCAAATTTCAGGCTGGGTGATAGAGTCTGATGCACATTCACGGATTGCCGTGATCAAGGCTCTATCCATACACTTGTCTTGGTAGCCACAATACAACTTCGGGGAAGATAATGCAGAGCGCGAGGCCTGTCGCCTGCAGCAGCAAAAACGGCAGTGAGGAGCGGTAGATCTGTGCCATGGTGACTTCTGGAGGCGCCACGCTTTTCAAATAAAACAAGGCATATCCAAAGGGCGGGCTGATGAAAGACATTTGCATGTTCACCATATAGACAACCCCAAACCACAACGCGGCTTCCTCCGGTGCTACGCCAGCGAAGCCAAAAACTCCGTCGAAAGACATGGTTTTCATCAAGGGGATAAAGATAGGCACCGCTAATAATAGAATGCCAACCCAATCCAAAAACATACCCAGAATCACCAGTATGACCATCATCACCATCAGAATGCCGTAGGGGCCTAGACCGGTAGACAGCAACGACGCGTTGATGAATTCTTGGCCGCCATTGATGACGTAAAACCCGACAAACAAGGTGGCACCGAAAATAATCCAAAGCACCATGCCGGTGACGCGCAAGGTCGTTAGAACAGCCTCTCGAAGGTTTCCCCAGCTGAGCCGTCGATGCAGTGCTGAGACGACGATTGCACCAAAGGTGCCTATGCCTGCCGCTTCCACTGGTGTGGCAATGCCCGTGAAGATAACGCCCAGCACTATCGACACCAAGACAATGGGAGCGACCATATTACCGAGCAGGCGAAATTTCTCTCGCCTGGAAACTTGGTCGGCTTCGGGCAGTGCCGGTCCCAGAGACGGGTTTAGGGTGCACCTGATAATGACGTATCCAATGTACATGAACGACAAGATCAGGCCAGGCACCACGGCGCCGATGAACAGCTCGCCAACCGATTGCTGTGCAACGACGGCAAACAGGATCGCGAGAATAGAGGGGGGGATCAAAATGCCCAAAGTGCCACCGGCGAGAATTGAGCCGCAGGCGATGCTCGGGTGGTAGCCGCGTTTCATCATCGCTGGCAGGGCGATCATGCCCATGGTCACTTCCGTGGCCCCGATAACGCCGCACATAGCCGCCAGAATGGTGGACGCTATGATGGTGCTGACTGCCAGTCCGCCTTTGAGGCCGCCGAGCAGCTTGTACACCATATCAAAGAGTTCTTCGATGATCCCCGCCCGCTCCAACATCGAGGCCATGAAGATAAACAGCGGAATTGCCGACAGTTGGTAATCCGTCATGAGCGGGAAAATGCGCGATGGCAAAATATTGAGCATTTGTGCATCGCCAAAAATGAACAAAAACACGCAAGCGAGGCCGCCAGTCACAAATGACAAGGGCAGGCCAGCCATCAGCAATACGGCCAGCGAACCGAACATGATCAAGGTGAGCCAACCGATACTTATTTCTACGCCCATGTTATTGACTAAGCCTCAGTGTATTGATGTCATTCAATAATCTTGCAAAACCCTGCAGCAGTAGCAGCAAGGCCCCCAGAGAAATCGAGAGCTTGGCAGGGTAGTACTGAATCCCCCACTCAGTGAAAGAGACTTCTCTGACCGAAAATGAATCCATGAAAAAGGTCCAACCAGATACCAACAGAGAGAGCAGGAAGATGAAGAAGAACATCGAAGTGACAATGTCAACCTTGGCTTTTGTGCGCTTGGAGAAGTTAGCGTAAAAGACATCAACCCTGACATGGGCGTTCTCGCGCAGGCAAAACCCACCCGCGATCAGGTATTGGGCGCCAAACATCAAAAACATCCCTTCGTGTGCCCAGTTAGTGGGGGAATTAAACACATAGCGGGCGATGACTTCGTAGTAATAGACAACAACGGCGATCACAGACCAATAGGCCACAAATGTACCGGCGAATTGATTGGTCTTTCCAACCAAAAGTGCGAAGCAATTGTCCTCCCCTTCAATATCGCCGCCTTCGGCTGTAATCGACCCGATGTCTATTTCGGATTGATGAATCGGGTCGCTCTCATCCAATCTGTGACAGCGAAGTAACAGCAGCGGCATGAGCAGCGCGTCTATCACAAGCCCTGCCAAAATAACCAAGGCCACAGCCACGACAGTCTTGTCCCAAAAGGATTGCTTGGCCTCAGCATCGGCCTTATCAGAGCGGCCTGTTTCGAGGTTTTTCTGGTGTTCTTCGATCTTGGCTTGCGCGCCTTCGCGGCCGTTACTCAGGTTTTTTTCTTCGCGCGTGACCATGAATTCACTTTTCATGATCAAGGTCCTTGCGTTGGTCACATCAATGCGGATATCACGGTGCGCGGCATTTGAGTAGAGCAACAAGACGAACAGCGGTATATACAGCAAGCCCCAGAGGTTTCTGAGGTAGAGCCGGTGCATGCCGATGAAACCCGCTGTTAGCAGCAGAAAATAGGCAATTCCATAATTCGCGTTGTTGTTTGTGCTGGGATTGTTGGCCGTTTTTCGAAACATGTACATGGCAAGCAAAGGGAAAGCGACTAAGCCAAACCAGTACATCCAATGGGGTAGAACAAAGCTTAAATTGGGCATGATGGCTCACTGAACTCCAAGATAGACTGAAAAGGTGCCAGCAAAGAAATTGCTTTACTGGCACCCATTTATTACTTGAATGTACTGTCGGAAAATCAGGAAGTGTGTCTAGAAATTGAGCTTTTGACCCTTGATCATCTCAGGTGTGACATAACCAAGACTGCCTGACATCATGTAATCAAGTTGGATTTTGAAAACCTTCGCAGCATCAGCATTTTTGTTGGCCCATTTAAACCACAGAGGAATAGCGAGCTTGGTGAAAGCTTCTATATCAGATTCGCCGAGGCGAGAGACAATGGTGCCTGCTTCTTCAAATTTCCCCCACGCATCTTGGTCGGCTTTTTGTATCTTCGCGTGATGAATATCTGAATACACATGGACTTCCGATTCAACGAAACTTTGCATCGCAGGTGACACACTTTCCCACGCTTTTTTTCCAACCGTGAGATCCATCAGATCGACGGGTTGGTATATGGACATAAAGCCAGGCGGTCCCATGGAAATAAAATCAGTGACTTGATGGAAACCCAGCGCATGGTTTATCGCAGGGCCAACATAGTCAGCCACATCAATGGTGCCTTTTTCAAGCGCAGCAAAAATTTCAGAGCCCGGCAGCAGCGTCGTTTTAGCGCCTGCTGCTTGGAACAGTTCGGCAACCATGCCACCGGGAAGGCGCATTTTGCGCCCTCTGAAATCATCAATAGAGGTGATCGGCACTTTGGAGTGAATGATATTCGGGCCGTGGTGGATTGGACCGACATAGTGCATTCCCTGCTTAGCAAACAGGTCGCGGGCTATTTCGATACCACCCAGGCCGTAGAAAAAGACATCCCACTCGTGTGGGTTTCTCAGGCCCATGGGGTATGAACTCAGGAACACAGCTGCCGGCATTCGACCTGCCCAGTACAGGGTGAAGGGGTTCATCGCGTCGATGACATTGTTTTTCACTGCGTCAAAGAGCTGGAAATCACCGACAACATCCTTCGCGCCGAAAGGTTGAAATGCTAATTCGCCGCCCGTTTTTTCAACGATACCGTTGCACCAGTCTTTAAAAATCTCTAGCCCGATACCGCCAGGCCAAGAAGTCTGAATTTTCCATGTGGTTGTGCTGGCCGCTTGGGCGTTGCCGATAAAGGGCGCGCTGATGAC
>JAWSVD010000344.1:257-725 GCA_033852095.1 Granulosicoccaceae bacterium | reverse complement strand
CTCCTGAACTTAAACTGCTCAAGAAAGAAGCAAAACGCTGGCGAAAACGGCTCACCAATATTTCCTGGTTCATGGGTGCTTTGAATGAGCACATTGCGCGCAAAGCCAACGAAGAGGACGAAGTCACGGGCAAGTACTGGGAAGCGAGATTCAAATCCCAGGCACTTCTCAGCGAGCAAGCGATCCTCACGTGCATGGCCTATCGGAACGCCGCCCGGTCGCCCTCAACCCCATCCGAGCCGACATGGCCGACACGCCCGAAGAAAGCGACTACACCAGCATCAAGCAACGCATCGAAGCTGCCGGCAAAGGCGAAATCCCCGACAAACTCTGCCGGTTCCAAGGCGTCGAGATAAAGCACCAAGCCCCCGGCATTCCCTGCTCGGAAAAAGGCTACATCGAACTCGTCGATGCCACTGGGCGGATTTTACGCAACGACAAACGCGGCGCCATCGACGCCAGCCTTTC
>JAWSVD010000344.1:0-221 GCA_033852095.1 Granulosicoccaceae bacterium | reverse complement strand
GATCTGCAGAACAAGCGGCAACAAAAAAACTCTACCCACCCTGATCGACACGATTCCCCCCCCGCCAAAGCCAAGCCCACCTCAACCCCGCTCGCCCAGTCACCAAGCCAACCGTAAACCCGCCGAATCACTCCAGAGCTTAGAGCCAAAAATCACGCATGAATCAATAATTCCATAAATACTATTTTGGAAAAACCAACACTGCTGTCCCGTTAACTCTC
>JAWSVD010000343.1:0-6023 GCA_033852095.1 Granulosicoccaceae bacterium | reverse complement strand
CCTGGGCACTTCTGACGGTGTTCGGCTTGTCAGCGGTTCTGGCAGCCTATGCGTCGGCGCTGTTTCTGATAAAGGTCTTCGGCGGCATTTATTTGCTGTGGTTAGCCTACAAGTCCTTCAAATCAGCCGCGACTTCACAGACTTTAGAGGCCAAAGCACTGGCCGGTGGGGGCCGCACCCCAGCGGGGTATTTTGGCCGAGGCTATATCATCCAAATGAGTAACCCCAAAGCGGCGCTGGCGTGGATAGCGATTATATCCCTAGGCCTGCAAGACAATGCCCCGCTATGGGTCGGGGCCGCAATTGTGATTGGCACTTTCATCCTATCGATCATTGTGCACATTTTGTATGCCGTGGCGTTTTCCACGCCCGCCATGGTCCGCCTGTACGGGAAGTCGCGCCGGTTTATTCAAAACACGCTAGGGGCCTTCTTCACTTTGGCGGGTTTGCGACTTCTGAGCAGCAGAAGCGAGCCCTGAGGCAAAGTGGTTTGTAGCTGTAGGGCGGCATAAGCGAAGCGCATCCGCGTTACACGGAGCGTGATGGCGAGGCATGCCGCGGAGGCGCCTGCGGCTTGTCCGCCCTACGAGGCCGGTGATACGGGATGGCTTGTTGAGCCTGCATGCTTCCGCGATGCTGCACCCGGTGTAGCCCGGAAGTAGCGCAGCGGTATCCGAGTTTGCGCAGCAAACACAATCTCGCCTTAGGCACCGGGGCGAATAATGACACCGCACTAGCGGAAGAGCCGGCTTTATCGTAGGGCGGCATAAGCGAAGCGCATCCGCATTTCCCCCTCCCCTTGTGGCTTCGAACGAGTAGCGCAGGCTTGGCGGGATTAAGCCTGGCAAGTGTTTGAGCGAAGCGAGTTTTTGCCTGGCCCCGCCGAGCTGAGCAACGCAGTGTTTTTGCACAGCAATACGAGGACATGGGCGTGCCTTTTTGGTTACTTTTTAGCACTAAAAAGTGACTCGCCCGCCCGGCGAAAGAGGGCATCGAAGCCATAAAAGCTTCAACCCAGCACCAGTAAACCGAGCAAGACAGCCTCAAGCGGCATTGCCCGATTAAATTCGGCCCCACAATAGAATCCCATTTTGCGCAGCTAATAGGATCTCGACGCAGGCACTGGGGTGGGGTGGAGCATTCTTATAAAGAAAAGCGAAACCAAAGCCCCAGAGCGGCAGCGTAGCACTGCCGCCCTGAGCGGAGCTGCAGGCGTCAGTCGTCGCCCTCCTTGTCATCGCGGTTGTCCCTGAAGCCACGCCAGCCACTGATCATGGAGCTGATGATGGACTGGCGCGACATGATGTCCTCGCGCACGGCCACATAGATGTGGATGATCACGAAGCAGATGATCGCCCACATCACCAGATGGTGCCAGGTGTGCACGTCTTGGCTTTGCCCGAACAGCGGGATAACCCAGCTGCTGAACATCTTGAATTGCCAGCTGCCCATGCCGGTGCCCTCCCCGTACAGCGCAAAGCCGGTCACGATCATGAAGACGACGCCCCAGACAAAAATGAAGTGCATGAACAGCGCCGCCAAGGGGTTGTGGCCTGTGTATTTGTGCGGCTCCTTGACTAAGAAGCAATACCACAATATCTCGTGCCAGACGCCGCCCCAAAAGCTGAGTCGCCAGAAGGGCGGCAGGAAGATCTCCCGCGCGTGCTCGTTGCCGACTACCGCCCAGTAGGCGCGACCAATGAACATCACGGCCATCACGTAACCCGCGGCAAAGTGGGCGAAGCGCATATAGCCCATCACAAAATAGTCGGATGCCTCGCCGTGCATGCTCGGCAACGGGCTGCCAATAAAATAGCCGGTGATACACAAGACGATGATCGCCAATGCGTTGATCCAGTGCCAGATGCGCACCGGGACTTCATAGACGTAGATTTGTGACTCTTTGTGGGTCTCAAATGTCTTGCTTGTCATAGCGTATATCCTCGGTGTGCATTCAGCTAACCTTCACATTGGCCATCTCTTTGCCGTCTTCACTCATCACGTGTGTTGAACACGCCAGGCACGGGTCAAAGCTGTGTAATGTACGCAGTATCTCCACCGGCTCCTCGGCGCGCTCCACCTTGGTGTTCATCAGGGCGGCTTCAAAAGCACCGATGTTGCCCTGGTTGTCACGCGGTGAGCCATTCCAGGTGGTGGGCACCACACACTGGTAGTTGTCGATGCGGGTGTCTTTGATGCGGATCCAATGCGCCAAGGCGCCGCGTGGTGCCTCGGTGAAGCCCACGCCCTTGCATTCGGTCGGCCAGGTCTTGGGCTCCCAGTTGTCTACATTGGCGGTATTCTCGTCCCCCGCTTTGATGTTGGCGATCATCTTGTCCATGAAATAACGCATCTGGTCTGCGGCCCACTCCGCCTCCAAGCCGCGTGCGGCTGTGCGCCCCAAGGTGGAGTAGAGCGCCGTTATGGGCACATCGAGTGCGCTCAGGGTGCGGTTGATCTGCTCGGTGAAATACTCATGGCCCTGCGCGTAGCCCACGATGTAGCGCGCCAATGGGCCGACCTCCATCGCATGGCCCTTCCAGCGCGGCGCCTTGATCCAGCTGTACTTGGCCGATTCATCCAGTTGTTTGATGTTGGTTCGCGTGCCTTTGAGGCCAGGGCCGTGTTTGTAGTTCGGCTCGGTGATACCATCCCAGGGGTGCAAGCCAACCAACTCATCCGGGTAGCTGTACCAGCTGTGCGAGACGAACTCCTGTATCTCGTCCGGATCTCGCAGGTTGATGTCGTGTACTTCGTTGAGGTTGCCGTTGATGATCGCGCCGACGGGCATCATCAAGTTGCTGGGACTGAAATCGTTGGCGCGATCGGGAATATCACCGTAGGCCATGACATTGGTCGACGACAGCCCGCCGCCGTAGAGCCAGCCCTTGTAGAATTTCCCCACCGCAAGAATATCCGGCACGTAGACGTTTTTGACGAAGGTGATGGTCTTGTCGATAAGCGATGAAACGCGGTTCAGGCTCTCCATGTTCAGTGCGCCCACCGATCCCTCGCCGTCGATGTTGATCGGGCAAGGCACCCCGCCCACCAGCCAGTTGGGGTGCGGGTCCTTGCCGCCAAACACCGTGCGAATGGCGCTGATGTCTTTCTGGAAATCCAGCGCCTCCAAGTAATGGGTGACAGCCATTAGATCGGCTTCGGGTGGCAGCAGGTACGCCGGGTTATCCCAGTAGCCGTTCTTAAAGGGACCGAGCTGGCCACTCTCGACGAATTTTTTCAGGCGCGTCTGCACGTCACGAAAATAACCCGGAGATGACAGCGGGTGGTGCGGCGATGTGGCCTGTTGCAATAAGGACGTGGCCTTGGGGTCCGCCTTGAGCGCGTTGACGGGATTGACCCAATCCAGCGCGTGCAGGTGGTAAAAATGCACCAAATGATCGTGTATCTGCAGGGTCAGTTGCATGATGTTGCGGATGGAGTTGGCATTCTCGGGGATGTTGATGCCGAGCGCATCCTCCACCGCGCGCACCGACGTCAGGGCGTGGGTGCCTGTGCAAACACCGCAAATGCGCTGCACAAAGGCCCAGGCGTCGCGTGGGTCTCGGTTTTTTAATATAACTTCCAGCCCGCGCCACATGGTCCCGGAGGAGACGGCGTTGCGGATAATGTTCTCTTCGTCCAGGTTCACCTCGCAGCGCATGTGCCCTTCGATGCGCGTGACCGGGTCCACGACCACGCGCTGGCCGCCGCTGTCGAGCTTAAATCCGTTGGGGGTTTGAATGATAGACATGATCTTTAGACTTCCTTCTGCTGGGCGCGCTTGATTGCGCTGACGGCGGCGTGAGCGGCGGCGGCTGCACCGACCACGGCGGCCGTGCTGGCACCGACCTTGTCGGCGTTAGATTCCACACCAAACTGGTGGATATTAGTGAGGCGTTCATAGAAGCCGCCCTTGTCCCAAAAGCCGTCTTCACTGCAACCAATGCAGCCATGGCCCGCTTGGATGGGAAAGCTCAGGCCGCCGTTCCAACGCACGGTGGAGCAGGCGTTGTAGGTGGTCGGCCCCTTGCAGCCCATCTTGTAGAGGCAGTAACCCTTGCGCGCCGCGTCGTCGTCCCACTTCTCCACAAATTGCCCGGCGTCAAAGTGCGGCCGCCTATAACATTTGTCGTGGATGCGCTGGCTGTAAAACATCTTCGGCCTGCCCTGGCGGTCCAGCTCGGGAAAACGCTCGAAGGTCAGGATATAGGTGATCACCGCGGTCATGACCTCGGCGATGGGCGGGCAACCCGGCACCTTGATCACGGGTTTGTCGGTGATGACCTTGTGCACCGGCGTGGCGCGCGTGGGGTTCGGGTGGGCCGCTTGTACGCAGCCCCAGCTGGCACATGATCCCCAGGAGATGACGGCCTTGGCATGCTCTGCCGCGTGTTTCAGCTGATCGGTAAAGGGCTTGCCGCCGATGATGCAGTACATGCCGTCTTCGTTGAGCGGGGGGTTGCCCTCCACCGCGACAATGTAATTGCCCTTGTGCTCTTCGATGATCTCTTCAATGATCGCTTCGGCCTGATGCCCCGCCGCGGCCATGATGGTGTCGTCGTAGTCCAGAGAGATCATCGACAAGATGACGTCCTTGGCCAGCGGGTGCGCGGAGCGGATAAAACTCTCAGAGCAGCAGGTGCATTCCAGGCCGTGCAACCACAGCACCGGGATGCGCGGCTTAGTCTCCATAGCATGCGCTATCTTGCCGGCAAAACTGGGCGCTAAGCCCATGGCGGCGGCAGACAAGCTGCAAAATTTCAGGAAGCTGCGTCGAGAAATGCCTTGTTTGCGCAGCACGTCGTAATAAGTTTCCACCATGGTGGAGTTCTCCCCTTTTTTTATAATAATGGTGAGACCTTCGCCTTAAGGGGGCGCTGTTTGGGCGCCTGCTAACGTCGGTGCTCAAACAACGACAAGCATAATTCCTGCCAAATTATATTTAGTTATATATCAATAGGATGCAGCTGTATCGACCTGTATTCCGTGGCTTAAAAACAAAAAGTCTTCCAGCGCAGCAACCAAACTGGAAGCCAAGTTTGCACGGCGAACACTGCAGTATTTCAGCGCCTAAAAGCACCGGCAGGCGAAACATTGGCCCGGCAGCAGACAGAGGAAATGAGATATTGAATTCCACTATTAATCTAATATGAAAAGAAAGCTTCCAGTGCATGCGCATATGCGATAGCCTGAACGGCAGCATAGTGCCACCCACAGCAAGCACTCTTTAGAAGCCTCGTTTTCAGGCAAAAGGTCGATGAAAAAATGATGCACAGCCCGCGCGTTCTTATCCTTGGTATTGGCAATGTTCTCTGGGCAGATGAGGGCTTTGGGGTACGCGCAGTTGAAAATCTCAACGCGCAATACAGCTTCGCTGAGAACGTTCGATTGCTCGATGGCGGCACGCAGGGCATCTACCTCGTACAAGAGATACGCGATGCAGACCTGCTGCTGGTCTTCGACGCAGTGGACTACGGCCTTGCGGGTGGCGAGCTCAAGCTGGTGAAGGATGAGCAGGTGCCAAAGTTTCTCGGTGCCAAGAAAATCAGCCTGCACCAGACCGGGTTTCAGGAGGTGTTGGCGCTGGCGGAAATGATGGGCGACTACCCAGATGAGATGCTCCTGATCGGTGTGCAGCCCGTGGAGATAGATGATTACGGCGGCAGCCTGCGCGAGCCCGTCCGCGCACAGTTACAGCCAGCCCTGCAAGAGGCCTTGCGCTATTTGGCGGAACACGGCATTGAGGCCCACAAGCGGCAGCGGCCTTTAGCGCTGCACGAGCACCTGGGCCCACTGGAGCTGGCGCTGGAGCAATACGAAAACGAGCGCCCCAGCGAAGAGCAGGCCATGCGCAGCGGAGATGCACGCGTGCTGGCAAATCCACAGCTGGCATTTGACCCCAAGCCCTGCCCCCTGAACGAATCAGCCATGGGCGTGGACCTGCACCACCAGCGAGAAGACAGCTGATGTGTATCGGTATCCCCATGCAGGTGCTGGACAACGGCGAAACACAAGCCCGCTGC